>NZ_JAMYRZ010000001.1:187500-587109 GCF_040321675.1 Mesorhizobium sp. M0296
AGTGCGAATGCTGACATGAGTAACGTAAGGGGAGTGAGAGACTCCCCCGCCGAAAGTCCAAGGGTTCCTGCTTAAAGCTAATCTGAGCAGGGTTAGCCGGCCCCTAAGTCGAGGCAGAAATGCGTAGACGATGGGAACCACGTTAATATTCGTGGGCCTGGAGGAAGTGACGGATCATTGAGGTAGTCCAATCTTATCGGATTGAAAGGGCTGCTGCGTGGTTCCAGGAAATAGCTCCTCCTTATAGACCGTACCCGAAACCGACACTGGTGGACTGGTAGAGTATACCAAGGCGCTTGAGAGAACTATGCTGAAGGAACTCGGCAAATTGCACGCGTAACTTCGGAAGAAGCGTGACCCTTTCATGCGCAAGCATGGGAGGGTGGCACAGACCAGGGGGTAGCGACTGTTTATCAAAAACACAGGGCTCTGCGAAGTCGCAAGACGACGTATAGGGTCTGACGCCTGCCCGGTGCTGGAAGGTTAAGAGGAGGGGTGCAAGCTCTGAATCGAAGCCCCAGTAAACGGCGGCCGTAACTATAACGGTCCTAAGGTAGCGAAATTCCTTGTCGGGTAAGTTCCGACCTGCACGAATGGCGTAACGACTTCCCCGCTGTCTCCAGCATAGACTCAGTGAAATTGAATTCCCCGTGAAGATGCGGGGTTCCTGCGGTTAGACGGAAAGACCCCGTGCACCTTTACTATAGCTTTACATTGGCATTCGTAGTGGCATGTGTAGGATAGGTGGTAGGCTTTGAAACCTGGGCGCCAGCTCAGGTGGAGCCACCCTTGAAATACCACCCTTATCACTATGGATGTCTAACCGCGGCCCGTTATCCGGGTCCGGGACAATGTATGGTGGGTAGTTTGACTGGGGCGGTCGCCTCCTAAAGAGTAACGGAGGCGCGCGATGGTGGGCTCAGAACGGTCGGAAATCGTTCGCTGAGTGCAATGGCATAAGCCTGCCTGACTGCGAGACTGACAAGTCGAGCAGAGACGAAAGTCGGTCATAGTGATCCGGTGGTCCCGCGTGGAAGGGCCATCGCTCAACGGATAAAAGGTACGCCGGGGATAACAGGCTGATGACCCCCAAGAGTCCATATCGACGGGGTTGTTTGGCACCTCGATGTCGACTCATCGCATCCTGGGGCTGGAGCAGGTCCCAAGGGTATGGCTGTTCGCCATTTAAAGCGGTACGTGAGTTGGGTTCAGAACGTCGTGAGACAGTTCGGTCCCTATCTGCCGTGGGTGTAGGAATATTGAAAGGATCTGTCCCTAGTACGAGAGGACCGGGATGGACGGATCTCTGGTGGACCTGTTGTGGCGCCAGCCGCATAGCAGGGTAGCTATATCCGGACGGGATAACCGCTGAAGGCATCTAAGCGGGAAACCCACCTTAAAACGAGTATTCCCTGAGAACCGTGGAAGACGACCACGTTGATAGGCCGGGTGTGGAAGAGCGGCAACGCTTGAAGCTTACCGGTACTAATAGTTCGATCGGCTTGATCGTTCTCATTCCTAATGCCCATTTCTGGTGACAATCCTTGGATTGCGCCGAGATGGATGGCACAGAAAACAGCTTCTCGAGCAACGTGCGTTTTGCCGACCTGGTGGTTATGGCGGAGCGGCTGCACCCGATCCCATTCCGAACTCGGCCGTGAAACGCTCCAGCGCTGATGGTACTTCGTCTCAAGACGCGGGAGAGTAGGTCGCTGCCAGGTCTGCCAAGCGCACGTTGTTTAATCTTCTCCTTACGAACAGGCCCGCCAACGGGATATCGGGCCGCGCAAGCGGCCTTTCATTTGGCAGAAGCTTGAATCCAGTGAGCCAAGGCTTACTTCTAGGGTTGACGCGGGGTGGAGCAGCCCGGTAGCTCGTCAGGCTCATAACCTGAAGGTCACAGGTTCAAATCCTGTCCCCGCAACCAAATTCGAAAACGGCCCGCCTTGTGCGGGCCGTTTTCGTATGCGCTGAAGTACGGCGACAGGACACTTTAGCATTCCGCGGCCAATTTTTCGCGTATGTGCTCCGATCCACCTCTCATACGTCGGGCGAATGGCCGATCGGGATTTACGACGCGCCAAAAGGGCGCGCTGCCGTCTTGACTGATATGCACCAGGTGCCGCCGCACAGTCACTGGGCAGCAGGCGTCTGCTCCGTATTTTGCCGCGAGCTTACGTCGTAACTCTGCAAGGTCCGAAAAGTGCCCAGGTCCTGCAGCCCGGAGTTCGTCAGCGACCATTTTCTCGGTTGGGATCAGCATGCTCTGCGTAAGGGTCTTGCCTTTGCGTCGCGTTTTGACCACCGGCAATTCGCTCATAGTTCACCTCCAGGAACTCCCCTACAGAAGACGAACAAGGATGCCGCAATCCGACAGAATCTCGGATTGATTTGATTGCCGTGGCTCGAGGCCACAACCATGAACCCACAAAGACGTCTCCGGCCGGACACTTAGCAACCCGGACACTTAGCAACGAAGCCGACACAGCGGGACACCGAGGCAGATCCTGTCCGCACGAATTCCTTGCAATGCACACATCAAAATTCCCGCTTGCCTTATGGCGCCGGGGTGTTTGGCTCCGTGCTGCCCAACGGAACGGAACTCTACTTCTTCGCCGACACGGCTCGAGCTGCAGCTCTAACCGGCATCGCGGTTGGTCAAGGCGATGTGGCAGCAGCCGGAACCGTGGCCCGCCGTCCAGGTGACGTTGTCGAAGCGCACTCCGGTGGCCTCGAACAGGCCGCGATCGAAGGCGCCGGCGATGCGGCAGAGCGTGGCGAGCTTCTCGTCGTCGATGCCGGCTTCGACCCAGGCGTCCTTCAGCGGGCAGCGCCTGACCCTGAAGGCGATGCGGTCCGGGCCGCGTTCGACATCGGTCGGATACATGCGGCCGCCATCCGGGCTGACGGCTAGGAACGCCTCGCCAATCGCCGGTGCGTCGTTGGGGCCGAAATCGGCGAAGGCCGCCGCCGCAACCTCCCTGCCTCGCCGTTCGATGGTGCGGATCATGATCGCCTCAGCCTTTTCCGCGCCAACTTCCGCGGTCAGCTCGTCGAGCAACAGACGATAGAGATCGGCACGGTTGCGGAAGGCGGAATCGAGTTCGCGCGACAGTTTTTCGGCTCTGGCTTCGGCGTCGGTCATGATGCGTCCTGTTCGATCCTCGAAAGTCTTGGCGCTGCCGCCACCAGCGCCTTGCCGATCGCGGATTGCGGCGCGTCGATGACGGTGCGGGCATCGCCGCGCTCGGCAATCCGCCCGCCGTCCAGAATGGCGATGCGGTGGGCGATGGCACGGACGACGCCGAGATCGTGCGAAATGAACAGATAGGCGATGCGCTCCTCGCGTTGAAGGTCGAGCAGCAGCCGCAGGATCTGCGCGCGAACCGAAACGTCGAGCGCCGACACGGCCTCGTCGAGCACGACCAGCGACGGTTTCGTGGCGATGGCGCGGGCGATTGCAACGCGCTGGCGTTGGCCGCCGGAAATTTCGTGAATGGCGCGGCCGGCGAGACCGGGGCTGAGGCCGACGCGTTCCAGCAGAGCTGCAATACGGCGCGGGCGCTCGGGGCCAGAGGCAATGTGATGGATGCGCAAGGGGTCGTCGAGCACACGCGCGACTGTGGCGCGTGGGTTCAAGGCGGCGAGCGGATCCTGAAACACCATCTGAAGACGAGTGCGCCGGCCGCGCAAGGCAGCGCCGTTCAGCGACAGGAAATCGCTGCCTTCAAATTCGATACGGCCGGTATCGAATTCGATGAGCCGGAGCACTAGACGAGCTATCGTCGACTTGCCGCTGCCGGAAGGTCCGGCCAGCGCCAGCGTCTCGCCGGGGTCGATGTGGAAGGAGACGTCGTCGACCGCGGCGATGGTCTTGCCGCCGCGACTGTATCGTTTGGTCAGGCCGGAAACGGCGAGCAGTGGGTCGGTCATGTTCGCCGCAACAGCGGCTCGGCGTCGAGGCCGAGATGAGCGTCAAGCAGCACACGAGTGTATGCGTGCCGCGGGGCATTGACGATTTGGGCTGTCGAATCGAGCTCGAGCAGCTCGCCATGCCGGAACACCGCTATGCGCTCTGCAAGCTCAGCGGCCAGCGCAATGTCGTGGCTGATGAACAGCAGCGTCATACCGTCCTCGGCCACCAGTCGCCGGATCAGCCCGACAATCTCGGCCTGCACGATGGTGTCCAGCGCACTGGTCGCCTCGTCGGCGATCAGCAGTTTCGGCCCGGCCGCAATCGCTGCGGCGATCGCGACACGCTGCTTCTGGCCGCCCGAGAGCTGGTGTGGAAAGGCGCAGAGGGCAGCGTCCGGATCGGGCAGGCGGACGCGCTCGAGCAGGGTTTTTGCTTTGGCATAGGCGTCTCGCCAACTGAGGCCGAGATGAGTGCAGGCGACTTCCGCGATCTGCTTGCCGATTGGCATCACCGGGTCGAGACTGGCGGATGGGTCCTGGAAAACGAAGCCGATGTCGCGGCCGCCGATGGGGGTGTGGCTTGTCGCAATGACAAATGGTCGGCGCTCTGTCGCGCCCCCCTCTGTCCTGCCGGACATCTCCCCCTCAAGGGGGGAGATTGCGCTTTCATCTCTGCCTTCGCCAATCACCGAAGCTGGCGGAAAGGAACCGGCTGCGAAACTACCGATCTCCCCCCTTGAGGGGGAGATGTCCGGCAGGACAGAGGGGGGTGCCTTGGCACCAAACATTGGCGGCGGAGGCAAGAGCCAATCGATGCGGCCTTCGATCCTGGCGTTGGCCGGCAGCAGCCCGGCAATGGCCAGCGCCAGCGTGCTCTTGCCCGAACCGCTTTCACCGATGATGGCAAAGCGCTCGCCGGCCGTGATGTCGAAGCCGACATTCTTCAGCGCCGCCACCTCGGCGCCGTCGCGGCGATAGGTCACCGTCAGATTGCGGATCGAAGCAAGCGCCGTCACGACAGGCTTCTCCTCACCGCCGTCGTCTCTACGACGCCTTCGCCGGTGAGATACGCACCGAGCACGGTGAGCACGAGCGCTACGCCCGGAATGATCGACAGGAAGGGCGCGGTGCGCAGCACGGCGCGGCCTTCGGCGATCATGCCGCCCCAGGTAACCCGGTTGGGATCGCCGAGGCCGAGAAAGGACAATGCCGCTTCGGTGAGAATCGCCGCTGCAACGATCACCGACGACAAAGCCATTACCGGCGGCAGCGTATTGGGGAGCACCTCGCGCAAGGCGATCTCCAGCGGATGCATGCCGATGACGCGGGCGCCGGCAACAAAATCGCGCTCGCGGATCGACAGCACTTCGGCCCGCGCCACGCGTGCCGGTCCGGTCCAGGCGCCAAGCGCGATCGCCGCGACGACGACGCCGAGCGACGGCCCGACGATGCTCACGAAAGCCAAAGCCAGCAGGAAGGCTGGCACGGTCTGGAACGCGTCGGCGATGCGCATCAGCATCTCGTCGACAACGCCGCCAGCAAAGCCGGCCAACGTGCCGATTATGGCGCCGACGGCAAGGGCGACGGCTGCTGCTGCCAGCCCGACCGCCAGCGAGGTGCGGGCGCCGTGGAGAAGCTCGGCTAGCACGTCGCGGCCGAGCCGGTCGGTGCCGAGCGGCAGCGACCAGTCCTGGAGGGGCGGCAGCAATGCCGGTCCGGCAATCGCCTGCGGATCGCCGGGAAACAACAAAGGCGCGGCAAAAGCCATGGCAAACAGCGCCGCCAGGATGACCGCGCCGGCGATCGCTTCCGGGGTCCGGAGAAAGCGGCGAAGCGGGCTCACGCGCCGGCCCCACTGGCCCCAACGCGCGGATCGAGGAAGGCGTAGGCGATGTCGACGAGAAGGTTGATGATGACGACCAGGACGGCGCTGACGAGAATGATGCCGAGCAGTAGTGGGGTATCCCGCGCGGCCACTGCTTCCTGCGCCAGCCGGCCGAGGCCGGGGACGGAAAAGACGCTCTCGATGACGACGCTGCCGCCCAACATCTGCGCGGATTGCAGGCCGAGCATGGTGACCAGCGGCAACAGCGCGTTACGGGCGACGTGAGCGAGCACGATGCGACGGCGGGAAAGTCCCCTGGCACGGGCGGCCAGCACAAAGTCCTGTCGCCACACCTCGGCCATGCCGGCGCGCGTCATGCGCAGATAGAGCGCGAGATAAATGAAGCCGAGCGCCGAAACCGGCAGGACGAGATGGCGGGCGATATCGGCGGCGCGATCGAGGCCGGTCCTGGCCGAGACGATACTCTCGATGCCGCCGATCGGAAACCAGCGCAGGTCGACGGCGAAGACAATGATCAGCACAAGCCCGAGCCAGAAGCCCGGCACGGCATAGAGCGCCAGCGAGCCGATGGACAGGAAACGATCACGGAAGCTGCCGGGTCTGGCGCCGGCATAGATGCCGAGCGCCGAGCCGAGGCCGAAGGAGAGCGCGGTGGCGCTCCCCATCAACAGAAGCGTGTTGGGCAGGCGCTCGAGGACGACTTCGCGGATCGGCCGCGAAAAGGTGACCGACTGGCCAAGGTCGAGATGCAGCAGCGCCCAAAGGTAATTGGCCAGCCGCGTCAGCTCAGACTGGTCGAGCCCCCAGCGGTGACGCAACAGCTCGATCATGCCGGCGTCGCCGCCGGTCGAGACGATATAGGCATCGACCGCGTCGCCGGGAGCGGCTTCGAGCAGCAGGAAGGTGCCAATGACGACAATCAGCAGCACGAAGATGCTGCCGACGAGACGGCGGCGAAGGAGGATGACGGCGCGGGTCATGGCGCAACGCCGATAGGAGAGCCAAGTCTTCGGTGCCGCGCTCTACGGCGCCCCCCTCTGTCCTGCCGGACATCTCCCCCACAAGGAGGGAGATTGGCAGCTTCGGCGTTGCCGGCCGTCTTGCAACGCTGGAGATTGGCGAAAGCGACAATGACAGCCGATCTCCCCGCTCGTGGGGGAGATGCCAAGTGATGGCAAAGAGGGCAGGACAGAGGGGGCGCGAAAAAGCTCTCATCGCTGAAGCTGAGCACCCACACAAGCGGCACGCAAGTCTGGAGAGACTTCCTTACCCCGCCAGCCAAGTGTCCGCCCAGTTCGATACTGCCCAGCGCGGGTTGTTAGCGATGTTGTTGACCGTATCGCGGGCGACGCTGATGAAACTCCATTCGGCGACGTTGATCAGTGGCAGGTCGGCGGCAACTTTTCTCTGGAACTCCTTGTAGAGTTCGGTGCGGGCGGCGGTGTCGAGCGTCTCCGATGCCTTGGCGATCAGGGCGTCGAGATCGGCATTCTTGTAGCCACCTTGGTTGGAGAAGGGCACGCCGTCGGGAATGCCGCTCTGCACCAGGATGGTGGTCGAGATCGCCGGATCGCCGCGGAACACCGGCGGCCCGACTGCAAGGTCGAAGGCGTGGTCGGTGTAGACAGCCTTGATATGCGCGGCAGAGTCGTTGTTGACCAGCTGGGCGTCGATGCCGATGGCGGCGAGCGCCTGGCGCAGATAGTCGCCGAACTGCTTGGTTTCGTTGAAGTAGGGCGCCGGCAGCAACCTCAGTGAAAAGCGCTTGCCGTCATCGCCCCGGCTGTAGCCGGCCTCGTCAAGCAAGGCGTTGGCCTTGGCGACGTCGAAGGCGTAGGTCGGCACGTCGGCGGTGTAGAATTGCGGGTCGTTTTTCGGCACCGGGCCAGTGGCGGTGGCGGCATAGCCAAGGAATACCGTCTTGACGACGAAATCCTTGTCGATGGCGTGAGCGATCGCCTGGCGTACTTTCAGGTCGGCCAGCTCCTTGCGGCGATGATTGATCTCGACGACGAGCTGGTAGGTCAGCCCTTCATAACCCTTGGTGATCACCTTGACACCGGGCACTTTGGAGATGCGGTCGAGATCGGCCAGGGGCACGGCGGAGAAGGCGGCGAGCTGGATCTCTTCGGCTTCCAGGGCGCTGGCCGCCGACGTGCGGTCCGGCAGCACCTGATAGATGATCTCGTCGAGATAGGGCTCGTCCTTGTCCCAATAATCGGTGTTCTTCTCCAGCCGGTAATATTCGCCGGGCTTGTATTCGGCAAATTTGAACGGTCCGGTGCCGATCGGGGCGTTGTTGGCCGGGTTGTCCTCGATCTTTCCGGTCTCGTAGATGTGCTTGGGCACCACGCTGCTCAGCGCCGGCAAGGCGTTGCGGATCAGCTGGAACGGTGTCGGCTTGGCGAATTTGAACACGGCGGTGGTTTCGTCCGGCGTGTCGACCGCCTCCAGATCCTTGAACACGGTGCGGCCGAGATTCTGCAGCGGCTTCCAGACCTGCAGCGCCGAGAAGGCGACATCGGCTGAGGTGAATGGCTTCCCATCATGCCATTTGACGCCCTCGCGCAGTTTGAACGTCACCGACAGGCCGTCGGCGGCACCTTCCCAGCTGAGCGCCAGGCGCGGATCGAGCCCGTCCTTGCCGCCGAAGGAGGCCTCGGCCAAGGTTTCCACGATCTTGCTCGAGATGAAGAAGACGCCGTTCGAGGCGACAATCGCCGGATTGAGATTGCGCGGCTCGGAATCGGCGGCGACAACCAGTCGTCCGCCCTTTCTCGGCGTCTGCGCCGAGCCGATCGTCGGCATGGCGGTGGAGGCCAACAGCAATGCCGAACCGGCCAGCATCGTACGTCTGGAAATGGTGAACTCTGGCATGATCGAACTCCGTCCTCTCCGCGGACCCGGCCGGGTCCGCCGTACCCCGCGGACGCTCGTAAGCATCCTGCAAAGCTGATTATGGGCCTTGTGCGGGGTTTCGCCAAAGACGGAATTGGCGCATCTCTACGTGGCTTTGAAATTTCCGTCCGCTGGACCAGTTGTACAGAAAACGGTTCGACGCGCGGTTCTAGCAGGACCAGACTGGAGTACAGTGCAGCAGGTGGAGCAGCTTTTAGGGCTGGTTCGCCCGTTCTGGCTGGACCAGATCGGGCAAAATGATGCAGATTTAAGCATAGCCGAGGTTCAGAGCCGGAAAAGCCGGTGCCGGCGAGCGGCCGGCTAAGGAATTTCAGGGAGAGAGACATGAACATTGCCCCAGGCAAGAATGCCGTCGGCAGCGTGCCGTTCGACCAGGCCAGGGTGGACGAGCTGATGGAGGAGGCCGGCATCGACGTGCTGCTCGCCACCTCCAAGCACAACACGCAATATCTGCTTGGCGGCTACAAGTTCATCTTCTTCGCCGCCATGGATGCAATCGGCCACAGCCGTTATCTGCCTGTCGTCGTCTATGAGAAAGGTGGGCCGGAGCATGCCGCCTATATCGGCAACCGCATGGAAGGCGGCGAGCACCAGAATCATCCGTTCTGGACGCCGACACTGCATGCCGCCTGCTGGGGTACGCTCGATGCCGCCAATCTGGCGGTCGAGCATTTGCGAAAGATCGGCAAGGGCAATGCCCGCATCGGCATCGAGCCCGCCTTCCTGCCGTCCGACGCCTATATCCTGATCCGCAACGCGCTGCCGGATGCCAAGCTGATCGATGCGACTGATATGCTGGAGCGCATGCGGGCAATCAAAACCGAGGCGGAGCTGGAAAAGCTGCGCATCGCTTCTGAGCTGATCACCGATTCCATGCTGGCGACCATCGGCTGGGCACGCGAAGGCACGACCAAGAGCGAGATCATCGAACAGCTCAGGCGCGAGGAGACCAATCGCGGCGCGCATTTCGAATATTGCCTGTTGACGCTAGGCTCCAGCCACAACCGCGCCGCCTCGCCGCAGGCGTGGAGGAAGGGCGAGGTGATGTCGATCGATTCCGGCGGCAACTACCACGGCTATATCGGCGATCTTTGCCGCATGGGCGTGCTGGGCGACCCTGACGCCGAACTCGAGGATCTGCTGGCCGAGATCGAGACAGTGCAGCAGGCGGCCTTCTCCAAGGTCAAGGCGGGCACGCTGGGCGGTGACATGATTTCTCATGCCGAAGGCGTTCTGAAGAAATCCAAGGTTGCGGCCTATACTGATTTCTTCGCGCATGGCATGGGGCTGATCACGCATGAAGCGCCGTTCCTGATGACCAACCATCCGGTGACCTATGAAGGCACCTATGCCGCAAAGCCGCTGGAGAAGAACATGGTGCTTTCGGTCGAGACGACCATGCTCCACCCGACGCGCGGCTTCATCAAGCTGGAGGACACGGTGGCGGTGACCGATGCCGGTTACGTCATGTTCGGCGATCGGGGCAGGGGCTGGAACAGGGGTGGGGCTTAGGCGCCTTCTATCTCACTTCCCGCCCGGCGGCATCAACCTGAAATCCGGCAACTCCCGCAATGCCAGTTCCGGCCCTGCCGGCGAATAGACGACGAAAAGCTGCATCGGCCCGTCGCCGGTATTGAGCGTCGAGTGGAAGCGGCTTTCCGGCACATAGATGGTGCAGCCGGGGCCGACTTTCTCGACGACCGGGTTGCCTTTCTCGTCTTCGACCATCTGCTCGCCATTGCCTGAGATGACAAAGATGATCTCCTCCGCACCCGGATGGTTATGACGCGTATGGCCTTTGCCTGACGGTAGGTCGACGACACCACCGGAAAATCGCTTTGCGCCGTTCACTTCGGGAGCGACCGTCAGCGACAGCCTGCCCCAGTCGAAGCCGAAGGCGCTGACGTCTTTTGGATATACGAATACCTTGCTGTTGTCGGTCATCGTTCCACCCTTCTGTTTGCTGGTCTCTACGCAGCGCCGAACGTGACCGCCTTGAAATCCGCCGTCTGCCTGGCGATTGAGGCTTCCGCCGGCAGCCGCTCCATCGAACTGGCGCCATAGAACCCGTGCAGGCCCTTGCAGCGCTCGAGAATATATCTGGCGTCGTCCGGCATCGAGATCGGCCCGCCATGGCAAAGCAGGATCATATCCTCGCGCGCTGAGCGTGCCGCTTTGGCGATGGCGTCGATCTCGCTCACACAGTCGTCCAGCGATTTAGCCGATGTCGCGCCAATCGAGCCGCCGGTGGTCACCCCCATATGGGCGACGACGATGTCGGCGCCAGCTGTTGTCATGGCGCGCGCCTCGTCTGGGTTGAAGACATAGGGCGTGGTCAACAGGTCGAGTTTGTGAGCCTCGGCGATCATGTCGACCTCGAGCCCGAAGCCCATGCCGGTTTCTTCAAAACTCTGCCGCATCTGGCCGTCGAACAGTCCGATGGTCGGAAAGTTCTGCACACCGGAAAAGCCCATCGTCTTCAACTCGGCCAAAAGCAGCGGCATGATGACGAAGGGATCGGTGCCGTTGACGCCGGCCAGCACAGGCGTCTTCTTCACTACCGGCAGCACTTCGTAGGCCATTTCCTTGACGATCTCGTTGGCGTTGCCATAGGCGAGCAGGCCGGCGGCCGAGCCGCGCCCGGCCATGCGGTAGCGGCCGGAATTGTAGATGATGATCAGGTCGATGCCGCCGGCTTCCTCTGCCTTGGCCGACAGGCCGGTGCCGGCACCGCCGCCGACGATCGGCACGCCGTCCGCGATCATCTTGCGGAATTTCTCCAGGATTTTCTTGCGCGGTATGGCGGCCATGTCTTGGTGTCTCACTGTCTGGCGATGTCGAGGAAGGCCGTCGTGGCAGCCCAGGCGAATTCGGGGTCGTTGATATGAAGCGGCAGGCGCAGCACGCGCCGCGTTTTGGCCGGTTTGATGGTACGCTCGATCGCCCCGAACAAAGCGGCATCGGCTTCAGGGTCGAAGAAGGCGCCGCCTTCAATGTCGAGCGCCGACACGCCTTTCTCCGGAATGAGGAAACGAACCGGACCCTGGCAGAGGCTCAGCCTTGTACCGATCCATTCGCCGATCGTTCTGCTTTCGTCGGCAGTGGTGCGCATCAGTGTGACGTTTGGATTGTGCTCATAGAACAGCCGGCCGCGATAGCGTTCCGGAATTGTCGGCGGCGCCCAGAAATTGACCATGTCGAGCGCGCCGACCGAGCCCACATAAGGCAGCCCGGTGCGGGCGATGGCGCCAAAGCGATCTTCGGTCGCCGGCAGCACGCCGCCAAGCACCAAGTCGCAGACTTCGGTCGTTGTGATGTCGATGACGCCTGACAACAGGCCGCTGTCGGCCAATTTTTCCATGGTGCGGCCGCCGGTGCCGGTGGCATGAAAGACCATGCAGTCATAAGTCGAACGAAGCTCATCGGCGATCGCGGTCACGCATGGCGTGGTGACGCCGAACATGGTGAGGCCGAGCGACGGTTTGCCCTCGGGCGGCGGCGCCGGCTTTGTCGCCATGCCTGATATCGCCTGGGCGGCATTGTGCAGCACGACACGCGAAAGCCGGTTGAGGCCGGCCATGTCGGTCACCGACGGCATCATGACGATGTCGGAGATGTCGACGTAAGGCGCGGTGTCACCCGAGGCCAACGTCGAAACCATGATCTTGGGCAGACCGAGTGGCAGCGTGCGCATGCCTGCGGTGATGATCGAGGTGCCGCCACCGCCGCCAATGCCGATAATCCCGGCAATATCGCTGCGCGACTGGACAAACCGGGCAAAGGCGGCAGCCATCGCCGCCACCGCGGTGCCGCGATCGTCGACGCCGAGCACGGCATTGCGACCCTCGGAATGGTGGCTGGCGACCTCGTCTGCCGAAACATCGACCGGCACGGTCGCGCCGCGTGTTCCGATGTCGACACGGGCAATCGAAGCGCCGGTAGCCGCGACCGCATCGGCCAGAAATGCGAGTTCCTCGCCCTTGGTGTCGGCGGTGCCCACCACATAGATGCGCTTCATCGCGTTTCCCCGGTCTTGGGCGTGCTCGGCGCTGCCGCCCCTTTTTGCCCGGCCGTTCGACGGCGCGAAGGGCCATTGCAATTTTTTGAGACACGCGTATCGTATTGACATGAATGTCTCACGTCAACAAGCGGCAATGGACGACGATGCCAGCCAAGGGCCGAACCCCCAAGTAGAGCGCGGGGCCCGCGCGCGCACCAGGCGTCTCATGCTTGAGACGGCGACAAAGCTGATGCAGGCGGGCGCCACGCCCTCCGTCAGCGAGGTGGCGGAGGCAGCGGAGGTCTCGCGCGCCACCGCCTATCGGTATTTTCCGAGCCAAGCGGCGTTGGTGCAGGCGGTGGTCGATGAGGGGCTTGGGCCGATCCTTACGTGGAAATCGAGCTCTGCCGATCCCGAGCGCCGGGTCGCCGAGCTGTTCGAGACCGCCATGCCGCGCATCGAGGTCTTCGAAGCGACGTTCAAGGCGGCGCTGAAACTGTCGCTCGACCAGTGGGCGCAGCGACAGGCAGGCACGCTTGACGGCGAACCTGCCTTCACGCGCGGCCATCGCGTCGATCTTTTGAAAGATGCGATCGCGCCACTCAAAGGCCGGTTGCCGCCGCGCGAATTCAAGCGGCTCGCGCAGGCGCTGTCATTGATCTTCGGTGTTGAGGTGCTGATCGTTTTAAAGGATATATGGGGATTGGATAGCCGCAGTATGATGTCGGTTGCGCAATGGGCGGCCGGCGCTCTTGTGCGCGCGGCTATGACCGAATCGATGATTGAAGGAGATGGGATCGCGCCGACGACCGCCGTGAGATGACGCCAATCTGGTTCGACCAGATTTTCAACCTGGCTATTCATGCTACTAGCGATGCAGCGGCCCAAGTAAGGCATTCATGTATCAAGGAGTAGGAAAATTCAGGGAAAACAGGCAGATATCGCAGAAGCCAACTTGTCTGCGTGTCCGCCACCGCCCAAGAAAGGGCTTGACGTTCCTCTTAAATTGGTAATACCAGATCAGGACAAATAAAGCGGATCAAAGGTGAAGGCTGAGATCCGTTTCGGTCGAGCGAGGAGGCTCAAAAACCGGAACGGTGCCGTCACGGGAGGACTACCAGGGCCGGCCTCGCCGCCGGCTCGCATGACGCGGTAGAATGCGCACAAGGGAGGAAATCATTATGCGCAAGACAATGACCAGCTTGCTTGCTGGTATCGGCCTAGTGCTCGCCTGCGGAACGTCCGTCTACGCGCAGGAAAAGGAACTTACAATCTTCTGGGCGGAATGGGATCCGGCCAATTACCTGCAGGAACTCGGCAACGAGTACGAGAAGGAGACCGGCGTCAAGATCACGGTGGAAACCACACCGTGGCCCGACTTCCAGACCAAGGCCTTCACCGAGTTCAACGCCCATGGCGACGCCTACGATATGGTCGTCGGCGACTCGCAATGGCTTGGTGCTGGCTCGACCGGTGGCCACTATGTCGACCTGACCGACTTCTTCAACAAGCACAAGGTCGGTGAAGTGATGGCACCGGCCACGGTGAAATACTATGCCGAATATCCGGGCGGCAGCAGCAAGTACTGGGCCATTCCGCTCGAAGGCGACGCCGTCGGCTGGTCCTATCGCAAGGACTGGTTCGAAGACCCCAAGGAAAAGGAAGCCTTCAAGGCCAAGTATGGCTACGATCTCGACGTGCCGAAGGATTTCAAGGCGCTACGCGACATCGCCGAATTCTTCTACCGGCCGGACCAGAAAAAATACGGCATCGCCATCTACACCGACAATTCTTATGACGCGATGGCGATGGGCTTCGAAAACGCGCTGTTCTCCTTTGGCGGCGAGCTGGGTGACTATAAGACCTACAAGGTCGATGGCTTCATCAACTCCGACAAGGCGATCGCGGCGCTCGACGCCTACAAGGAACTCTACAAGTTCACGCCTCCGGGCTGGGCCAAGTCGTTCTTCGTCGAGGACAACCAGGCGATCACTGAAAACCTGGCCGCGATGAGCATGAACTACTTCGCGTTCTTCCCCTCGTTGATCAACGAGGCGTCGAACCCGAACGCCAAGAACACCGGCTTCTTCGCCAATCCAGCCGGACCTGGCGGCGACCAGTTCGCCGCACTCGGCGGTCAGGGCATCTCCATCGTTTCCTACTCGCAGAAGCAGGAAGAGGCGACGAAGTTCCTGGAATGGTTCATCAAGGACGAGACCCAGAAGAAATGGGCAGCGCTTGGCGGCTACACCTGCAGTGCCGCCGTGCTCAAGTCGCCCGAATTCCAGAACGCCACGCCCTACAACAAGGCGTTCTACGAGACCATGTTCAAGGTCAAGGACTTCTGGGCGGTTCCGGAATACGCTGAACTGCTGCAGCAGCTTAACCAGCGCATCTATCCTTACATGATCGGCGGCGAAGGCACCGCCAAGGAGACGCTGGACGCACTGGCAGCCGACTGGAACGCGACCTTCAAGAAATACGGCCGCGGCCAATAAGTATGAAGTTTCACGGAGGGGGCGTTCGTGCCTCCTCCGTTTCTTTTTCTGATTTTTGAAATCTTTCTGATTTCTGAACTGGGAGCAGGGTCTTGGCGACCACAATGATCACCACGCTGGACAGGTCCTCGCGGGCCGCCGCTCGCGGTCTAAGCGACATTTCGATCCGCAATCTCTTCATCATCCCGACGATCCTGTTTCTGATCGTCTTTAACATCTTCCCGCTGATCTATTCGCTGGGCTATTCGTTCACCGATTTCCGCGCCTCGACCAGCGCGGCGGCGAATTTCGTCGGGCTGCAAAACTATCGCGACCTGCTCAGCGATCCCTATGTCTGGTCCAACTTCGCCATCACCGCAAAATACGTCATCATCTCGGTCGCCGGCCAGCTGCTCGTCGGCTTCGGCGTGGCCATGCTGCTCAATCGCGACATTCCGCTCAAGGGCCTGCTGACGACGCTCCTGTTGTTGCCGATGATGCTGTCGATGGCCGTCGTCGGCCTGTTCTGGAAGCTGCTCTACGATCCGTCCTTCGGCATCATCAATTATGCGCTCGGCCTCGGCACCTTCGAATGGCTGTCGAATCCGAAAATGGCGCTCTATGCGGTTGCGCTGACCGACATCTGGATGTGGTCGCCCTTCGTCATGCTGTTGTCGCTGGCCGGCCTGTCGGCCGTGCCCAAGCATCTCTACGAGGCAGCCGCGATCGACAGGGCCGGGCCGTTCTACACCTTCTTCCGCATAACGCTGCCGCTGGTTGCGCCGATCCTGATGATCGCGGTCATCTTCCGCACCATGGAGGCGTTCAAGACCTTCGACCTCGCCTACATCCTGACCAGCCAGCCGACGGCCGAGCTGATCTCGATCCGGCTCTACAAGATGGCGTTCCAGGAATGGCAGACCGGGCGTTCCTGCGCGCTCGCCTACATCGTGCTGATCATGGTGCTGGCGATCACCAACATCTATGTCAAATACCTCAACAAGGTGAAGGAGCGCTGAGATGGCCGCAGTCCGCACTTCTTCCGAAATCACCTTCAACCGGGTCGCCATCGTCGCTGTCCTGCTGGTGACGATCATCTTCCTGGCGCCGATCTACTGGATCGCCTCGACGGCGTTCAAGCCGCGCAACCTCGCCACCACCATTCCGCCGACGGTGGTTTTCCAGCCGGAGATATCGCCCTTCGTCAAGTTGTTCACCAAGCGTTCGCAGCTGCGCAGCCCGCCGTCGCCGGAGGAGTACGCGGCTGCGCCGTGGTGGGAGCGCGTCGTCTTCAATGGGGGCGAAAAGATCGTGCGCGACGGCAAGGGCCAGGTGCAGTGGTCGGGCTATCCGAGCCGTTTCATGAACTCACTGATCGTTGCCATAACCTCGACCGTCCTGGCCGTCGGCATGGGCACCTTCACCGCCTATGGGTTCTCGCGCTTCAAGGTAAAAGGCGAGGCGGACCTACTGTTCTTCATCCTGTCGACACGCATGCTGCCGCCGGTGGTCGTCGCCATTCCGATGTTCCTGATGTACCGGGCGGTCGGCCTCAACGATTCCCATATCGGCCTGATCATCCTTTACACCGCCTTCAACCTGTCCTTCTCGGTGTGGCTGATGAAAGGCTTCATGGACGAGATCCCCAAGGAGTATGAGGAGGCGGCCCTCGTCGACGGCTATACGCGCATGGAGGCCTTCTTCAAGATCGTGCTGCCCGAGGCCGCCACCGGCATCGCCGCCACCGCCGTGTTCTGCTTTATCACGGCGTGGAACGAATATGCCTTCGCACTGATCATGACCAGCCGCCGTGCCCAGACAGCACCGCCCTTCATCCCCAGCCAGATCGGTTCCGGCCTGCCGGACTGGACGGTGATTGCCGCCGGAACCTTCCTGTTCCTGCTGCCGGTCGCGATCTTCACCTTCCTGCTCCGCAACCACCTGTTGCGCGGCATGTCGTTTGGAGCGATCCGCAAATGAGCTTTCGCGACATCAACCAGAAATATCTCGAACCGGGCAGCCAGGTGCTGATGGTGCTCGGTATCATCGCGCTCTGCCAGCCGTGGAACATGCTGCTGCACAGCTATGGCGTGACCATCATCCTGATCGGCCTGATCGGCTTCAACATCACCTCCAAGATCGCGCCGGAGGAGAAGGCCGGCACCGGGCAAGGGGCAAATCCGGGGGCACAGCATTGACCCAGATCGAGCTTCGAGGCGTCCAGAAATATTTCGGCGCCGTCCAGGTCATCAAAGACCTCAACCTGAAGATCGACGACAACGAGTTCATCGTGCTGCTCGGCCAGTCGGGCTGCGGGAAGACGACGACGCTCAGGGCGATTGCCGGGCTGGAGACGATCGACGGCGGCGACATCCTCATCGACGGCAAGCCGGTCCAGCACCTCAAGGCCGCCGATCGCGATATCGCCATGGTCTTCCAGTCGTTCTCGCTCTATCCGCATATGAGCGTCTATGAGAACATCGCCTTTCCGCTCAGGGCGACGCGCAAGAGCAAGGCCGAGATCGACAGCGAGGTTCGCTCGGTCGCCAAGAAGCTGCAGATCAGCGATCTCCTCGCCAAGAAACCGTCGGCGCTGTCGGGCGGCGACATGCAGCGCGTGGCGATCGGCCGAGCCTTGGTGCGGCGGCCGAAGGCGATGCTGATGGACGAGCCGATCGGGGCGCTCGATGCCAAGCTGCGCGAGGAGATGCGGGCCGAGATCAAGCGGCTGCACATCAAGCAGGGCTCGACCAGCATCTACGTCACCCACGACCAGATCGAGGCGATGAGCCTCGCCGACCGCATCGTCATCATGCATGAAGGTGTGCTGCAGCAGGTCGGCTCGCCGGACGAGGTCTATTCGCATCCGGCGAATCTTTTCGTCGCGCAATTTGTAGGCAGCCCGGTGATGAACGTCGCCGACGCTTCGGTGACCGAGAAAGCCTCATCGGCCTCGGTCACGGTCGGCGATGCGGCCGCCGGTTTCGAATTCCCGCGCGCCTTGCTGTCGAAGCTCAACGGCCATGCCGGCAGCCAACTCGCGCTCGGCATCCGGCCGGAAGGCGTCCTCGTCCGCCGCGAAGCCGCCGAGGGATTCTTGCCGGTGGAGACGCAGATCGTCGAGCCGCTCGGGTCCTTCGACATCGTCGACCTCAAGGTCGGCTCCAAGATGCTGCGTGCGCGCACCAAGAGCGGCTTCATCGGCGGCCCCGGCGAAAGAGTCTTCGTCAGAATCGATCCCAGCCAGGCGCATTTCTTCGACACGGCGAGCGGCAAATCGCTGGGAGTGAGACTCTGATGGCCCACATCCAGCTCAAGAACATCTCGAAGAAATTCGGCAATCACACCGCCTTGACCGGGCTCGATCTCGACATCGCCGATGGCGAGTTCTTCGTCCTGCTTGGCGAGACCGGCGCCGGCAAGACGACGACGCTGCGCATGATTGCCGGCCTGGAAAAACCGAGCGAAGGCCAGGTCTTCATCGACGGCGTCGATGTCGCCGACTGGGGCGCGGCCGAGCGTGACGTGGCGCTGGTGCTGCAGCAATATTCGCTGTACCCGCGCTATACGGTGCGCCAGAACCTCGAATTTCCGCTGAAGCCGAAGATCCGCCGGCTGCCCGATGCCGAGATCAAGGATCGTGTCGACCGCGCGGCCAGGACGCTGAGGATCGAGCATCTGCTCGACCGCAAGACCGACAGGCTTTCAGGCGGCGAGATGCAGCGCGTCTCGATCGGTCGCGCCATCGTGCGCAAGCCGCGGGTATTCCTGATGGACGAGCCGTTGTCGGCGCTCGACGCCAAATTGCGCGAGGCGCTGCGCACCGAATTGAAGAACCTGCAGATGCAGCTTGGCGCCACCTTCCTGTTCGTGACGCATGATCAGATCGAGGCGATGTCGATGGGTGACAAGGTCGGCGTGCTCAACCATGGCCGCATCGTACAGACCGGCACGCCGTACGAGATCTATAACAATCCGCGCGACACCTACGTGGCAAGCTTCGTCGGCTCGCCGCCGATGAACCTCATCGACGGCAAGCTCGTCAACGGACGTGCGGTGATGGCGCCGCTCAATTTCGAATTGCCGTTTGCGGGGGGTGCCAAGACTTCGGGGGGTGCCAAGACTTCGTGGGGGCTAAAGACGGGCGCGGCGACCGACGGTCGCCCGCTCGTCTTCGGTATTCGTCCCGAGGACGTCTATCTCGAGACCGGCGCGCCGGTCGAGGCGCGGGTCCATGACGTCGAGAACCATGGCGTCGAGAAGATCCTGACGCTGCGGGTCGGCGACGCCATGCTGCGCGCCACCGTGCCTGCGAGGACCGACGTCCAGATAGAGCAGCCGGTGCGCTTTGCCTGGAACCCGGACAAGGTGGTGCTGTTCGACAAGGGCAGCGGAATAAGCCTGCGTCACGCCGGCTAAGTACAAGCGTCTTTACTGCGCTAGAGCGGGATACGTTCAAAGTGAACCGTGCATGCCGCTCTATCCATGTGTTTTAGCCGCATTTGTGCGACGCCACGTGATTCCGCTTGGCTGCGAAATGCTCGAGTCTTCCCGTCATCCCCCGTACGGGGGATGCGGATGCTCCGATTTGTCGAATAGGCTGATCCTTTGGTCCCAAACGGGCTTTGCAAGCCCAATTTGGAGGCCCAAAATGGAGGGTTGGCTATGGGAAATCTGTTCCGCAGTTTTGCGACGATCCTGCTCGTCGCCGGTATGGGATTGTCGGCGGCGCATCTGGGCGAGGCGCAGGCAGCCAAGAAAGTTGTCGCCGGCGCGAAGGTCGACGCCAAGAAGATCAAGGACCTCAACGGCACGGTCAATCTGTCCACCAGCGACTGCAAGCTGTTGTTGAGCGGCACCGTCGTGGAAGTCTCGGATGGCAGGTGCGGGGCCTCCGGCAAATATTGCAAGAGCAGCGCCGGCTCGGCCTGCATCACCGAGCAATAAGCCGGCCAACGTTTAGCCGGCCTGGCGGATCTCCGCCTGTTCCTCGGCCCGGAAATGGCTGGGCGGCGATCCGATGACCCGTTTGAAGGCGCGGCTGAAGGAGGCGTCGGATTCGTAGCCGAGGCGCGCCGCGACGACGGAAATCTTGAGCCGGTCGCGGACCAGCCATTGCCTCGCCTGGTGCATCCGCACCTGCGTGACGTACTTTGCCGGTGTTTCGCCGACAATGGTTGCGAAGCGCTCGGCGAAACCTGATCGCGAGGCACCCATCATCTTCGCCAGAGCCTCCACCGTCCAGTCGCGGTTCGGTTCCAGATGGATCGCGGCCAGCACCCGGCCGATCTCGCGGTCCCTGACCGCCGCAATCCAACCGGAAGAGTCGCCGCAGCCGCGCTCGACCCATGAGCGGATGACGGTCGCGGCGAGCACATCGGCCAGCCGCGCCAGGATGCCGCCAGAGCCGACGCGCTCCATCGTCACCTCGCGGGCCATCGCTTCCAGCAAATGCGGGATACCTGGCTCATAGGCCTCCAACTCATGTGCGCGCATCACGTCCGGCATCATGCCGAGCAAGGGGTGCAAGCCATCGAGATTGAAATACATGCTGCCGAAAAACAGCAAGGTCCCCGGACGGCAGCCGGGCATGCCGTCATTCGACATGCAATAGACACCCTTGCAGATTTCCTCGACATCATAGCCGTGGATCGGCGCCGCCTCGATACCCGGCTCGCTCGCCAGCGTGTGGGCTGAGCCGCGCGGCAACAAGGCAGCGTCGCCCGCCTTGAGCTCGACCCATTCACCGGACGGCTGCAGCAACCAGCAGCCTTGGCGGCCGATGAAATGAAACCGTGCCGCCGCCTGAGCCGGAAAATGGATGCCCCAGGGTTCCTTCATCTCGCAACGGCCGTAATCGACGCCTTCGAGGCGCAATCCGCGCAATATGTCTGTCAGCGGATCACCGGTGATTGGAATTTTGGACGAACGGTCAAGCATAATGGTGTTTCTAGCATGGAAACTCCAGACAGTCACTCCCTATGTTGCATTGCAGCCAAATGCTGCGCTGCAACCAGATCGGAGATCCCTCATGACCGAACCCGCGACAGGCGTCATGGACGCCGTTCTCGACCCATCGGAAACCGGCGAACGATCCGAGCCCGCATGGGGGGCGGTGGTCTCCCTGGCGCTCGGAGTCTTTGGCCTGGTGACCGCGGAATTTCTGCCTGCCAGCCTGCTGACGCCGCTTGCACAGGATCTCGGCATCACCGAAGGCGCCGCCGGGCAGGCGGTAACGGCCACCGCCGTCATTGGCGCGATTGCGGCGCCGACCATGGCTATTGTCACCAAGCGGCTGGACCGCAGGCTGGTCATGTGGGCGCTGACGGTGCTGCTTGTGCTGTCAAACCTGGTGGCCGCGTTTGCGTCCTCGCTTCCCGTTCTTCTGATTGCCCGCATCATGCTCGGGATCAGTCTTGGCGGCTTCTGGTCGATGTCGGCAGCCATGGCGATGCGGCTCGTTCCGATGCGGCTGATGCCGCGTGCCATGTCGATCATTCTCACCGGCGTTTCGGTGGCGACGGTCTGCGCGGCTCCGGTCGGCGCCTATGTCGGCGACATCTGGGGCTGGCGGACGGCGTTCATGATCGCCGCCGTGGTTGGTGCGCTGGCGCTGCTGGTGCAGGTGGCTACCATCCCGAAGCTGCCGCCTGCAGGTACGGCAGGTTTTCGTACGCTGCTGGAGGTGATGAAGCGGCCGATGATCAGGGTGGCGCTGCTGGTGGTGCTGCTGGTCGCCTCGGGACATTTTGCCGGCTTCACCTATGTCCGCCCGTTTCTCGAGAAGGTGCCCGCGCTGGACATCGAGACGATCTCGCTTGTGCTGCTCGCCTACGGCATTGGTGGCTTCTTCGGCAATTTTGCCGGCGGCTTCATTGCCGAACGCAGCCTCAAGGCAGCCGTCAGCCTGGCGCCCCTGCTGATCGCGTTTTCGGCGCTCCTGCTGCTGGTGGTCGGAGGTTCACCCGTCGTGGCTGCAATAGCAGTGGCCAGCTGGGGCTTTGCCTTCGGCGCCGTCCCAGTCGGGCTGCAGACCTGGCTGGTGCGGGCCGCCCCCGATCAGGCGGAAAGCGCCGGTGGGCTCATGGTTATGACGTTCCAGGTCGCCATCGCGTTGGGCGCCGTCTTCGGCGGCCTGCTGGTCGACAATACCGGCGTTGCCACCGCCTTCGCCTATTGCGCGGCGGCGACGTTGCTTGCGGCACTGGCGGCGTTCTTCCTTGGCCCCAAGCCGATCGACGACCCCAAGGCCTAAACGGAACGGCCGTCGAAGTCGAAGACCGGCACGGCGGCGACGTCCAACGCCTCGATGCAATTGATATTGATATAGGCACTTCGCCCGCTCCCTTCGCCGACATCCTCGGCGAAGGGGTGAATGCCGCAGCTGCGGCAGAAGCGGTGGGCGATGACATGGTTGCCGAAGCTGTAGCGGCCGAGATCATCGCCCCAGGCAAGCACCCGCATGCTCTCATGCGGAACTGCCCATAGCAGTGCACCCTTGCGCGAGCAGATCGAGCAATTGCACCGAACGGCTCCGGTCAGCTCGCCTTCGACCTCGAACGCGACCTTGCCGCAGTGGCAGCTGCCTTGGTAGAGCATCGGGCCTTCCTCCTTCGGTTCGACAGGTGCAAATCCGACCGTGCCGGGCTATGTCTCCTGCGGCCAGTTTCTGGCTACTACCTTAAGACGTTGCAAGCGCGCGGAGTCCGACACCGAAAAATGCAATCAGCCCGCGATCACCTCGAAGCAATTCTTTCGCCTCTTGCCGCTCGCGTCGACGATGAGAGGGTTTTCGTAAAGCTCTACCCGGAAGCCGCACGGGCGGCGGCGGACGCCACCGATGCGCGGCGAAAAGCCGGCGTCACGCTCGGGCCGCTCGATGGGGCGATCGTCTCGATCAAGGATCTGTTCGATGTCGCCGGCGAGCCGACCACGGCGGGCTCTCTGCTGCTCGCCAACGCAGCGCCGGCGCTGCGGGATGCCATTGTCGTGCAACAGTTGCGCCAGGCCGGCGCAATCATCCTCGGCAAGACCAACATGACCGAGTTCGCCTTTACTGCGATCGGCGTCAATCCACATTATGGCACGCCCGGCAATGCTAGCGATGCCAGCCGTATTCCGGGCGGCTCCTCCTCAGGCGCCGGCGTTTCGGTGGGCGAAGGCACCAGCGAAATCTCCATCGGTTCCGATACCGGTGGTTCGGTGCGCATTCCGGCATCGCTGAATGGCGTCGTCGGTTTCAAGCCGACTGCGCGGCGCGTGCCGCTTGCGGGTGCGTTTCCGCTGTCAGCCACGCTGGACTCGATCGGTCCGCTGGCCCGCACCGTCGCCGAATGTGCGGCGGCCGATGCAGTGATGTCGGGCGAAAACCTGGCGGCACTGTTGCCGCTGCCGCTGGACGGCCTGCGCATCGGTATTGCGCGCGGCGTGCTGTTCGATGATACGCAGGAAGAGGTCGCGACGACGTTCGACCGGTGTCTGCGCAAGATAGAGCTTAGCGGCGCACGGCTTGTGGAGCTGTCGATCGACGACCTGCTTGCCGATCTGCGCGTGGCAACCCAACGCGCGTCGATCGCGGCGATGGAAGGGGCGGAGATCCATGCCGACTGGCTGGCGACGGGAGCGACGAGGCCGGTCGACCCGCGGGTAAGCGGGCCATTGTCGCGCGCCGCCGCCATTCCGGCCACGGTCTATATCAGGGCAATGCGCCGCCGCACGGCGCTGGCCGCCGCGATGGATGACCGGCTGGCGTCGGTCGACGTGCTGGCCCTGCCGACCACACCGGTGACGGCGCCGACGATCGTGTCGATGACCAGCGACGAGGCTCTGTGCAACAGGACGGAAGGCCTTCTGTTGCGCAACACGCAGGTCGCCAACCAGTTCGATCTATCAGCCATCTCGCTGCCGATGCCGGGAATGACGCGTCCGGCCGGGCTGATGCTGGTGGCGCGCAATGGCCATGACCACCACCTACTGCGCATCGCAGCCGGCGTGGAGGGGCTGCTTGCAAATTGATCGGATAGCGCGTGTCAGCGCGACGAGCAGTGGCCGCGTTCGCTGTCCTTGGCGGCGCGTTCGATGCTGGTGGCGACCAGCCAAGGCAGGGTGTACCGCTTGCCGTTGAAGGTCCGGGTGCGGTTCTCGATCGAGCCGACAACAACGACCTTGCCGGCATAGAGCTTGTCTGAAAGATCGAGCGCCTTGTCTTGCTGCGGCAGGCGATCGATGTCGATTGAAACGCCTTTGATGAGCTTCCCAGCAGCGAGGTCGAGTGCGCTGTTCGATGGACAGGGTGCCGCCACGCAGCGTATGCCGTTGTCGCAGAACACGTAGCTACCCTGTCCGTTGGCGAAGGCTTGCGCCGTCGCCACGCAGAAGCCGGCGGTCAGTAGGAATTTTGTGACGCTTGCCATGCTGGCACCATCGCCGGCGAATTCGGGAACATTGGGGCGCTTTCAGAAATCGGCAGGGAACCGCCGCCGGTAGTGCTCGACCACTTCGGGGTTGCGCAGATTGACCGGCAATCTGTTGGCCAGCACCAGCAAGGCTTCGCCAGCCGCGCCGACGCCCATGCGCATCATCGACTGCTCGGTAATCCCAGCCATGTGCGGGGTGACGATGACGTTGTCGAAGCCGAAATAAGGATGGTTGGGCGGTAGCGGTTGTGTAGCAAAAACATCGAGCGCAGCGCCGCCGATGCGGCCCTTCTGCAAGGCCTCGATCAGCGCGTCGTCATCGATCACCGGCCCGCGCGAAACATTGATCAGCAGCGCATCCGGCTTCATCCGCTCAATGCGCTCGCGGCTGATCAGCCCCCGTGTTTCGGGCGTCAGCGGGCAGCACAGAACGATGATGTCGCTCTGCTCGATGAGTGCATCGATCGACAGGAAGCCGACCCTGTCCGGCGCCGGCCGCATGCTGCGCGTCGTCGCCACCACATTCAGATCGAACCCATGGGCGGCGATGTGGCCAACCGCCTGACCGATCGCGCCGAGGCCGACAATGCCGATCGTCTTGCCCGCTAGCTCGCTGGCCACCACCGTGTGTTCGCGGCCCGCCAGCCAGCCCTTCGCACGCAAGTCGCGGTCCAACACACGGAAGCGCCTAAGCAGCGCCAGCGCCGCGAACATCACATATTCGGCGACAGATCGCGCGTTCACCCCCGGCACATTCGCCACCAGCACGCCGGCCGCATTGGCCGCTTCCATCGGTACCATGTCCAGCCCGGCGCCGTGGCGGATCGCGGCCCTGAGCTTCTTCGCGCCTTCGAAAAGCGCCGCAGGCAAGGGAGCGCGAACGATGATGACATCGGCGTTCCTCGCCTCGGCGGCCAGCGTGGCCGCATCGAGGGCGGAAGCAACGACGAGTTCGCCGGCCCCGGTCAGCATGGAAGCGGCACGAGGGTGCAGTCTGTGTGTTGACAGGATCTTGGGCATTTCAGGCCTTTTCGAGCGCAGGGCTTTCCGGTTCCGCCCCACGCCCCTCGATCAGCCCCTTCCAGTAGCTTTCCGCGCCTTGCAGGTGGGCGCTCATCAGCGCCTGGGCGAGATTGCCATCGCGGCGCAGCAGCGCCTCGTAGATCTGGATATGCTCGGCATGGGAGCGCACGCTGCGTTCGGGATCGTTGAAATAGATCGGCAGGCGCAGTTCACCCATCATGTAGTAGACGCTGCAGATATTGTGGAAGACGCTGTTCTTGGTCGCCCGCACGATCTCGAGGTGGAACTCGCGGTCTTCCCGGGCAAGCCCTTCACCGGCGGCGATGCGATCCTCGGAGGCCTTCAGGATCTCGCGCAGCCGCTCGAAATTCTCCTCGGTGGCGCGTGAACAGGCAAGTTCGGCGGCCTTGATCTCGTGGATCTTGCGCAACTCGACCGTCTCGTAGATCTGGACGGGATCGAGCGGCAGGCCGGCGCGGGCGAACAGCGCCATCGCCTCGACGCTCGCCTGCTTCGCATCGATGTAGATGCCGGATTTCGCCCGTCGCTCGACGATGCGCATGGCCTCGAGAATGGCCAGCGCCTCGCGGATCTGGCCGCGGCTGACGCCGAAATGCTCTGCCAGTTCGCGCTCCGACGGCGTGCGGCCCGTCTCCTTGTCCGAATGGGAGAACAGATAGGCGGCGAGTTCCGCGAGAAGGTTCTTTTCTTTCATGTCAGCCGTGTTGCGCGTGCGCCTCCAGGAACCGCTCCGAAATGGTGAATCCCAGCCCGGGTCTATCAGGGATCGCTACCATACCGTCCTTTGCTTCGACAGTCTCTTCGATCAGATCGTGGATCATCGGGTTGGCGCCGAGCGAATATTCGACGGTGAAGCTCGCCGGCGAAGCAGCGCAGACATGCAGCCCGGCAAAGAAGCAGGGCGCGCCGGCCCAAAGATGCGGCGCAAAGCGCAGATTGAAGGCGCTGGCGATGGTGCCGATCTTCATCGCCTCGCTGATGCCACCGCAAAAGGCCGGATCCGGCTGGAATATATCGGCGGATTTGAGCACGGCGAGGTCGCGGAAGGCATAGCGCGTCGCCTCGCTTTCGCCGGTGGCGATCGGGATCGAACCGCAGGCGCGCACCTCGGCCATGCCGGGCTTGTCGTCGGCGATCACCGGCTCCTCGAACCAGGCGAGATCGAGGTCGCCGGCGAGATGGATAAAGCGCTTGGCTTCGGCCACCGTGTAGGTGCCGTGCGCGTCGACCATCAGGTCGATATCGGGACCGAGCGCCTGTCTGGCGGCACGGACGCGAGCGGCCGAGATATGTGGGGCGCCGTCCATGGCGCCGACGCGCATCTTCAGCGCCTTGAAACCGCCCTTGGTGATGTAGGACTGCAGCTGGTCGCCGATGGCTTCCGCAGTGGCCCAGCCGCCGGAAGCATAGGCCGGCATGCGGTCCAGCTTGCGGCCGCCGAGCAGCCGCCAGACCGGAACGCCGAGCGATTTGCCAAGAATGTCCCACAATGCGATGTCGACGGCGCTGATAGCGGCGATGCTCATGCCGCGTCGTGCCAATTGCGGCATGGCGTGGCCAGCGCGAGCGGCGCTGTCGTGGCGCGTGCCATTATAGAGCATCTCCCATATGACGCCGATGTCAGCCGGGTCGCGGCCGACCAGCTGCGGGCCGACCTCGTAGTTCAGCAAATGGACAAGGGCGCCGTAGCTGCCGGCGCTGCCGGCGGCATTCTTGCCCTCGCCCCAGCCGACCAGCCCGTCGTCGGTCTCGATGCGCAGGATGGCGGCGTCGAACGTCGCTACCTGACCGAAGTCGCTGCGGTGCTGCTTCGCGGCTTCGATCGGTATGCGGACCCACCAGGCTTGGACCGTCTTGATGCGCATGTTCATCCTCGGCCCGGCCGCGGTGAGGCGGAAGGGCTTTTCCAAACGGCTCGGCTACTTGATCAGCGGCAGCAGCGTTTCCGCGTTGATGCGCATCTGGTCGGTGTAGAATTTCTCCGTGAGCACGCTGGAGCCGTGGTCCTGAATGAATTTCAACTGCTCCGGCGAGATGTCGACGGGGTTGCGTTCGACCATGTCGGGATAGGGGGCAGCCGGCGTGCGGTCGACGGGGGCGACGAATTCATTGGTCAGCGCGCCATCATAGCCGATCTCCTTCAGCGTGCCGACGATCTTCGGCCAGTCGATCTGCCCGAGGCCGGCGGCGAAGCGGTTGTTGTCGGCGACATGGAAGTCGTACAGGCGCTTGCCGACCTGCCGGATGGCGTCGTAGACGTTAAATTCTTCCATGTGGATGTGGTAGGCGTCGAGGCAGACGCCGCATTCGGGACTGACCGCATCGGCCAGCGCCAGTGCCTGGGCGCCGCGGTTGAACAGATAGGTCTCGAAGCGGTTGAGCGGCTCGACCGCGATCTTGACGCCGACCTTCTTGGCGTGGGTGAAGCATTCCCGGGTGGCGTCGACCACCCATTTCCACTCCTCTTCCTCGGTGCCGTCCGGCACCACCTTGCCGACGGTGGCCGGAACCAGCGTGATGATCTCGCCATCAAGTTCGCTGACCATGGTCAGCACGTCCTTGACATACTGCACCGAGCGCTCGCGTTGGCCCTGGTCCTTGGCGGCGAGATTGCGCTCGCCCAGCATCAGCGTCACCGCTCCCCAGCAGCGAATGCCGTACTCGTTCAACAGTGCGCGCGTCTCCTTAGGCTTGTACTGTTCGGGTTCGCCGGAGATCTCGATCGACTCGTAGCCGAATTTCTTGATGCGCTTGAGCGTCGTTTCCAGCGGCTCCGCCCGCATCCAATTGTGCGTCGAAAGATGCATGGTCTATCCTTCCCAGAATCGCCTGTACCAGTTCGCCTGCGGCGCACTCTGCCGAAGCGTGCCGCATGATTCCTCCCCAAGGCGTCCCAGCATTTTTTGCAAACTGGTTCGACCAATTGGGCTTGAAGGGACGTCTACAGTAATTTCATCTGGACGGCAAGAACTGCTGCCATCAAGCGTTGGCTCCTGTCTATGCTATTGATTATATTTAAACATGTGGCTTAACTCGGCATGGTTGCAGGACCGTCGCAGCGCTTCAAATGGCTTGACCAGATTTCGGCATTTGGTAATACCAGAATAGCAGCGCTGAGCGCGCTGTGCAAAGAGACCAAAGACGCTGGCCCTGTTTTCAATCGGCGCTATGCTTGGTCGTGAAACATAGGGAGATGCCGATGCCGACGACGATGAAGGGGCCTGGTCTGTTCCTGGCGCAGTTTGCGGGCGACGCCGCGCCGTTCAATTCGCTGGCCTCGATCACCAAATGGGCGGCTGGTCTGGGCTACAAGGGCGTGCAGATCCCGACATGGGACGCCCGACTGTTCGATCTCGAGAAGGCAGCCTCCTCCAAGGCCTATTGCGACGAGGTGAAGGGCATCTGCGCCGATGCCGGCGTCGAAATCACCGAACTGTCGACGCATCTGCAGGGGCAACTGGTGGCGGTGCATCCCGCCTATGACGCGCAGTTCGACGGCTTTGCCCCGGCTGCGGTGCACAACAATCCAAAAGCCAGGCAGCAATGGGCGGTCGAACAGATGAAGTTCGCCGCCAAGGCTTCGAAAAATCTCGGGCTCAAGGCGTCGGTGTCGTTTTGCGGCGCGTTGGCCTTCCCATACCTCTACCCATGGCCGCAGCGGCCAGCGGGACTGATCGAGGAAGCATTTGCCGAGCTGGGCAAGCGCTGGAAGCCGATCCTCGACGTCTATGACGAGAACGGCGTCGATGTCGGCTACGAAATCCATCCGGGCGAGGACGTGTTCGACGGCGCGACATTCGAGATGTTCCTCGATGCGGTCGGCGGCCACAAGCGCTGCAACATCAACTACGACCCGTCGCACTTCCTGCTGCAGCAGCTCGATTATCTCGAATTCATCGACATCTACCACGAGCGGATCAAGGCGTTCCACGTCAAGGACGCCGAATTCAATCCGACCGGGCGGCAAGGCGTCTATTCCGGCTACCAGAGCTGGACCAACCGCGCCGGGCGTTTCCGCTCGCTCGGCGACGGGCAGGTGGATTTCGGCGGCATCTTCTCCAAGCTCACCCAATACAATTACGATTCATGGGCGGTGCTGGAATGGGAATGCTGCCTTAAGCACCCGGAGGATGGTGCTGCCGAAGGCGCCCCCTTCATCCAGCACCACATCATCAGGGTGACGGAAAAAGCATTCGACGATTTCGCCGGCGGCACGACCGATAAAAAGGTGCTGCGCGAGATGATGGGGATCTAGCACAGATATCCCTCCCCCTCGAGGGGAGGGTCGATCCACGCAGCGGATCGGGGTGGGTCGCTGGGCGTAGAGCTCGGCATGAACCAACCCCACCCGGCCCTGCGGGCCACCTTCCCCTCAAGCGGAGGGGTATTTCAGTGACGAGGGAGAAAATCATGGTTGGCGCATCGAAGACGGAAACGGGAGGCGGTCCGATCCGTTACGGCATGGTTGGCGGCGGACAAGGCGCATTTATCGGCGCGGTGCATCGCATCGCGGCGCGCATGGATAACGAGTTCGTGCTGGTTGCTGGCGCCCTCTCGTCGAATCCGGAGCGCGCTAAGGCCTCGGCGGCCGAGCTTGGGCTCGATCCGGCACGCAGCTACGGCTCCTATGCCGAGATGGCCAAGGCGGAGGCCAAGCGGCCGGATGGCATCGAGGTGGTGGCCATCGTCACGCCGAACAATGTGCACGTGCCGGCCGCCAAAGCTTTTCTCGAGGCCGGCATCCACGTCATCTGCGACAAGCCACTGGCGACGACGCTGGCCGAGGCAAAGAGGCTGGCGGCGCTGGTCGAAAAGACCGGCAAGGTGTTCGTGCTGACGCATAACTACACCGCCTATCCGATGGTGCGGCAGGCACGCGAGATGGTGGCCAAGGGACAGCTCGGCGACATCCGCATCGTGCAGTCGGAATATCCGCAGGACTGGCTGACCGAAGACCTGGCCGCCACCGGCCAGAAGCAGGCTGCGTGGCGCTCTGACCCCAAGCAGGCCGGTGCCGGCGGTGCGCTGGGCGATATCGGCACGCACGCCTACAACCTCGCCCGTTTCGTCTCCGGGCTGGAGCTCGATTCGTTGTCGGCCGATCTCGATGCCTTCGTCCCGGGGCGGCTGCTCGACGACAACATCAATGTGCTGCTGCGCTTCAAGCCGGTCGGCGGGTCGCACCCCGCCAAGGGCATGATCTGGGCAAGCCAGGTGGCGCCCGGCCACGAGAACGGCCTGAAATTGCGCATCTACGGCTCGAAGGGCGGGCTCGAATGGGTGCAGGCCGATCCGAACTATCTCTGGTACATGCCGTTCGGTCAGCCGAAGCAGTTGATCACCCGAAACGGCGCGGGAGCGTTGCCCGTCGCCGGGCGCGTCAGCCGCGTTCCGCCAGGCCATCCGGAAGGCTATCTCGAAGGTTTCGCCAACATCTACCAGGAAGCCGCGCGGGCCATTCGTGCGGCGCGCCGGAGGGGCGGCAAGCCGGCTAAGGATGTCGTTTTCCCAACTGTGCAAGACGGCGTCGAAGGCATGGCCTTCATCGAGGCCTGCGTGAAGTCGTCAAAGAAGAATGGAGCGTGGACGAAACTTTAATCACTGCGTCCGGTTAACGGGAAGTCCCCCTCACCCGGATGCCAGCCGAATTGCAAGGGCAATTGGGGGCATTCCGATCTCTCCCCGAGGGGAGAGGAGATCGCCTGCGTTGGCGTCTGCACCTTCTCCCCAGCGGGGAGAAGGTGGCCGCGAAGTGGCCGGATGAGGGGGCTTGTGGCGAAGTCGCCGGAGGAGCAAGCCCGGCCGTCAAAGGGGAGGGGCGTCGATGAAAATCGGCATGTGCATGTTGTTGTGGACGACCAGTGTCATGAAAAAACACGAGCCGTTGTTGAGGGATATCAAGGCGACCGGCTTCGACGGCGTCGAGATACCGGTCTTCTCCGGCACGCCGGACGACTACAAGAAGCTCGGTGAGTTGCTCGACCGCATCGGGCTGCAACGTACCGCCGTCTCGGCGATGGGCGATCCGGCGATGAACCTGATCTCGGCCGACGCCTCGACGCGCAAGGCCGGGATCGACTACATGAAATCGGCGATCGACTGCGCTCAGGCGCTTGGCGCGAACACGTTGAGCGGCCCGCTGCATTCGACACTCGGAGCCTTCTCCGGCAGCGGGCCGACGGCGGCCGAGAAAAAACGTTCGATCGCTTCGCAACGCGCCATTGGCGACTATGCCGGCAACAAGAGCATCACCATCGGGCTGGAGGCGCTCAACCGCTTCGAATGCTATCTGCTCAACACGATGGACGATTTGTCGGCGCATATCGACGCGATCGACCGGCCGCACATCAAGGCGATGTACGACACCTTCCACGCCAACATCGAAGAGGCCGACCCGATCGGCGCCTATGTGCGCAACCGCAAGAACATCGTCCATATCCATATTTCGGAGAACGATCGCGGCGTGCCGGGCCGCGGCCACGTCCCCTGGAAGGAGACTTTCTCCGCCATTCGCAAGAGCGGCTACGACGATTGGCTGACGATCGAGGCGTTCGGGCGTTCGCTGAAGGATCTGGCCGCGGCCACCAAGGTGTGGCGCGACTTTTCCGAAGGCCCGGAAGCTGTTTACCGCGACGGCTACAGGCATATCAGGAATGGATGGAGGAAGGCGCCCTAACCGCACGCCTGCGCAACGCCCCCCGTCAGCCCTGGCCGGCCTGGATCCGGTTGTAGTCGTGGATCGTCCTGCTCAAGCGGCGGCGCAGGAAATTGGAAATGTTGTCGAAGATGAAAACGACGAGCAGGACCAAGAGCACCATGTAGAAGACATTGGCCCAGTTGGAATTGGTGCGCATGGCCTCCCAGAGCTTCAGGCCGATGCCACCGGCACCGACGGCGCCGATGATCGTCGCGCCCCTGGTGTTGGATTCCCACTGATAGAGTGTCTGGCTGATGAAGACCGGGATCACTTCCGGCAGCACGCCATAGCGCTGCACCAGCAAGCCGTTGGCGCCGGTCGACTGGATGCCCTCGCGTGGCTTGTCGTCGATGTTCTCGAGGCCTTCCGAATAGACTTTGCCGAGCGTGCCGATCTCGGTGAAGAAAATCGCGGCGCTGCCGGCAAGCGGCCCCGGGCCGAAGGCGCGGGTGAAGAACAGCGCCCAGATCAGCATGTCGACCGAACGCATGAAATCGAAGAACCGCTTTAGCACCTGGCTAAGCAGGCCGCTCGGGGTGATGTTGCGGGCGGCGAAGAAGGCGAGCGGGAAGGCAACGATGCCGCCGAGCAAGGTGCCGAGAAACGCCATGACGATGGTCTGGAACAGCTTCGTCCAGACGTCGCCATGCTGCCATTGGGCGTTGTTCCAGATATTATCGGCGGCCAGCGCAATGTTTGATGTGCCCGGCTTGAGCTGGGGTCCGGACACCAGCAACGAGACCACCTCGCCGGGCGACTTGCCGAAGAAGGGCGAGCGTGTGTCGAAGACGAAATTCGCCCAGCCGAGGAAGCGCTTGCGGACCTTGACGCGATCGACGGTTATACGGACCTCGCCGGCAAAGCCCATCCTGGCGACGATCTCATCGTCATGCGCGGTGATCCACTCCGGCACCGGGCCGGATATTACCGGTTTGCCGCTGGCCAAGGACACCGGCACCGTCTGGCCATTGGCGACCAGCGTCGCCTCGGTCTTGTCGAAGATGACCGATTTGGCCCGGCCGTCGATCAGGATGGTGTAGGAACCGTTGGCGTTGGTGATGACCCAATCGGGATGCGGGTCTTCGCCGAGCGCCGAAAAACGCGGGTATCTGGGTGTGATCTGAGGCTGGTCGAGACGGAATTCCGGCTGCAGATCGTAGCTGATCCATTGCGTCAGGAAGAGCGGCAGGCGCTCCCAGTGCGATTCCCTCAGCACTTGCGGCAGGCTGAAGAACCACAAGGCGTAGAGGAGATAGAGCAGGATGCCTGTGAACAGGACCAGCGGGCCGAAGCGTTTGTACAAGGGCCGCCGGAACACTTGGGGAAAGCGCTCCTCGATCGACCGCATCTCATCGGCGGTCATTGCGGCCATGGGCAGTCTTCTTGTTGATTTGCCATGATCTTTTCCAAAAACCGGAATCCACTTTTTGGGATCATGGTCAGGCACCCATCATGAATGCCTGCTCGCCGACGAGCTTGCGGCGTAGCCAGGCGGAAAACTGGTCGACGAGGAAGATCGTCGTGAACAGCAGCAGCACCAATGCCAGCGTCTTGGCGCCGAAGCCGCGCGAGATGGAGAGCTTCAGTTCCTCGCCGATGCCGCCACCGCCAACCGCGCCGATAATGGTCGAGATACGCACATTGATCTCGATCCTGAGCAGCGTGTAGGACATGAAATTGGGCAGCACTTGCGGCAGGCCGGCAAAGCGCACGCGCTCGAACCAGTTGGCGCCGACCGCCCGCAGGCCTTCTTCGGCGCGCATGTCGATGTTTTCGTTGATCTCGTAGAAGAGCTTGCCGAGGGCGCCGATGGAATGCAGGCCGATGGCGATAATGGCTGCGACCGGGCCGGTCGAGAGGATGGCTGCGAACAGGCCGGCAATGACGATCTCGGGGAAGGCGCGAAGCAGTTCCATGAAGCGCTTGACGACGAGCCTGAGCACCGGACTCGGCGTCAAGTTGCGCGCGGCGATGAAGGAAAAGGGCACCGCAAAGACAAAGCCGATGAAAGTGGAAACCAGCGCCACGTTAAGCGTGGTGAGCATCAGCTCGAAATATTCGGGTAGATAAAAGCCGCCCCAGAGATAGACGCGGCCAAGCGGGAAGTTGAACTCTTGGCTGCCCTTGTCGTGCGGCGATGTGATGTCGAACAGCGCCCGCCAGACGTCGTTCCAGTCCTTGGGAACAAGCCAACTAAGGAAATCCAGTATGTGCGGCAGCCGATCGAAGAAATGTCCGGCATTGGCCTCGTCGGCGAACCACATGGCTGTGCACATGGCGACAAGCAGTGAGCCGATGCCGAGCGCCGTGTAGAACCGGCGCAAGGACGTCTGGCGTCGCCAGGCGTCTGCTGCCTGCCGGACCGCGTCTGAACGAATTGTAGCGGCGAAGGTCATACGGGATCACGAGCGGACAAAAAAAGGTGGCGACCGCATCGGCCCGAAAGTCGACTTTCGGAAAGCACGATGCGGCATCTAAGTGTTAGAGCGTACTTTGTGCGTCCAAGTGGACGCACGTCGCTCTACTGGACGCCGCCCTTTCCGCAATTGTCGTCAGCCGCCGATCGCGGCTTTGCGGGCTTCGACGATGACGCTGTAGAAGTCCGGCTTCACCGGAACGTAGCCGGTGAAATCGCCGCCTTCGATGGCCTCGAAGCAAGGCTTGTCCTTGGCCGGCAGGCTGGTGAAGAAGTTGGCGAGCTTGGCGCTCATATCGCCGCCGAGTGCGGTGCGCACGACCAGCGGGCCGTTCGGGATCGAGCCGGAGCGCCAGACTTCGACGAAATCGTTGGGGTCCACGGCGCCCTTGGCGACTTCCTTGTGGAAGGTGCCGGAGGTGTAGCCGTTCTTGAAGTCGCCGATGCCCGAGGAATCGTCAACCGCCACGTCGACCTTGCCGTCGCGAACCGCGAGAAGGTTGTTCTCGTGGCCGCCATTGAACTGAGTCGAGGCGAAGAAGGTTTCGTTCGAAGCGCCGGTGTCCTTCGGGATCTGGGTCAGCGGGATCAGGTAGCCGGAGGTCGAATCCGGGTCGGCATAGCCGAGCTTCTTGCCCTTGGCCGACTTGATGTCGGTGATGCCGGACGACTTCAGCGCAAGGCCGATCGAATAATAGCCGGTCGCGCCGTCGGTCTGCTGGGTGGTGAGGATCGGGGTCACGGCGTTCGGATCCTTGAGGTAGACGCTGGCATAGCCCGACGCGCCAAGCTCTGCGAAATCGAGCGTGCCGCCGAGCAGGCCCTGGATAACGCCGTCATAGTCGGCGGCCGGGAACAGCGAGACCTTCTCGAAGCCGAATTCGGACTTCAGGTGATCGGCGAGGCACTGAAAGTTGCGCAGCCGGTCCGCTTCGTTTTCACCGCCAAGGATGCCGATGCGGAATTCCTTGATATCCTGGGCGTGAGCGGCGCTTGCCGCGATGGCGAGCAATGAAACGGCGCCAAAAACCATCTTCCTGAACATTATCTCTCTCCTGTTGGTCCCGGCCTCGCGCCGGTAGCGTTCGAATTTTTTGACAGGTGCCTTTGACGCGGGCGGGCGATCAGGCCGTTCTCAATATCCCGGGAATGCGGGCTCGAGCGGTCCGGCGGATGCAGCGATTTTCTGTTTGATGGCGACACTGGTGGAGGTGATGGCCTCGGAGATTTCGCCGCCATTGCTGTCGGCGCCGTAGACCATGCGCACGGCCTCGCGGTTGAGGGCTTCAGGCGGGCCGTCGAAGACGACCTTGCCGGCGGCCATGCCGATGATGCGGTTGCAGTAGGTGCGGGCCGTATCCAGCGTATGCAGATTTGTGATGACGGTGATGCCCTCGCGCAAATTGATGTCCTGCAGCGAATCCATCACCACCTTGGCGTTGAGCGGATCGAGCGAGGCAATCGGCTCATCCGCCAGCAACACCTTCGGCTGCTGCATCATGGCGCGCGCAATCGCAACGCGCTGCTGCTGGCCGCCGGAAAGCGTGCCGGCCGGCTGCAGGGCGGTGCGGGCGATGTCGAGGCGCTCGAGGGCTGCAACCGCCTCGGCGCATTCACCGCGGGAGAACATGCCAAATAGGTTGGACACGGTCGAACGGTGATTGAGCCGGCCGAGCAGCACATTGGTCAGCACATCGAGGCGCGGCACCAGGTTGAACTGCTGGAAGATCATGGCGCAGTCGCGCTGCCAGCGTCGGAGCGGCGAGCCGCGCAGCCGGGAAATTTCGGCGCCGTCAAAAAAAATCGATCCTTGGCTCGGATCGATGAGGCGGTTGATCATGCGCAGAAGCGTCGATTTGCCGGCGCCGGAGCGACCGATGATGCCGACCATCTGACCGTGCGGAATCGAGATGTCGACATTGCTGACAGCGGTGTTCTTGCCGAACCGGCGGGTGACGCCGCGAATTTCGAGCGTTGCTGACATTTCTGGCGTTGCTGACATGGGTAAGTTCCAGTCCAGTCGCGGTTGAAGGTCTGTTAACCCTCGCTAGCGCAACGGCATGAACCTGCGGTGTCGGATTGATGTCAGTTTTGTTACTGCCCACAGGCGCGTTTGGCGCGAAGGCGAGTTGACCCAAACCGCTGCCGTCCGGGCGGCTTGGATGGGATCAGCCGAGGATCAGCAACTCCTCGAAATGCTCCATGTCCCTGAAGCGGCAAAAGGCAGGTGGCCGCAGCTCGATCACCGGAGCCTGGCGGGCAAACAGCGAGAGGCAATCGTCGAACAGATCTTGCCACTCGGACGCCCCTTCGTCCGCCAGACGCCGGATCTGGTAGGCGAACGTGATGTGGAAGACGTAAGTGTCGTGGTCGGGATGCCGGTATCCGAAAGGCGCCGACAAGGCATCGCGCCATGCGCGCAGGATATGCACGTCCTCATCGGTTGCGCCGGCAACGGTCAAGCCCGTCGGCACGACATCGACGACCTTGATCTTGAAGGCGCCGTAGCCTTCGAAGCCGTTCAGGCGTTCCTGATAGAGGCGGGTCATGTCGTCGATGCTGGTGTCGAGCGGCACATCCTCCGGCCAATAGGGAAGCCGGCGGCGGTATTCGATGATGCCCTGGAACAGCGTCATGTGCAGGCTGGAGACGGGCGTGAAGGCCAGCCCGTCGGCATCAGGCATGGCGCGCATGCGCTCACGCACGTCGATGATCACCGCTTCCGAAGCCGAGCCGTTGACGAGATGGCAGACGACCGTGTTGCCGGGCTCGTTGAGAAAATTACCAGAGGTGTCGTAGCGCCTGCCGAGATGCACCGGAGGGGTCGGGTTCGAGCCGGCAAAGAATCCGGCGAGCGAAGGTCTGACTGAAACAGGCATTGCGATCTCCAAAGGAAGGCCGCGTCCTGCCCCGACGATGTGTCAGGGACATGAAAACCGTGCCAAGAAGTAGAATATCAAAGGCATGATTCGCCAAGTGATGCTGCCGGGGTTTCCACATCATCAAGATTGAAATAAAGATTCAAACTCGTATCAAAGAGAGGCTTCCTAATTGCTACGTTGGCGCCAGTGGTTGCGACTGTATGCTGCAGGGGTAGTCGCTGCGATGAGTTTCACAGTGGCCCTGGTTTTGACGTCCATTATATCGGGTTGGTAGCTTGAACCATCCAATATCTGGATACTTGTACAATTATGGAAATGGGCGTGACGCGGCCATTATTCTAATGATTCTCATTTTTTTAATCGTTCTAGTTACGATAAATTTTGCAAATAAAGTTGAGGAAAAAACCAAATCGCTTATAGATATTGGTTATGACAAAAAATTTATAGAACTTATCAGGTTAAATTAGACTGGTGTTGCTATTCTTATTACGTTAGGATTTCTTTCTATTATTTTGGACATTTGCCTGAGCGGCTGACTTATTCAGGGCGTCAACCCCCATGCTTCTCCAAAAACTGATTGGCCTCCAGCTCGCGGAAATCGTCGAGCGCGGCGCGCAGCCTTGCATGGTCCCAGTCCCACCAGCCGAGCGCCTGGTAGCGCTCCGCGGTGCGGCGGTCGAAGCGTTCGCGGATCGGCTTGGCCGGTACGCCGGCGACGACGGTGTAGGGCGCGACGTCCTTCGACACCACCGCGCCGGCACCGACCGCCGCGCCATGGCCGACGGTGACGCCGGGCAGGATGGTCGAGCCGTGGCCGAGCCAGGTGTCGTGGCCGATGGTGACGCGTTTGGCGCGGCGCTTGGCGAAGAATTCGCTCTCGTGCTCGGCGTCGTCCCAATAATCCGAGGCGCGATAGGTGAAATGGTGCAGCGTCGGCCGCCAGGTCGGATGGTTGGTAGCGTTGATGCGCACGCTTGCGGCGATGTTGGCGAATTTGCCGATCGTTGCGCACCAGACGCCGCAGTCCTGCATCATGTAGGAATAGTCGCCGAGCGTGCTTTCCGACACCCGGCAGCGCTCGGCGATCTCGGTCCAGCGGCCGAGCGTCGAGTTCTCGACTTGCGCCGTCTCGTGGACCAGCGGCGTTTCCGACAGCTTTCTTGTCATGCGGCAATTTTCCCGGCGGCAAAAGCTGTCACGTCGATGACGCGGTCGGCCACCGCCTCGCGCACGTCGTGGTCGTGGAAGATACCAAGCAGGGCAACGCCGGCCGCCTTCTTGGCCGCGATCAGCGCAATCACCACGTCGCGGTTCCTGGCATCGAGCGAAGCGGTCGGCTCGTCGAGCAGCAGGATCGGATGCTCGGTGATGAAGCCGCGCGCGATGTTGACGCGCTGCTGTTCACCGCCGGAGAACGTCGCCGGCGGCAGCGCCCAGAGCTTCTCCGGCAGGTTGAGCTGCGCCAGCAAGGCACGTGCCTTGCCGTGCGCGACCTCGCGCTCCTCGCCGCGCTCGACCAGCGGTTCGGCGACGACATCGAGGGCGGAGACGCGCGGTACGGTGCGCAGGAACTGGCTGACATAGCCGATCGTGAGCCGGCGCACGGCAAGCACGGTGCGAGGGCTGGCCGTCGCGAGATCGATGAGCCCGTCCTCGTGCTGGACGATGATCTGGCCTTCGTCGACCGCATAGTTGCCGTAGAGCATCTTCAGGATCGAGCTCTTGCCGGCGCCGGACGGGCCGCCGAGCACTGCACATTCGCCGCTCCTGATCGAAAACGACACGCCGGCGACGACAGGCAGTTTGATGCCATCGCGCAGATGCATGGTGAAGCTCTTGGCGACATCGGAGACGACGAGCGGGGTTGCCATGGTTACACCTGAAGTATCGAGGAAACGAGAAGCTGGGTGTAGGGCGCGCGCGGATCGTCGAGCACGCGGTCGGTCAGGCCGCTTTCGACGACACGCCCGTCCTTCATCACCATCATGCGCTGCGATAGCAGCCGCGCCACCGCAAGGTCGTGGGTGACGACGATGGCCGCCAGGCCGAGATCGGTGACTAGTCCGCGCAGCAGGTCGAGCAGGCGCGCCTGCACCGAGACATCGAGGCCGCCGGTCGGCTCGTCCATGAACACCAGCCGCGGCCCGGTGACGAAGTTGCGGGCGATCTGCAGGCGCTGGCGCATGCCGCCGGAAAAGGCGCGCGGCTCGTCGTCGATGCGGTCCTCGTCGATCTCGACGCGCGACAGCCAGTCGACGGCAGTGGCGCGGATGTTGCCGTAGTGGCGGTCGCCCACCGCCATCAGCCGTTCGCCGACATTGGCGCCGGCCGATACAGTCATGCGCAGCCCGTCGGCCGGATTCTGGTGGACGAAGCCCCAGTCGGTGCGCATCAGGAAGCGGCGCTCGGCCTCGCTCATGCGGTAGAGTTCGCGAAACTGGCCGTCGCGCATCCGGTAGCTGGCGGTGCCGGAGCTGGGCAGCAGTCGAGTTGACAGGCAGTTGAGCAAAGTCGTCTTGCCGGAACCGGATTCGCCGACCACCGTCAGCACTTCGCCCGGCCAGAGGTCAAAAGTGACGTTCTCGCAGCCGACGCGCGAGCCGTAGAATTTGGACAGCGCCGAGACGCGCAGCAGCGGTTCGTCTGTCATTGCGCCGTCTCCATTTTTCCTGGGGCAAGATGGGTCTCGGGCGCGAGATGGCCGCGGTGGCCTGCCGCGCGCCGCTTCTCGCAATGATCGGTATCGGAGCAGACGAACATGTGGCCGCCATGATCGTCGAGGATGACCTCGTCGAGATAGACGTTCTCGGCCGCGCACAGAGCGCAGGGCTGGTCGAAGGTCTGCACCTCGAACGGATGGTCCTCGAAATCGAGGCTGACCACCTCCGTGAAGGGCGGCAGTGCATAGATGCGCTTTTCGCGGCCGGCGCCGAACAATTGCAAAGCCGGCGAACGGTGCATCTTGGGATTGTCGAATTTCGGCGTCGGCGACGGGTCCATCACATAGCGGCCCTCAACCTTGACCGGGTAGGCGTAAGTGGTGGCGATGCGGCCGTGCCTGGCGATGTCCTCGTAGAGCTTCACATGCATAAGGCCGTATTCCTCCAGCGCATGCATTTTGCGCGTCTCCGTTTCCCGCGGCTCGAGGAAGCGCAGCGGCTCGGGGATGGGCACCTGGTAGACCAGCACCTGACCGGCACTCAGCGGATATTCAGGGATGCGGTGGCGGGTCTGGATGATGGTCGCCTTGGCCGTCTCGGTGGTGACGGCGACGTTGGCGACCTTCTTGAAGAAGGCGCGGATCGAAACGGCATTGGTGGTGTCGTCGGCGCCCTGGTCGATGACCTTGAGCACATCGTCCGGGCCAATGATCGAAGCGGTGACCTGCACGCCGCCGGTGCCCCAGCCATAGGGCATCGGCATTTCGCGCGAGGCAAACGGCACCTGGTAGCCGGGGATGGCAATGCCCTTGAGGATGGCGCGGCGGATCATCCGCTTGGTCTGCTCGTCGAGATAGGCGAAGTTGTAGGTGGCGATGTCCGCTGGTTGTGCACTCATTCCGCTGCCTCCCTCTTTTCTTCGGCCTTGCCGGCATTCTCGCGGGCATCATGCTCGGTGCGCATGCGGCGCACGAGGTCGAGCTCGGCCTGGAAGTCGACATAATGCGGCAGCTTCAGATGCTCGACGAAGCCGGTCGCCTGGACATTGTCGGAATGCGAGATGACGAACTCCTCGTCCTGCGCGGCGGCGATGACATCCTCACCCAACTCCGAGGCGCGCAGCGCGCGGTCGCACAGCGCCATGGCCATCGCCTTGCGTTCGCTCTGGCCGAAGACGAGGCCGTAGCCGCGGGTGAATTGCGGCGGCGCCTTGGCCGAGCCCTTGAACTGGTTGACCATCTGGCATTCGGTGACGCGGATGCTGCCGAGCGGCACGGCAAAGGGCAGTTCCGGCACGTCCAGTTCCAGTTCGACCTCGCCGATGCGAACCTCGCCGACGAAGGGATGGTTGCGCGCGTAGCCGCGCTGGGTGGAATAGCCGAGCGCCAGCAGAAACCCTTCGTCGCCGCGCGACAGCGCCTGCAGGCGGATGTCGCGCGCCATCGGGAATTCGAGCGGCTCGCGGGTGATGTCGCCGGGGGTATGATCCCCAGGCATGTCGCCGTCGGGCTCGATCAGGCCTTCGCGGGCGAGGATGGCCGAGACGCGCGGCATCGCTTCCGCCTCGCCGGCACGCTGTTCCGGCTCGGCGACTTCGCCGCCAGCGGCAAGCTCGGGATCGAGCAGCCGGTGGGTGTAGTCGAAAGTCGGGCCGAGCAGCTGCCCGCCGGGCAGGTCCTTGTAGGTCGCCGACACCCGCCGCTCGACCAGCATCGTGCCGGTGTCGATCGCCCTGGTGTAGCCGAAACGCGGCAGCGTGGTGCGATAGGCGCGAACCAGGAAGATCGCCTCGATCATGTCGCCGCGCGCCTGGACGATGGCGAGTGCCGCCAATTCCCTGTCGTAGAGCGAACCTTCGCTCATCACCCGGTCGACGCCGAGCGCCAGCTGCTCGACGATCTGGTCGAGGCGAAGTGCGGGCACCGAACGATCGCCGCGCCGGCGGTCGGCGAGCAGTTTGTGGGCGTTGCGAATGGCCGCTTCGCCACCCTTTACCGCGACATACATCCTATGCCTCCATCGTCTTGATGCGCGTCGTGCGCGGCAGGCAGGCAATTGCTTCGGACGTGGCGAGAATGATATCGACGCCACGCGGAAAGCGCTGGTTGTTCTGCTTCCATTGCTCGACGAAATGGCGCGGCATTTGCGCCGGCGCGATCGTCGCCGTCTTCTCGATGCCCGGGCCTTCGAGCAGCAGCGCAGCGCCGGAGACGAGATCGCCGACCTCGAGGATCAGCGTCGTCGAACGATCGGGATAATCCTGGGTGCCTTGCGAAAACCCGTCGAGCGCCATCATCTCGGCCGGCGTGGCGATCAGCGCGAAATGCGCGTCGGCCGGGGTGTTGGCCAGCGGCGCGCCGGTATGGAAGCCAAGCCAGGATTTCACCGCCGACGCCTGCAAAGCCGGGTCGAGCCAGAGCGGCGTGTCGTTGTCGCACAGCGCCAGCGCAACGGCGCCGGCGGTGGTCGACAGCGGCACCGGGGGGTGGGCGAGGGCCGGCAGCGGCTGCACGCTGCCCGGCCGCGCCATCGCATCCATGACGGCGCGGAATACGGTCTGCGCGTTGAATACCGGATCGGCGAAGCCGCCTTCAATGGATTGAGTGGCGATATCCATCAGTCTTCTCCGCGCACCATGGTGAAGAAATCGACCTTGGTCGCCGCCGTCTCGGCGCGGCGCTGTTCATGCGCCTTGGCCAGTGCCGCCTGCAAGGGCGCAACGATCCTGGTCTCGATCTCGTTGCGGTGGGCAGGATCCTGCCAGAGCGCGTCGGCGATTGCAGCCAGCCTTGCCTTCTGCTTGTCGCGACCAAGCGCGTAGCAGTGGCCGACATGGCCGGACGCAAGCCGCACCGTGGCACGGGTGACCGTCGCCTCGCCGACATTGAAGGGCGCGCCGCCGCCGCCGATGCGGCCGCGTACCGTAACCAGGCCGGTTTCGGGGCCGCGCAGAAGTTCCGCTTCGCAAGGCAGGCCGGCTTCGTCCCAGAGGCGGACGATGTCGTCGCCGGCCGATTGCGCCAGCGTCGCCATCACGGCCTTGCGCTCCGCCTGCTCTCGCGCTTCCCGTCCTCGCATGGCCGGTGCTCCTCGTCTGCGTTCATTTGTCTATTGATATAGACAACTATACAAATTATATCCATTATCTAGCGTGTGTCCATGACGGGCACGTGACACGGGCCAAAAGATCGGCGCGAGGAATTGGGGCGGGAGATGATCGGACAAGCCAACAGCATCGAGCGGCGCAGCGGTGTCGCGCTGTGGCGGCAGATCGCCGACCAGATCCTGCATTCGATCGCCGCCGGCGATTTTCCCGAGAATGCCGCGCTGCCGCCGGAGATCGCGTTGGCCGGACGCTATGGCGTCAACCGCCACACGGTGCGTAGCGCTATCGCAGCGCTGGTGCAGGAGGGTGTGCTCAGGGCGGAGCAGGGGCGCGGCACCTTCGTGCTGTCGCGCAAGCGGCTGTCTTATCCGATCGGCGCCCGCACCCGCTTTTCCGAGGGATTGCAAGGACAGGCGTCCGAGCGGCATATCACCTTGCTCGCGTCATCGATCGAGCCGGCCAACCGTCGTGTCGCAGAGGGCTTAGGCCTTGCGACGGGGGCCGATGTGATACGCCTGGAAACGCGCGGCGAAGCCGATGGAATGCCGGTGTCCCGCGCGGCCGGCTGGTTCGATGCCAGGCGCTTTGCCGGCATCGATGCCGCCATGGCGGAAACCGGTTCGATCACCGCATCGCTGGCACGTTTCGGCATCGACGACTATCTCAGGCAATCGACCGTGCTGTCGGCGCGCCATGCCGATGCCGCCGACCTTGCGGACCTCGAGCTGCAGCCCGGCGCCATCGTGCTGGTGACGGTCGCCGTCAACGTCACGCCCGACGGTCAGCCGATACAGTTTTCGGAGTCGCGCTTCCCGGCCGAGCGGATCGAGCTCAAATTGTCGGCGCTCTGAGATGCGGCAGCCCTGGCATCATCCGACTTGAATGACGGCCTTGATCAGGCCGGACTTCTCATGCGCCCAGCGGGCGAGGTCGTGCGGCGTCTCGCCAAACGTGGTGCGGTGGGTGACCAGCTTTGCCAGCGGCAGCGCGCCGTTGCGGATCGAGGCGGCGACATGATCGAAATCGGCACGCAGGGCGTTGCGGCTGCCGATCAGCATCATCTCGCGCTTGTGGAATTCGGGATCGGAAAAGGCGATGTCGTCCTTGACGACGCTGACCAGGACCAGCGCCCCGCCGTGCGCGACATGAGCGAAGGCCGACTGCACAGACCGGGTGTTGCCGGTGGCATCGAAAACCACGTCGAAGCCGTCGCCGCCGGTTGCTTCCCGCACCAGGTCGGCAGCAGCGCCCCGCGAGCCGTCGAGCGTCGCGAAGCCGAGTTCGCTTTCAGCAAAGCCAAGCCGTTCAGCGCTCATGTCGAGCAGCGTCACATCGAGCCCGGCGATGCGGGCGAACAGCGCCGTGCCGAGCCCGATCGGGCCGGCGCCGATGACCAGCGTGCGCGCACCTGGATCAGCCAGCGAGCGCCGCACGGCATGGGCGCCGATCGCCAGGAATTCGACGGCGGCAGCATCGGCCAGCGACAAGCCGTTTGCCGGATAAAGATTTTGCGCCGGCACCAGGATCTGCTCGCACATCGCGCCGTCGCGGTGGACGCCGAGCACCTCGATCATGACACAGCAATTCGGCTTGCCTTGCCGGCAGGCGATGCATTTGCCGCAGGCGAGATAGGGATTGACGACCACCGCTTCGCCGACGGCGAGATCGACGCCCTCGCCAACCTCGATCACGGTGCCGGAAACCTCGTGGCCCATGATGCGGGGATAGGCGAGGAACGGGTGCTTGCCTTCGAAGATGTGATAGTCGGTGCCGCAGATGCCGACATGGCTGACGGCGACCAGCGCCCAGCCGGCGGGGGGCGCGCCAGGCTCCGGGCGGTCTTCGAGGACAAGTTCGCCGGGCGAGCGGCAGACGACGGCTTTCATGCTTCAATCCAGTCGGTTCATGGCACCGCTGGCCCTGCTGTCGCGAGGCCGGCGGTTGTTGGGAGGCGGTCTATTTGCCGCGGCGGCGCAGTCCGTCGAAATAGACGATGACGATGATCAGCACGCCGGTGATGATGCGCTGCCAGAAGGCGTTGACGTTGAGCAGATTGGCGCCGTTGTTGATGGTGGCAAGGATGAAGGCGCCGAGCAGCGGTCCGTGCACGGAGCCGACAGCGCCGAACAGCGAGGTGCCGCCGATCACCGAGGAGGCGATCGCCTGCAATTCCCAGCCCTCGGCCTGCGTCGGATTGCCGATGCCGATGCGCGAGGCAAGCAGCACGCCGACGAAGGCCGCACACAGGCCCGACAGGGTGTAGGCCATGTAGATGGTGCGCTGGACGTTGACGCCTGACAGGCGCGACGCCTCGGCGTTGGAGCCGACCGAGAACAGATAGCGGCCCCAGCGGCTGTGGTGCAGGAAGATGTAGGCTGGGATGCCGACCAGGATCACCATCCAGAAGAGATTGGGGACGCCGGCGAAGGAACTGCGCGAGAACGTCTGGAAGGCGTCGTTGTTGATCGAGATCGAGTTGCCATTGGTCATCAACAGACCGATGCCGCGCAGCGAGGTCAGCGTTGCCAGGGTGATGATGAAGGGCGGCAGGCCCATCTTGACGATGCCGAACCCATGGAACATGCCGATGGCGACGCCGACCAGCAAGGTGATCAGGATGGCGAGGAAAACCGGTGTGCCGGCGTTGATCAGCATCGCGACGATGACGGTGGCGAAGCCGACCACGGCGCCGACGGAAAGGTCGATGCCGCCGGTGATGATGACGAAGGTCTGGCCGACCGCCAGGATGGCGATCATCGACCCTTGCCGCAACAGGTTGGAGATGTTGTTGGCGGAGGCGAAGCTTGGCGTCGCCACCGACAGGATGATCCATAAAAGAACCAGCAGCGCCAGCAGTGTCAGCCCGAACAGGGCGTTGTAGTTGCGTTTCGGCCTTTCGGCAGCGATCGCCTCGGTGCTCATATCCGTCCTCCCGGTTTTTCTTGTTTCTCGGCCAGCGCCTGGGTGAGGATCGCCTCGTGGTCAGCGGTACGAAAGCCGTGCGTGGCCACCAGCTTGCCGCGCCGGAACACGTGCAGCGTGTCCGCGAGTTCATAGACCTCGGGCAGGTAGGACGAGATCAGGATGATGCCGGCTCCCTTGGACAACAGCGCGCCGAACAGGCGGTAGATCTCGGCCTTGGTGCCGACGTCGACGCCGACAGTCGGCTCGTCGAAGATGAATAGCTTGGCGCCATGGGCGAGCCATTTGCCGATGACGATCTTCTGCTGGTTACCGCCGGACAGGCTGGAGGCCAGCGCGCCGCGCGTCGGCGTCTTGATGCGCAGGTCGGCGATCTGGCGATCGGCTTGCGCCTTTTCCTGCGCGCGCGAGATCAGCAGATTGCTCGAGATGCGCTTGTAGATCGGCAGATTAAGGTTGAGTCCGACCGGCAGGTTGAGGCAGAGGCCCTGGTCGCGGCGGCTTTCCGGGGCCAGCGCCATGCCGAGCCTGATCGCGTCATGTTCGGAATTGACCTTGACCTCCTTGCCCTCCCAGAGGATATGGCCGGCCGATTTGCGGTGGCGGCCATAGAGCGTGGTGACGAACTCGCTGCGCCCGGCGCCAATCAGGCCATAGAGGCCGACGATCTCGCCGGCGCGGACGGACATCGAGACATTTTCGAAACCCTTGCCGGACAGGTTCCTGGTTTCGACGATGGTCGCGCCGGGGGTGAAATGCTCCTTGTGGTAGACCTGCTCGATCGAGCGGTTGATCATCATCTTGACCAGCTCGGCGTCATTGGTCTCGGCAATGTTCCTGGTGCCGACCAGCGTGCCGTCGCGCAGCACCGAGACGCGGTCGGCGAGCTCGAACACTTCTTCCATGCGATGGCTGATGTAGATGATGGTGACGCCTTCGCCCTTCAGCCGGCGGATCAGCGTGAACAGCTGGTCGGCCTCCTTGCGGGTAAGATAGGCGGTCGGCTCGTCGAAGATCAGGAATTTGGTGCCGCGCACCGTGGCGCGGGCGGCGGCGATCAGCTGCTGCTGGCCGATGGTCAGGTCACCCAGCATGACATGCGCCGGCAGGTCGAAGCCGAGATCGTCGATGATCTTCTGCGCCTGCCTGACCATCGCCCGCTGCTGCAGGATGCCGAAGCGGGAATCCTCCTCGCCGAGGAACATGTTGGCGGCGACGGTGAGATGGCGGCACAGGACGACTTCCTGATGCACGGCATTGATGCCGAGCGCCATCGCCTCATGCGGCGTTGCCAATGCGGCAGGCTTGCCCTCCCAGATGACGTCGCCGGAGGTGCGCGGCATGACGCCGGTCAGAAGCTTGATCAGGGTGGATTTGCCGGCGCCGTTCTCGCCGACGATGGCGTGGATCTCGCCGGCCTTGAAGGCGAGGTCGACCGGCTTCAGCGCGTGGGTGCCGGGATAGCGCTTTTCCAGCCCGCGGAGTTCGAGGATGGTCCTGCCCGGTTCAAGCGTTGGGGCCGGATGGAGTTCCTGCGCCGTCGACATCATGACAATCCTCCCAGATTGGCCCCCAAAGATTGGCCTCGCGATTGGCACGAGTGGGATGTTTCCGGGGCGAAAAGGCCCCGGAAACAGTTCACTTGCGGCTATGCTCAGTCGAGCTTCGGGTTGAGCAGCGCGTCGATCTTCGGATCCTTCATGTTGGCCTTGGTAACCAAATTGGCGCCGGTATCGACATTGGCCTCGACCTTCTCGCCCTTCGAGGCGGCGAGCGCCGTTTTGATGCCGTCATAGCCCATCCGGTACGGATCCTGAACGACGAGAGCCGAAATGACGCCGTCGTTGAGGAATTTGATCAGCTTCTCGTCGCTGTCGAAACCGACCAGCCCGACCTTGCCGGCAAGACTGTTCTCGGCGATCGCCTGACCGACGCCCTGCGCCATGATCAGGTTGGAGGCGAAGATGCCCTTGAGGTTGGGGTTGGCGGTGATCAGGTCGGTGGCGATGTTGAGGCCGGTGGTGGCCTGGCCGTCGGCGTATTTGTCGGCGACCAGCTTGAGGCCCGGATATTTGGCAGCGAGCTGTTCCTTAAAACCCTGGGCGCGCTGTTCGAGCGAGCCGGCGCCCGGAAGAGCGGTGATCAGGGCGACGTCGCCCTCGACCTTGCCGCCATTGGCTTCGCCGATGGCTGCGGCAAGGCCGTCAGCGGCAACGCGGCCGCCCTGGATGTTGTCGGTGGTCAGGAACGAGGTGAAGGCCTTGGAGTCGGCACCGGAGTCGATGCCGATGATCTTGACCTTGGTGGCGGCCTCGTCGATCGGCTTGCCGAGCGCCTTGGCTTCGGTCGGCGCGATGACGACGGCGGCCGGGTTACCGGCGACGGCATTTTCGAGGATCGAGATCTGGCCGTTGACGTCGGTCTCGGCCTGGGCGCCGAGCTCCGGCACGTTGACGCCGAGATCCTTGCCGGCCTTGCGGGCGCCGGCCAGAACGATCTGCCAGTAGAAGGACGTGGTGTCCTTAACGATGATCGGAATGGTCGCGTCGGCCGCGGATGCCGGGGCCGAGTGCATCACGCCGGCAAGCATCGAGGCGGCTGCGAGTGCCACGAAGGCGCGGCGATTGAGAATGCTGGTCACGAATTTCATTAGGAGTCCTCCCTAAGTCGCCCGGTGAATGTTACGGAAGCTCCATTCGGATGGCGCGGCCCAAACGGAACTTTATCAATAAAAAACATTTACCGCATTTTGATAGTGCATCACCTCGGTCGGCGCAAGCGATGTTTAATGGCCGCTCGAATGGCTGGGCGGGAAAGCTTGCTCCCTCGGAACTCCGCTGCCAATCTCCTCCAATATGCCGCATGGAATATTAATTCCATCATCCAGTCAATATGGAATGTTCATTCTTTTTCGGGAGCGTTGAAACTGTGACGCCTGGCGATCACGTCCGGGGTTCGCGACTATTGCGCATGTCCGGCTTAGAGCGTCGCTCCGAGATGCCAAGGCACGAACTCGTTGTCGCCGTAGCCGAACTCTTCGCTCTTGGTCTTGCGGCCCGAAGCCGTCTCGACGATCAGTTCGAAGATCTCGCGGCCCATGCCGGCGATGGTCTTTTCGCCCGAGGCGATGACGCCGCAATTCACGTCCATGTCCTCTTCCATCGTGTGATACATGGTCGAGTTGCTGGCGACCTTGATCGACGGCGTCGGCCGGCAGCCGAAGCAGGAGCCGCGGCCTGTGGTGAAGACGATGACGTTGGCGCCGCCCGCCACCTGGCCGGTGGCCGAGACCGGGTCGTAGCCGGGCGTGTCCATGAACACCAGCCCGTGCCCGGTGACCTTTTCGGCATAGCCGAAGACGCCGTTGAGCGGCGTCTGGCCGCCCTTGGCGACCGCGCCGAGCGACTTTTCCAGGATGGTGGTCAGGCCGCCGCGCTTGTTACCCGGTGAGGGATTGTTGTCGATCGATGCGCCATGCTTGGCGACGTGGTCTTCCCACCATTTCACATAACCGTCGAGCTTGGCGGCGATCTCGGGGGTTGCGGCGCGATAAGCGAGCAGGTGCTCGGCGCCGTAGATCTCCGTCGTCTCGGAGAGGATGCCGACACCGCCGACGCCGGCCAGGATGTCAACCGCGGCACCCAGCGCCGGATTGGCAGTGATGCCGGACATGCCGTCGGAGCCGCCGCATTGCAGGCCGACGACTATCTCGCTGACCGGGATCGGCTCACGCTGAAGCTTGCCGACCTCTTCGGCGATCTCGGCCAGCACGACCAACGCCTTCTCGACCGATTTGCGCGAGCCGCCGGCTTCCTGGATGTTGAAATGACGTTTTCCCGCGGCAACGCCCTTCTGGCCGTAGAGGGTGAGCTGGTTGACCTCGCAGCCGAGCCCGACCATCAGCACGCCGCCGAAATTCGGGTGACGGGCATAGCCGGCCAGCGTGCGATGCAGCACCATCATGCCGTCGCCGGTGGCGCTCATGCCGCAGCCCTGGCCGTGGACGATCGGGACGAAGCCGTCGATGCCGGGATATTGCGGCAAAAGCGTGCGGTTCGCCGCGTCGGTGATGGCATGGCAGACGGTGGCCGAGCAATTGACGCTGGCGAGAATGCCGATGAAGTTGCGCGTGCCGGCGCGGCCGTCGGCGCGGCGGTAGCCCATGAAGGTGCGGGCGCGGTCGGCCTCGGTCGCATGCACTGCCTCGCTCGGCGGCACCACCGGCAAACGCCCGCTTTCGAAGACCAGATTGTGCGAATGGACATGCTCGCCGGGCGCGATGTCTTGCGTGGCGCGGCCGATCGCCTGGGCGTATTTGACCACGGCCTCGCCGGCCGCAATCGGCTTGATCGCCACTTTGTGGCCCGGCTCGATCACTGCGGCGGCGACGGCGCCGCCCGGCAGCACGGTGCCGATCTCGATGCGGCCATTGGCGACCGCGACATTGTCGGCGGGAGACAGAAGAATGCTGTTTGCGGCGTTCACGGGAGCTTCCTGGGTGTGTTCCTGGGTGCGCGAGCGGATTGACACGCGGCTCTTAACATATAATGTCTTTTATCGTGAAAAAACATTTTTGCGTCAATTGTTTTTTCGCCAGAGCGCGACGCGTCTTTTGGATGCGAGAAGTAGGCTCTACAACCAAAACTAGCGTTGCGCATGATGTTTTCCGAAAAGGTACCGGTTTCATGCGCGAGAAACGCTTCACACTGGCCGCAAACGCAGATGCGCCACGGGGCAGGGGATGTCGAAGAGCAACAACGTTTACAAGGACGCCTATAATCGCGGTCTGAGGCTGCTCGACGAAACCAGGAGCCTGCCTTCGGAGCCGGAGCTGGGTACGCTGCTCGGCGTCAGCCGCACGACGGTCCGCACTATCCTTGCGCGCATGGAAGAAACCGGGCTGATCGACTGGAACAAGCGCAGCAAGACGGTCCTGCGCGAACCGCGACCGGACGATTTCTTCCCCGAGGAAGAAACCGACACGCTGGCCGAGATCATCGAGCGCTCCTTCATGCGGCGGCTGCTTGCCAGCGGTGCCGAAGCCGGCATGCAGATCAACGAGCTCGAACTGGCGCGTGAGATCGGCGTCGGCACCACCAGCGTGCGCGAATTCCTGATCCGCTTCTCGCGCTTCGGGCTGATCGAGAAGCGCCGCAACAGCCACTGGGTGCTGAAAGGCTTTACCCGCGCCTTCGCGCTGGAGTTGACCGAAATCCGCGAGATGTTCGAACTGCGCTCGGCCGCAGCCTTTGCCGCTCTGCCCGAGGACAGCCCGGTGTGGGCCGACCTCGACCGCCTGGAAGACGAGCATCACCGGCTGGAGCGCGAGATCGCCGTGCGCTTCAACGAATTCTCCGAGCTTGACGAGCGCTTTCACCGGCTGATCCATCGGGCGTCGCACAACCGCTTCATCGTCGATTTCTACGACGTCATCGCCATGATCTTCCACTACCACTACCAGTGGAACAAGGCGCAGGAGCGCGAGCGCAACGAAGTCGCGGTCCAGGAGCATCTCGCCTATATCGCCGCGCTCAAATCGCGCGATCTCGCCAAGGTCGACGCCGCCTGCCGCAAGCACCTGAAATCGGCCCGCCACACGCTGCTGACGTCCATTCCCGAGGGCAGGCAGCCGCAACGCGCGTGATTGTGTTGCGTTGCCGCAGCAACGTTTTGGCGATTTTCCGGCCGCCGGCTCCGTGCTAGAGAGCTGACGTTGCTGCGTGAAGAGGCTGGTTCTTGACCATACGCCGGAGACGATGGAGCATGCCGGTCGTGTTCGCCGCGGCGTGGCTTTTCGTGCTCCAGTCGATATTCGGCGCGGTTGCTTCCGGCGTCGAGCCGAACGCCTCGCAATTCGATGCTTTCGGCAACACGATCTGCACCCATGGCGGTGCGGCGCAACTCCCCGCCGGTGATCCGCATCAGCAGCACATGCCGGCTTGCTGCATGCTTGGTTGCAACCTCGTTTCGGCGGTCTACGCGCCGCCCGATGCCGCCGGGAGCCTGGCTCGCAGCCTTTCCGTCGAAACCATCGCCTTTATCCTGCCGGCCTTTCGGCATCGCGATTTCGCCCGCGCCCGCACTCCGTCCAATCCGCGCGCACCACCGGCGACGGCCTGATCCGTTCAGGTTCGCGCCGCGCAACACTTTGCCGGCGCGTTTATCGACACCGTTCGCGACCGGCCATCGGCGCGATCCCCCTTAAAGTCCACGGAGCAATCATGTCTCACTCTTTTTGCGCTGCCGCATCCAGCCGCAGGCGCTTCGCACTGGGTCGTTTCGAGCAGCGTCTCGGCATCGCCCTTTGCGTTCTTGCCCTCCTGTTCGCCAGCGCCCAGACGGTGTTGGCACACGAGTTCAAGCTTGGCGATCTCGAGATCGGGCACCCCTGGTCGCGCGCCACACCAGCCGGCGCCAAGGTGGCCGGCGGCTACTTCACCATCACCAACACCGGCAGTGCGCCGGATCGCCTGCTGTCGATCACCTCCGACATTTCGGCCAAGGCCGAACTGCACGAGATGGGCGTCAGCAATGGCGTCATGACCATGCGGCCGGTCACCGGCGGCCTCGAAATCCCGGCTGGCGGCAAGGTCGCATTGGCGTCCAACGGCTATCATTTGATGTTCATGGATTTGAAGCGGCAGCCCAAGGAGGGCGAAATGTTCTCCGCAACGCTGACCTTCGAAAAAGCCGGGCCCCTGCAGATTGAATTCGCCGTGCAAGGCATCGGTAGCCCGGCGCCCCAGGACGACGACTGACTTGGCCGCTTCGAGAGGTACCATCATGAAGAAATCTCATTTGCCCGGCTGCGTGCTTCTTGTCCTCGGGACCAGCGCGGCCTTTGCCCACATCACGCTCGAAACGCCGGAGACCGCAGTCGGCTCGACTTACAAGGCGGTTCTTCGGGTGCCGCATGGCTGCGAGGGCAAGGCGACGACCGCGCTGCGCGTGCAGATCCCGGAAGGGGTGCTCTCGGTCAAACCGATGCCGAAGCCGGGTTGGACACTGCAGGTCAAGAACGGTAAATACGAAAAGTCCTACCAGCTCTACGGCCAGGCAGTGACCAGCGGCGTCAAGGAGATCGACTGGAGCGCCGGCAGCCTGCCGGACGAATTCTACGACGAATTCGTCTTTCGCGCGACACTGGCGGCGGATCTGCCGGCAGGCCAGACGCTGCATTTCCCGGTGGTGCAGGAATGTGACGGGGTTGCCGATCGCTGGATCGAAATTCCGGCGGCCGGGCAGGCTGAGGACGCGCTGGAATTTCCGGCGCCCGGCCTCAAGCTGCTGCCGAAGTGAGCTCCAGCGGCGCGCTTTGGCGGATGAGCGCGCCGCTGCTCTTGGCGGTGAGATGAGCGCGGCATCCTTCCTGCGGCAAGCTTGCATGGCCGGCTACTGTTCTGGCCGGCTTGTGGCTGGCCTGCTGGCCGCCATCGTGCTGCTCGCCGCAATTGCCATGCCTGGTCCGGCCTTCGCCCATGCGGCGCTGATCAAGGTCGAGCCGGCTGACGGTGCGGTGCTGGCGCAGAGCCCGTCGCAGATGTCGCTGACCTTCAGCGAACCGGTTTCGCCGCTGGTGCTGACGCTGGTGCGGCCCGACGGCACGGCGGTCCCGCTGACCTCCTTCCGGCTCAGCGGCCAGACCGTCGAGGTCGACAATCCGCAGGCGCTGAAATCCGGCACGCATGTGCTGAGCTGGCGGGTAATCTCCGCCGACGGCCATCCGGTCGGCGGCTCGGTGCTGTTCTCGGTCGGTGCACCGAGTGCTGCGCCGGCCGCCTCCGAAGCTGTCGACCGGGAGCTTCGAACGGCGATTTGGATCGGCAAGGTTTTTCTATACATCGGCCTGTTTTTCGGTGTCGGCGGTGCCTTTGCGCTAGGCTGGCTGGCGCAAGGCGGCCGATCCGGCCAGAACATGATCGTCGCCGCGATCCTGTGCGGGCTGGCCGCCGCAGTTTTGTCGCTCGGTTTCCAGGGGCTGGATGCACTCGGCGCGCCGCTTGCCCGGCTGGCGCAGCCGGTCATCTGGCAGACCGGGCTTGGCACCAGCTTCGGCTGGACGGTGCTGGTCGCGCTGATGGCGCTCGGCCTTGGCCTGCTATCGCTGGTCGTGCCGCCCGCCGACGCAAAGCCGCTGGCCTTGGCCGGACTGGTTGGCGTTGGCGCAGCACTTGCCGCCAGCGGGCATGCCAGTGCCGCCGAGCCGCAATGGCTGACCCGGCCGATGGTGTTTCTGCACGCCACTGGTATTGCGATTTGGTCCGGGGCGCTGGCGCCGCTCGGTCTTGCCTTGAAACGGCAGCCGGACAAAACCGGGCCGTTGCTGCGCCGGTTTTCACGAGCGATCCTGTTCGTCGTGGCGGTGCTTGCGGCAGCCGGCATCGTGCTCGCCGTCATCCAGGTGCAAACGCCGTCGGCGCTGGTCCATACCGCTTACGGCCGGCTGCTGCTGCTCAAGCTGGTGCTGCTCGTCTTTCTGTTCACGCTCGCCGCCATCAATCGCTTCAAGCTTACGGCTCCGGCTGAGGCGGGCGAAACGGAAGTCGAGCGGCGGCTGGCCCGCTCGATCTTTATCGAGCTGCTGATCGTGGTGGCGATCTTCGGCGTTGCCGCCGGCTGGCGCTTCACGCCGCCGCCGCGGGCGCTGGCGATCGCCGCGGCACAGCCGGCATCGGTGCATATCCACACGCTGCAAGCGATGGCCGATCTCAGCATTGCGCCCGGCCACACCGGACCTGCTGCCGCTTCGATCTTCATCATGACCGGCGATTTCGGCCCGCTCGACGCCAAGCAGGTAACGCTGGTCCTGTCAAAGCCCGATTCCGGCATCGAGCCCATCAAACGCCCGGCGACGAATCCCGGCGACGGCACCTGGCGCGTCGACGATCTCGTCATTCCGGTCGCCGGCCGGTGGACGGCGCGGCTCGATATCCTGGTCTCGGATTTCGAGATGGTGAAGATAGAGGCGCCGATCGACATCAGGCCGTGACGAGAGCGCTGGTCCACGCAAGACAATTCGGCGAGGCGGTTGACGCGGCCGCGAACCCCCGTCAATCATCGCCATCAAGAATGGGCGTCCAACCCAATCGCGGGCTCAAACCAACAAGATCCGAAAGCAGGGAAGAAACGATGGAAAAAGCCGAAATAGGCCTGATCGGCCTTGGCACGATGGGCTCCAACCTGGCGCTCAATATCGCCGAGAAGGGGCACCGCATCGCCGTCTTCAATCGCACCGCGGCGCGCACCGATGCCTTTGTCGAAAATGCCGGCGCGCTTCGGGATAGGGTGGTGCCCTGCTACAGCCTCGAAGAACTGGCCGCCGCGATCCGGCCGCCGCGGCCGATCATCATCATGGTGCTGGCCGGCAAGCCGATCGACGAGCAGATCGCGGCATTGCGCGGCGTGCTGTCGGCCAACGACATCGTCATCGACGCCGGCAATGCCAATTTCCGCGATACGATGCGGCGCTTCTCCGAGCTTGCCGATTCGGGCCTGACCTTCATCGGCATGGGCGTGTCCGGCGGCGAGGAGGGCGCACGCCACGGTCCCTCTATCATGGTCGGCGGCACCGAAGAGTCCTGGAAGCGCGTCGAAAAGGTGCTGACCGCGATCTCGGCCAAGTTCAAGGGCGAGCCTTGCGCGGCGTGGCTTGGCACCGACGGCGCCGGCCATTTCGTCAAGACCATCCACAACGGCATCGAATATGCCGACATGCAGATGATCGCCGAGATCTACGGCATCTTGCGCGACGGGCTCGGCATGGGGCCGAAAGAGATCGCTGAGGTGTTTTCCCAGTGGAACACGGGCAGGCTCAATTCGTACCTGATCGAGATCACCGCCAAGGTGCTGGCCGCCGACGATCCCAAGACCGGCAAACCGGTGGTCGACATCATCCTCGACCGCGCCGGCCAGAAAGGCACCGGCAAATGGTCGGTGATCGAGGCGCAGCAGCTCGGTATCCCGGCCACCGCAATCGAAGCGGCTGTGGCGGCGCGCGTGCTGTCGTCGATCAAGGACGAGCGGCTTGCCGCCGAAAAGGTCTATGGCGGCGGCGTGAGCAAGATTTCCGGAGACAGGGACGCCCTGCTCGCCGATCTCGAGCTGGCTCTGTTTGCCGGCAAGATCGCCGCCTACGCGCAAGGCTTCGCGGTGATGAGCGGCGCGTCGAAGGAATTCAACTGGAACCTGCCGATGCCGGTCATCGCCAAGATCTGGCGGGCCGGCTGCATCATCCGCTCGCAATTGCTGGATACGATGGCGGAGGCCTTCGGCGGCGGCGGCGGGGCCACCAACCTGTTGATGGCGCCGGCTTTCGTCTCGTTGATGCAGGAGGCACATCCGTCGCTTCGCCGTGTCGTCGCAAGCGCGGCCGAAGCCGGCTCGCCGGTGCCGGCCCTGTCATCTGCACTTGCCTATTTCGACAGTTACCGGCAGGGCCGCGGCACTTCGAACCTGATCCAGGCGCAGCGCGATTTCTTCGGCGCGCACGGCTTCGAGCGCATCGATGGGCAGGGTGCGTTCCATGGTCCTTGGGGGAGCGGCGCGGCGGGTTAGCGCCGCGACTTGGACCTAGAGTTCAATTTTGCGGTTGTCAGAAGGCAGATATCTCCAGCCACCAACTGGGTGTCGGTTCGCGCCAGGAACCTGCTATGCCGGTAGAGACGATTGACGGTCTCATCGGTATCGGCGGTGCCGCGAATCTGTGGTAAGCCGCCGCTCAACCGACCAAAGGACCATACCTGTGAGCGAACCGACCGTGGCCCAGGCGACCGAAAGTATCTATGCCTCGCTGCGGGCGGATAATGCCGACATCGACGCACATATCGCGACGCTTAAAGCGGCGCTGACACGAGAAGGGATAAAACAGGCGGTGTTCGATCCTACCAAGTTGGCGCAGAACAACCGCTCGGGGCGCAAGTTGATGCAGGCCTATTTTCGCCAGCGCGGCGTGAGCGTGAGGTTTTCGGACTAGTAGAGCCGCGCGGGTGATCTCAAGCGCGCCGTTGGGAGTTCTCGGGCCGGTCCGGCGGTTCGCCATCTGGACGTCGGGACTGCGCCTCAAGTCGGACGTTGAGTTCTCAATTCCGCTCGCTGTAAGCAGCCCTTCGAAGAAATGAAGTCAGCTTCGCTCGACCAGATCGATGAGTCGCAAGTAGCGAGGGTCTGAGGTTAGCGCCGGATTTGTCTCGGCGACTACAGCCAGCACTTTCGGCAACTCGTAGGGTGGCCGAGTGATGACCTGGGGCGTGACGGCGTTCATCAGATCGAGAGTCGCTTCGGGGAAGCGTGTCGTGAGCGGTTCTTCATCGTTGATCTCTCGGGTGAATCGATAGAACGGATGGTCATTCGTCTCCACAGGCACCAAGAACTTCTTCACGGCTCCATACACGGCTGGAAAGCTGTCGCCTGTGTCATCGAGAAGGCCAATCCAAGCTCTCATCGACGCCGAGGTGCGGAACCTGCGTTCCCTGGGCCAGACCTCGTTGATGAACGGGACGACAAGCTCGGTCCAGCCATTTTCGTTTTTCTGGCCAACCTCACCAAGCCAGAAGATGAACCGGTTCCGAGACTCATCAGCCATGGACCGCAGCACGGTGCGCATCTCTCGTCTGGTCAAACCGTCTGGCTGATCAGGGCGAAAGACACGCATGAAGCCGAGCCACTGCGCCGCAACATTCGAGAGGTCAGGATCCCAAGAAAATCCATCGATCCATGGGAAGAGGTCAGTCAGCAGAGGCTTGATGATCTCTGCTAAAGGCGGCCATGGCACTTGTCCGCCGTGAAGGAACCCGTTCCATGCCGGTTCCGAGGCTGGGTGATCGAACGCCAACATGGGAATGAGGCGTTCCTGGGCCCAAATGGGATCGACGTATACGAGCCAGTTCAGTCTCCTCATCGCAATCGACACAGCGTGATCCGAACCGTCACTAGGTGCTGCGAAGAGGCGCTCGACGCGAGTCTTGATGTACTCGGGAATCAATGATCCTGCTTGTTGGGTCTCTTCAGGCACAGCATGGAAAAGCGCCTCTGTACACATTCCCAGGGGGCCGTTGATTGCATGATCGACGGTTCGCCTAGACCGTTCGACGATTTCGTCGCCTTGGCGAACCTCACCAAGACCACTCTCTGCGGCGTCCGCTCCACCGCTCAGAATGCCGTCAACGATGTGATCGTAGACGGGCCAACCAAGACCATCGTCGAACTCAAGCACCGACACGAGTTTCTGTTCGAGCCAACGCCCCAGGGTGTGTCGCAACTCCGCGATCACGCTATGCGGCAGTCGGGCCAGCCTGTGGAGGAACACACGTCTCAGCCGAGGTGAGATATCCTCGGGCAGATCGTCAATCATGGACGACCAGAACGTCTGTGGGTATTCGCCCGCCTTTCCGGCGACGGTCAGCGCAGACAGCGCCGTCGCCGGTCTGGTTTTCACAAGCCCGGTGAACGAGCGCTTCTCGGTGAAGCTGCCGAAGTCGCGCTTGAAGTCATCCTTTGCCCGAGGCACGATCTCGTTTACTGGAAGGTCCAGAAGCGCGTCCGGCGTCTCATCTGTCCCGACCCAGCCAACATGCGAGCCTCTTTGGGTGACCGTCGAGGTCGCCCACCCATCGTTCCATCGCGGAATGCCTTCTATGATATCTACGAGCCGAGCCATATGGTCGGCTGAAAGAACGCAACCCTGTAGTTCAAGGTATCTGCCGTACCGTGCTGCGAACCCGTCTCGTACGGCGGGATACTCTTCATCTGACCAATGGGAGAGTTGATCAGGACCGGCCAGAATGCGCTCGGTCAGTCGATCCTGGTGCTCCGGCGAAAATTCGGGCCACCTGTCCGCAAGTAGGAACAGAAACTCCCGGACGACATCGATGTCCCAGAACGATGCCTGATCGAAGGCCAGCACGGCCTCGGCAACGTGGTCGGCATCGAAGACGTGACTTTTGGCGAAAGCATACAGCTTGAGTTTGCGGAAGAAGTACCTGTCCGATTCAGGCCAGGTCGTGGCGTGGGCATTGGCCAAATCTGGTCGACGGTCAGCGATCCGGTCGAATAGCTGGATGAACAACGTCATGGCTTCCGACGCTTTCGCAACGTGTTCTCGGCCATTGACCTCTCGGTCTGGGTAACAGGTGGGCGTCTGAAAGTAGACCGTCTCGATATCCGCGAGCAGGCCGGAGGCAACGGCAAGCTGGTCTTCCAGGATGCCGAACACTCGAGGCAATGCCTCATTAGGCACCTCTAGGTGCTCGTTATGCCGTTCAAGAAACTTGATCTCGAACTGGCCAAGATCACTGAGACGGATGTCGTCCCAAGTTGCCGTCGGCGGTCTGGAACTGCCGAGGCCAAACGCAGGTCTGATATCGACCCTGGGAGTGGAGGCTTGTTGAAGATCGCGCAGAACGCTGGACGTCCAGCCTTCGATGGCAATCCTTTTCTTAAGGTCGAACCAGTTGCCGTCCCAATGGCGGTTACGAGGGTCGCGATGGTGCTCTAGAATCAAATTCCAGACATGGCGAGTACGCTCATGGAGGGCCGCTGAATGTTCAATACGCCATTCGATTTGTTGCAGCAGTCGCGGATGCAGCCCATTTTGGCGGATGGCCCACCACGCCAACACAGGGCTGTTGATAGACTTACCTATCCAGGTGATGAGATGCCATAGTCTGACCGGGATTGCCTCAAAGCCATCGGCTTGCCTTCCACCGAGGCGATGGAGCTCGTGCGGATTGTCATCCCCTGGCCGCCAAACAAGAAGGTTGTCGTTGCTGACGCCTTGCCGACGATCCTCTTCCGAGATGTTTTCCAAATCGTCATCGAGCCCATAGGCAAGTCTTGGATCGAACGTCTCAGCGTGTTTTCCGTAGCCACTGCTCTGCTTAGCAGACCGAACGTTCGCATCCATTACGCATACCCATTCCGGATGGGGTGCGGGTTCGGTTTCTGAGAATAATCTTGTGCCCTGCACGGAACGAAGCACATGGGCAACTTGACCGCGTTGGTGAGGAGCTATCTCCTTCGGGTCCTGTCGGCCGGCCGCTATCACGGATGCCCGCCATTGACGTGGATCGTCGGCGCGATCTGCCCAAGCTTCCATCGTTGTCCACAGATGGGCATGATCTGTATACGCTATGGCCGTTACGCCTCGATCAAGCCACTTGGCTTCGATATCTTCAGGCGACCCCCGATCAAACGCATAGAGACGAGAGCGATCATAAAGCCCGTCGTGGTTGAGCCCCTGGAGCAGATATCTGATCGGCGGGTCCTCAGCCTGATAGCCAACAAGGACTACGGTGTAGCGGCTCAGCAAGTTTCTGATGAAATTGGTCGCCCATCCTTCAGAAAGATAAGCGCGACCGAAGTCTGCGCTACTCAATACATAGGGATGATGTGCGGAACTTACGTCTGATAACCTGCCATGCAGGTAAGTGATGCCCTCTATCGTCGTTCCGAAGGCAAGGTCAGGGAATGCGGGAGGGACGTGGTAGATCATCTCTCCGGCGGGCGTTCCTGTTTCGAATAAAAGATCGAAATTGGTTGTGACGATCTGCGGCGCGCCGCTCTGGTTCGAGGATATCCGTTTGATTAGACGGTGCTCTCGTCCAACCTCATCGGCTGATGGGGGAGCACTGAGCCGTTCAGTGACTAGAGCGTTCACCTCGTCCTTGCCGTACTCCTGGTGTAGCAGGTTGAAGATTTGATCCAGCGGCACATTCGCGCCCGACGGGTCATCCAGCCACGGCTGGAAAGCGGACATGATCTCTGTGTCCTCGGGAGGATCGAAGAATTCGATTACATGTTGGGTGAGACCGATGAAACTGGGCATACCCGAGGGCAATGAAACACCCGCCCCGCAAAGGAACACGACGCGACCAGCGTCAGCTCGTTCTAAAAGGATGTCAGGTATGGCGGGTCCGTCGGAATGGAATCTCATGGCCCCATAATATCGACGGCAGTTGTGGCTGCCAAATATTCAGGTGCAACGGTGGAGGTCCGATTCAATGACATCCTCTGCCGCAAGCTGCCAGTCAGCTCACGGCCCCAAGGCTGCCAGTCAGCAGCGCGCATTTTTCAGCCAAGTGGAATCATTTGGCGTCGCAGAAATGCGCTAAGACAAATAGATGGAGCCGGATGCCCAGCTCAATTTGAACATATCCCGCTCTACTCGGGACGGCGATAGGCCTGGACTTCGCCCGGCTCGCTCAGGCTTTGCAGGGTGCCGGGTGCGGCGCCGCCGATCCAGCCCAGCACCGAGCGGGCGAGTTCGGCGCCGGCCAGTCGGAAGTTCTCGTTGACGACCAGCAATTCGCTGCGAAACAGGTGCAGAAGCTCCGACGATTGTTTGGACACCACATCGACATCGCGGCCAAGCTTGAGGCCGGCGTCTTCGATGCCGGCGACGATGGCGAGCGTCGCGGCGGCGGCGCTGCTGATGAAACCGTCCGGGCGGCTTTCGCGGCGCATCAGCTGCGCCGTCCGCATTCTGATCTGCTCGATCGAATGATCGATCGAAACGGTGTTGAACGGAATCTCGCTGGCGCCGACCTCGCTCAGCGCATCGGCAAAGCCTGCGAGCGTGTGGCCGTGATAGGTCAGCTCGACCGGCGGTGCCAACAGAGCCAGGCGGCGGCGGCCGAGGCCGGCCAGATGGCGCACTGCCTCGGCTGCGAAAGCGTAATTGTCGAAATCATGATAGGGATGGATCAGCCCCATATCGGTGCGGCCATGCGTGGCAAAGGGGATGCCGCGCTCCAGCATATAACGGGCCCTCGGATCGTTCGGCTGCGTGCGCGAAATGATGACGCCGTCGGCTGAACCGGTTTCCACGAGGTAGCGGATCGGGTCGAGCGGATCCTGCGAGCGCGAGTAGGGTGTCACGATCAAATGGTAGGGCGTGTCGGCAATGACTTCGGAAACGCCGTAGATGATATCCGAGACAAAGCTCATGATCTCGTGCTCGGTGTTGAGCACCAGGCTGATGACATTGGTCTTGCCGGTGCGCAGGCGGACGCCGGCACGGTTGGGCCGATAACCGATCTGCTTGGCGACAAGCTGGACGCGCCGCCTGGTCTCGGCGCCGATCTCGGGCGCATCCTTCAGCGCGCGCGACACGGTGGTGACGCCCAGCCCGGTCATGAAGGCGAGCGTCTTCAGTGTCGGCCGGCCCCGGCCCGACGCTTCGTCGGCCTTCTCTTTTTGATGCCTGTTCATTCATCCCGCCCCGTCAGGCGCATAGCAGTTGCCGGGCAGGCCGGCAATCGGCGGGCCGCGGGTACGCCGCGGGCCTTCACCGAATGAGACCGCTATATACTGAAACGTTACAGATTGTCACTGCCGTGGCGATATCACTGGTGACAGGCGCAAAACGAGCGGCACTCCGGTCGGTGCAAAAAAGAGCGACAGAAGGAGCTTTTCCGGTTTTCTGGCGTCGCAGCATTGCATTTTGCAGTGCAACCCCTCTTGTTGCGATGCGGTAGACCGACGAGCCGCGCGATTTTATTCGCGCTTCGAAAAAACTTGATGCCACCTTCGCCTGAGGGGTTGCGCGCCTCAAGCAATTGCCGTATCGAAAATCTGTAACGTTTCAGATTCTGGGAGGAACGAAATGCGATACCAACTCATGACTGCTGCGCTGGCTGCGACGGTCGCGCTGCAATTTGCCGGCCCGGCGGCCGCGACGGATCTGGAAGTCACCCATTGGTGGACCTCCGGCGGCGAGGCGGCAGCGGTCGCCGAACTCGCCAAGGCTTTCGACGCAACCGGCAATCACTGGGTTGACGGCGCCATCGCCGGCTCCGGCGGCACGGCGCGGCCGATCATGATCAGCCGCATCACCGGCGGTGACCCGATGGGCGCGACCCAGTTCAATCACGGCCGGCAGGCGGAAGAATTGGTGCAGGCCGGGCTGATGCGCGACCTCACCGATCTCGCCACCAAGGAAAAGTGGACGGAAATCGTGCAGCCGAAGAGCCTGCTCGACGGCTGTACCCTCGACGGCAAGATCTATTGCGTGCCCGTCAATATCCACTCCTGGCAGTGGCTATGGCTGTCGAACGCGGCCTTCGAAAAAGCCGGCGTGCCGGTGCCGAAGAACTGGAATGAATATGTCGCTGCGGCGCCCGCGCTTGAAAAGGCAGGCATCCAGCCGCTAGCGGTCGGCGGCCAGCCCTGGCAGGCCTCCGGCGCTTTCGACGTGCTGCTTGCGGCGGTCGGCGGCACCGACGCCTTCCTCAAGGTCTACAAGGACAAGGACGCGGAATTCGCCGCTGGGCCCGAGGTCGCCAAGGTCTTCAAGGCCGCGGACGACGCCCGCAAGATGGCCAAGAACACCAATGTGCAGGACTGGAACCAGGCCACCAATCTGGTCATCACCGGCAAGGCCGGCGGCCAGATCATGGGTGACTGGGCGCAGGGCGAGTTCCAGGTTGCCGGCCAGACCGCCGGCAAGGACTATACTTGCCTTCCGGGCCTCGGTCTCAACGAGGTCATCGCCACCGGCGGCGACGCTTTCTACTTCCCGCTGCTGAAGGATCCCGAAAAATCGAAGGCACAGGAAGTGCTGGCCCACACGCTGCTCGATCCCAAGACGCAGGTCGCCTTCAATCTCAAGAAAGGTTCGCTGCCGGTGCGCGGCGACGTCGACCTCAAGGCGGCGAACGACTGCATGAAGAAGGGGCTCGAAATTCTCGCCAAGGGCAATGTCATGCCCTGGACCGACCAGCTGCTTTCTCAGGATACGCAGAAGCAGAAGGAGGATCTTTTCTCCGAGTTCTTCGCCAAGCAGGACATGACCGTGGAAGATGCGCAGAAGCGCTTCGCCGCCATTGTCGGTTCGGCCGATTGAGCGATCGACCGACCGCCTTACTCCCGCCCCTGCAAACGCAGGGTCGGGAGCTCGGGTCAAGGCCTCTTGACCCTCCGGCCCTTACCCGATCCAAAGCGGCTGTGCAGATGAGCAAGAGCGAACGCCCTAGCCAACTCTTTCGCAACCTCAATGCGAAGATCGCCTCGATCCCAATGATCCTCACAGCGCTGGTGATCTTTGTCGGCGGCAGCGCGTGGACGGTGCTTTATTCCTTCACCAGTTCGAAGCTCCTGCCACGGCTGAATTTCGTCGGGCTCGACCAGTACTACCGGCTGTGGTCGGTGCCGCGCTGGCTGGTCTCGATCGAGAACCTGCTGATCTACGGCGTGCTGTCGCTGCTGTTCTCGCTGGTGATCGGCTTCCTGCTTGCCGCCCTGCTCGACCAGAAGATCCGGTTCGAGGACACGTTCCGGACCATCTTCCTCTATCCCTTCGCCCTGTCCTTCATCGTCACCGGCCTCGTCTGGCAGTGGTTGCTCAACCCCGAGTTCGGGATCCAGGGAGTGGTGCGCAGCCTCGGCTGGGAGAGCTTCAGCTTCAATCCGCTCTATGATTCCAGCATCGTCATCTACGGCATATTGATCGCCGCTCTCTGGCAGGGCACCGGGCTCATCATGTGCCTGATGCTGGCCGGCCTGCGCGGCATCGACGAGGATATCTGGAAGGCCGCGCGGGTCGACGGGATACCGACCTGGAAGACCTATCTGTTCATCATCATACCGATGATGCGGCCGGTCTTCATCACCACGCTCGTCATCATCGCTGCCGGTATCGTCAAGATCTATGACCTGGTTGTCGCCCAGACCAGCGGCGGGCCCGGCATCGCCTCCGAAGTCCCGGCCAAATATGTCTATGATTATATGTTCTTCGCCCAGAACCTCGGTCAGGGGTTCGCCGCCTCGACGATGATGCTGCTGTCGGTGATCATCGTTATCGTGCCGTGGGCCTATCTCGAGTTCGGAGGCAAGAAGCGTGTCTGACCAAGCCGTTTCATTGCCCGCCATTGCCGGCGCCGGCGGGCTCGAAACCTACGGGCCGAGCGGACCGAAGCCGCGGCATATGTTCTCGCGCCGCAACATCTTCCTCTACGGCACGCTGATCGTGGTTGCGCTCTACTATCTTTTGCCGCTCTACGTGATGGTGGTGACATCGCTCAAAGGCATGCCCGAGATACGCCTCGGCAACATCTTCTCGCCGCCGATGGAGATCACCTTCGAGCCCTGGGTCAAGGCCTGGTCGAGCGCCTGCACCGGGCTCAACTGCGACGGGCTGTCGCGTGGCTTCTGGAATTCGGTGCGCATCACCATCCCGTCGGTGATCCTGTCGATCGCGCTCGCCTCGGTGAACGGCTATGCGCTTGCCAACTGGCGCTTCAAAGGTGCCGACACCTTCTTCATCATCCTGATCGTCGGCGCCTTCATCCCCTATCAGGTGATGATCTATCCGATCGTCATCATCCTGCGCGAAGTCGGCCTTTACGGCAGCCTCAGCGGCCTGGTGATCGTCCATTCCATCTTCGGCATGCCGATCCTCACACTGTTGTTCCGCAACTACTTTACCTCCATGCCGGAGGAGCTGTTCCGGGCAGCGCGTGTCGACGGCGCCGGCTTCTGGGGCATTTATTTCCGCATCATGCTGCCGATGTCGCTGCCGATCTTCGTCGTCGCCATCATCCTGCAGGTGACCGGCATCTGGAACGACTTCCTGTTCGGCGTCGTCTACACCCGCCCCGACACCTATCCGATGACGGTGCAGCTCAACAACATCGTCAACTCGGTGCAAGGCGTGAAGGAATACAACGTCAACATGGCAGCCACCATCCTGACCGGCCTGGTGCCGCTGATCGTCTATTTCCTGTCCGGAAAATTGTTTGTGCGCGGCATCGCCGCCGGCGCGGTGAAAGGATGATGGCGATGAACGCAAACGGCAGCATTGCGGCAAACGGCACCAGCGTCTCGATCCAGAACCTGTCGCTGAATTTCGGTGCGATATCGGTGCTGCAGACGCTCAACCTCGATGTTGCCGAAGGCGAATTCATCGTGCTGCTCGGCCCGTCCGGCTGCGGCAAGTCGACCTTGCTCAACTGCATTGCCGGGCTGCTCGACGTTTCCGAAGGCCGCATCTTCATCAAGGGCAAGAACGTCACCTGGGAAGAGCCCAAGGATCGCGGCATCGGCATGGTGTTCCAGTCCTACGCGCTCTATCCGCAGATGACGGTGGAGAAGAACCTGTCGTTCGGGCTGCGCGTTGCCGGCCTCGCCAAGGACGAGATCGCCAAACGCATCGCCCGGGCCGCCGAGATCCTGCAGATCGAACCGCTTTTGCATCGCAAGCCGGCGGCGCTGTCCGGCGGCCAGCGCCAGCGCGTGGCGATCGGGCGCGCACTTGTGCGTGACGTCGATGTCTTTCTGTTCGACGAACCGCTCTCCAACCTCGACGCCAAGCTGCGCGCGGAATTGCGCGTCGAAATCAAGCTGCTGCATCGCAAGCTCGAGAACACCATGATCTACGTCACCCACGACCAGATCGAGGCGATGACGTTGGCCGACCGTATCGCGGTGATGAAGGGCGGCGTCATCCAGCAGCTCGATGCGCCGCAGACCATCTATAACCGGCCGGTCAACCGGTTTGTCGCCGGCTTCCTCGGCTCGCCGGCAATGAACTTCCTCGACGGCAGACTGGAGCAAGCGGCAGGCGACTGGCACTTCGTCGCCGAGGATGTGCGGATACCGCTTGCCACCTATGCTTTCGAGAAGGACCCGGTGCCAGGGCCGGCCGTGTTCGGCATCCGCCCAGAGCACGTGGCGTTCAACAGCGGCACGGGATGGCCGTTCGCAGCCACGGCAAATGTCGAGGTCGTCGAGCCCATGGGTTCCGACACGCTGGTCTGGCTGAAGCTCGCCGGCCAGAATTTCACGGTGCGGGTGACAGCCGAGCGCACGCCAAACAACGCCGAGGCGGTCGGCATCGGTTTTGACCCGATGCGCGCCTCGCTTTTCGACGCCGCCACAGGTAACCGCCTCTAGAGCATGATTTAGCCTCCCAAGACTCTTCCACTCCCGCAAGACTCATCCCCCCAAAACTAACCATCCACAAGAAAACGGACAGAGACGATGAACTGGTCATTCCAACTTTACAGCGCCCGCAATTTCCAACCCTGGGAGGGCGTGCTCAAGATGCTGGGGGAGCTTGGTTACAGCCAAGTCGAAGGGTTCGGCGGCGTCTATGACGATCCCAAGGCGTTTCGTGCCGAGCTCGACAAGAACGGGCTCGCCATGCCGACCGGGCATTTCTCGATCGACGCGCTCGAGAAGGATTTCGACGGCGTGCGCAGGACGGCCGACGCGCTCGGCATCACGCTGCTCATCTGCCCGTTCCTGAATGCCGAGTTCAGGCCGGCCGACACAGCCGGCTGGCGCGGCTTCGGCGAACGCCTGGCCAAGATCGGCGAGACGGCCAGGAAAGCCGGCTATGGCTTTGCGTGGCACAATCATGATTTCGAATTCAAGGCGCTTGCCGACGGCTCGGTGCCGCAGGACCATATCCTGTCTTCCGCGCCCGACATCGGCTGGGAGATGGACGTCGCCTGGGTGGTGCGCGGCGGCGTCGATCCGCTGCCCTGGATAGAGAAGCACGGCAAGCGCATCGTCGCCGTCCATGTCAAGGACTTGGCCAAGCCGGGCGAGGGCCTCGACGAGGACGGCTGGTCCGACGTCGGCCACGGCACCATCGACTGGCCCGGCCTGATCAAGGCGCTACGCGCCAAAAGCGCCGCAAAATACTACGTCATGGAACAGGACAATCCCAACGACATCGAGCGCTTCGCCCGCCGCTCGATCGCAGCCGCCAAGACCTATTAGGAGCACATCAGCATGACAACAAAACTTGGCATCGGCGTCATCGGCTGCGGCAACATCTCGAAGGCGTATTTCTCGCTGGCGCCGCTGTTTCGCGGCATCGAGATGCGCGCCTGCGCCGACATCAACATGGAAGCGGCGAAAGCGCGGGCAAAAGAGTTCAAGCTGCGCGCCGAGACCGTCGAGGGGCTGCTCAAGGCCGACGATATCGACATCATCGTCAACCTGACCATTCCGGCGGTGCATTACGAGGTGTCGAAGCAGATCCTCGACGCCGGCAAGCACGTCTATTCGGAGAAGCCCTTCGTGCTGTCGGTCAAGGAAGGGCTCGACCTGAAGAAACGGGCGGAAAGCAAGGGGCTGCGCATCGGTTCGGCGCCCGACACCTTCCTCGGCGGCGCGCACCAGCTTGTCCGCGACCTGATCGACACCGGCAGGCTCGGCAGGATCACCAGCGGCACCTGTCATGTGATGAGCCATGGCATGGAGCATTGGCACCCCAATCCGGACTTCTTCTTCCAGCCGGGCGCCGGGCCGGTGCTCGATATCGGACCGTATTACATCACCAACCTGATCCAGCTGATCGGGCCGGTGAAGCAGGTCGCCGCCTTCGCTTCGATCCCGATGACGGAACGCATCATCAGCTCGAAGCCGCGCGCCGGCGAAAAGATCCCGGTCTCCACGCCGACGACGATCCACGGCGTGCTGGAATTCGAGAACGGCGCCATGGTGACGCTCAACACCAGCTGGGATGTCTGGAGCCATGGCCACGCGCCGATGGAACTCTATGGCGAGGCGGGCACGGTGTTCGTGCCGGATCCGAACTTCTTCGGCGGCGAAGTGCGCTACACCGAAGCCGCCAAACCGGTGAAGAAGCTGCCGAAATGGCCGCATCCGTTCGGCGTGCCCAACGAGATGCATTCGCAAGGCATGATGGCCAACTACCGCACCGCCGGTTTGGCCGACATGGCGATCGCGATCAGGGAAGGCCGGCCGCACCGCTGCTCGATGGAACTGGCGCTGCATGCCGTCGACGTCATGACCGGCCTGTTGCGTTCGGGCGAGACCGGAAAGTTCGTCGCCATGCAGACCAGCTGCGAGCGGCCCGCGGCACTCGGCGTCAAGGCGGCGAAGGAGCTGCTGGCGAAGAAGAAAACCAAGTAGGCGGCGCACCTCCCAAGCACCGCAAAAAGCCTCTCCCCGTTTGCGCGGGGAGAGGCTAAGGGTGGGCCGGAGTCGACTTGCCCCACTGTCGCGGCGGCAGCTGTCGGCTCGTTTCGATATGAGGATTTCCCATGCCGTATGTTCCCGCCGAAAACCGCTACGACAAGATGGTCTACAATCGCTGCGGGCGGTCCGGCCTGAAGCTGCCGGCGATCTCGCTTGGGCTGTGGCACAATTTCGGCAACGACACGCCGCATAGAACCAAGCAGGCGATCGCGCGCAAGGCGTTCGATCTCGGCATTACGCATTTCGATCTCGCCAACAATTACGGCCCGCCGCCCGGCTCGGCGGAGCGGGCGTTCGGCGAGATCCTGCGGACGGACTTTGCCGGTTATCGCGACGAGCTGATCATCTCGACCAAGGCTGGCTACGAAATGTGGGCAGGGCCTTACGGCGAATGGGGCGGCCGCAAATATGTCCTGGCCAGCCTCGACCAGAGCCTGAAGCGGATGGGGCTCGACTATGTCGACATCTTCTATTCCCACCGCTTCGACCCCGACACCCCGCTGGAAGAGACGATGGGCGCGCTCGATCACGCGGTGCGCTCGGGCAAGGCGCTCTATGCCGGCATTTCCTCCTATAATTCCCAGCGCACCCGCGAGGCCGCCGACATATTGAAGCAGCTCGGCACGCCTTGCGTGATCCATCAGCCGAGCTATTCGATGCTCAACCGCTGGGTCGAGGATGATGGCCTGCTCGATACGCTGGAGGGGCTTGGTGTCGGCTCGATCGTGTTCTCGCCGCTGGCGCAAGGCATGCTGACCGACAAATATCTCGGCGGCATCCCCGATGGCAGCCGCGCCAGCCAGGGCAAGTCGCTGCGCCCGGCATTCATCAACGACAAGTCGATCGCCAATATCGAGGCGCTGAACGTCATCGCCCGTCGCCGCGGCCAGACGCTGGCGCAGATGGCGTTGGCCTGGGTGCTGCGCCGGGGCAGGGTCACATCGGCGCTGATCGGCGCCAGCCGGCCGGAACAGGTCGAGGATTGCGTCAGCGCGCTGAAGGCGCTCGACTTCAGCGATGCCGAACTCGCCGAGATCGACACCTTTGCCCGCGAGTCGGATATCAATCTCTGGGCGGCATCGGCCGAGCGCAAGGGGCCGCCGAGGAAGTAGGCGATGACGGCATCCGGTGGCCGAAGGGCGACGGCTTCCGGGACGCTGAGCATAGAATGGCCGGGCAGCTGGATGGGTATTGCAAGAAGGTCGTTTCGTCCGATTCGGGGTTAGGCGATGAATCAGGAAATCCGGCTTTTTGGCGCTATTGCGGTCCGCCCCGCCATCCTAGCTCTCATACCCCGGTTCGAAACGGCCACGGGATTCACAGTTGCGGTCAGGTGGGAGCTCAATCCGACAGTAAAGAAGCAGATTGAAGCTGGGGAAGCTTTTGACCTCGTCATCACCAATCCGGACCTGGTTCAGGATCTGACTGCCTCGGGAAAGGTCAAGGCGGGGAGCCAGGTGGCGTTTGGCCGGATAGCAATGGGGGTGGCGGCCAAGGCAGGCAGTCGACCGCTCGACATCGGGTCCGTGGAAGCGTTCGAACAGGCGTTGAAGAGCGCCAGATCGATTGCCTACGCCAGTGAAGGAACCAGCGGTGGCTACTTCTCCGGTTTGCTGGAACGTTTGGGGATAGCGGATGAGGTGAAGCCCAAGCTGGTGGCCATAGCAGGAGGGCAGACAGCGCCGGCCGTGGGCCGTGGGGAAGCCGAGTTGGGGGTCGTTCCCGTGACTTCGATTCTCGCCGCCATTCCCGAGGTCGTGCTTGTCGGTCGGTTTCCTGCAGAACTCCAAAGTTACGTCGACTTCGCCATTGGCATCAGCGCCGATTCGACGGACGCAGAAGCTGCCAAGCAGCTGTCGGCATTTCTGATGTCGGCAGCCGTTGATGACATGCTGGCGGCAAGGGGTGTCGAGCGCCGCTAAGAGCGTGCTTGATAAGCAGCGCTGGGAATCCCCTTCTCAAACACGCTCTAACTTTCGGCTGCCTTGAGGTTCCGCGCGGCTTCCTCCAGCGTCGCCCTGTCGTTGCCAAGCCTGTCGATCAGCTCTTGCGCCTGATCACCGGTTATCCCGGTGCGCATCGCCAGTGCCTCGACCGTCAGAACGTCGGAACTGGCGATCGTTCCCGCCGGAACGTCCGCGTCGTCGAGGCCAAGCTCTTGCTTCGCCTGCTGCCAATGACGCTCATGCGCGCCATCCGGGCGGCCCTCGCGCATCCAGATTTCATAGGCTCGCTGCCGAATCTTTTCATGCCGATCGTCGTCCATGACGGTTCCTCCCTTGTGGCGTTTTCACCAACGCGGGGAGCGCCGGAACGATCCGATGTTGATGCCGAATTCGCAGACATGCCGGACAAAAGCCGGTCTCTCATCGAACAAACACCGGACATACGCGTTTTGCGGAGGAACCTGCACAGTGGGCCGGCCGTTGAGCCGAGCCTGAGCAAAGGAGATTACAATGGCCGACGAACCGAACGAATCCGCAGCACCGAAGATGACTCAACGTGAAGCTCAGGAAGCCCTGGAGAAGCAGGTCGCGCAGCTGAGGCGCGAGATCAACAAGATCAACCGAACCTTGGCGGAACGCGCGGAAGAGGCGATCGAGGACGCCGGCGATTGGTATGGCAACGCTGCTGAGCGCGCCTCGCGGACGGCACAAGCCCTGCGCAACAGGGCGCAGACAGTGTCCGGGGTTGTCCAGGAGAATCCCGGCACAATATCGTCCGCCTTCATACTCGGAGCGGCCGTAGGGGCGCTACTGGGCCTCGCCTTGGCCGCCACAGACCAGCGCCGCGATCGCTGGTTTTAGTCCCAACCTAAAGGTTCCGGGCAGAAACGGCGGGATTGCTCCCGCCGTCATTCAGCAAATGACACCGGTCAGGGCGTGGCGGGCTTCTGCGCCGTGCCGAGGGCTTTGGGCGCTGCGGGAGCTGCCGTCCTCATCTTCTCCTCGATCCAGCCGGTGTAATTCGCCAGCCGCGTGTAGATGCCGTAGGCGTTCTTGTGGCCGCAGGCGGTGCCGCCGTCGGCCGGACCTTCGCCCCAACTGACGACGCCGACCTGCACCGGACCATCGGCGCCGGTCATGAACAGCGGTCCGCCGCTGTCGCCGTTGCAGGCGTCGCGCTCGCCGCTTGCGGTGCCGGCGCAGATCATGTTGGCGGTCAGCGGATCGGCCATGTCAGCTGCAATCGCGTTGGCGGCCGCCTCGATGCCCCTTTCCGAGTAACGCATGCGGCGGGCGAGCTCGCCGAGCGCTGCCTTCAAATCATGCGCATAAATCGCCTTGATGCCACTGTTGCAGGTTGCGTTCGGCTGGAGGTCCAGGTCGGCGACCATCAGCGCGGTGGGAAACGTTCCGTCCTGCATCTTGCCCCAACCGGTGACCGTCGTCTTACCGGTGTCCGGTGTCGGCTCACGGGCAATTTTGATGGTCGGGGCATCGGCCGGCGCGGCCAGCCGGATCAAGCCGACATCGTTGTCCAGCGTCTGCTCGCTATAGCCCTCGTTGACGACGATCTCCGCCGCCTTGTAGCGCTTGCCCTCGCTGAGATCGGTGGCGCCGGTGAGCACGGTGACCATATCAGGCGAAATCGGCTCGCCGTCGTCATTGAGGCAGTGCGCCGCCGTCAGCACCCATTGCGGCGCGATCAGGCTGCCGCCGCAGAACTGCGCATTCGCCTGCGAGGCCAGGCTTTTGTCCAGTTTGCCGGTGGTCAGCAATGCCACCTGGAACGGGTAAGCGCCCTTCTCGGCCTCTTTGCCGCCGTAGACGCGATCGGCGCCGTCGGGGTTCTCCGCCTTGGCCTTGGCCCTGGCCTCGGCTACGCGTTTCATCGGCGAGATCGCCGCCTCGGGCCGGGCGGCCGCGTCCGTGGCATGAACGGAATTGACGGCTGGCAAGGCCGCCGCGATGCCGAGCAGCGCAGCGGCGGCAATCGGTCTGAACCTATGGATGATCTTCACCTCGAACCCCCTGAGACGATGTTCCCGACAGGTCAGTCGCCGACGCATGATCCACTGAAATGGAACCGGCCGGTGAGATCATGCTCCACGGCGAAGCACGATCCGTCACAAAGCCGAGCACCATTTCTGCTAGTCGTGCTGTCGAGCCAAACCCGCCCAAAATCCTATAGCCCCCCACGGGCTATGTGGAAGCAATTTGTCGTTGCCAATGTTGGATTATTTTAGGCAGTATACCGTTGCAGGCATTTTTGGCGGGGACCTAAACTGGCTGCACTGAATAATGGCCCGGTAAAGGCACCTGTAACCAATTTCATTTTTCTGCGCCACCACGATCTCGACAATATTTCTGTATCTTGATCCAGTTCTTGCTGACTTTTGGGAGAGTCTCACCATGACAAAACTGACACAGTGCATTATTGCGTCCGCGTTGCTTTCCACCGCAATGTGGGCGGTTCCTGCCTTGGCTGCCGATCCAGGTTCCGCCAATGCCGGCAACGGCGAAAGCATGCGGGATGTAACATCGGGCGATTACAAGCCCGGCCGGGCGAAACCGATCGCCCCGCCGAAATTGACCGACGACGAGGCCAACCGCGCCGCGCCGCTCACCGACGAAGCAACGGCGGTCAAATCCTATGGCATCGTCGGCCGCTCCGCCGATGGCAAGAACATCAAGATCGACCCGAACGAGACGCTGAAGGACCTTGTCATCAAGGAAATGAACGCGCCCGCCGAGGGACAGAAGTCCGAGAATTCCGGGCTGAGCGGAGGCGAAGAGGCCGGCCGCCAGGTGTTCGGGACGGACGACCGCGAGCAGATCAAGAATACCAAAACCTACCCGTTCACCGCGATCGGCTATCTCGAAGGCAAATCGAAGAGCGGCAGCTATGGCAGCTGCTCGGCGACGCTGATCGGCCCGCGCACGGTGCTCACCGCGGCGCACTGCCTCTACAGCCACGAAGACAAGGCCTGGCTGGACGATATCCTGTTCGTGCCGGCTCTCAACGGCAAGACTGCCGACGACGCACCGTTCGGCGCCTTCACCTATGAAAGCGCCTATATCGTCCAGGGCTTCATCGACAATTACCAGGGCTTTTACGGCTCGGTCGTGCCGTGGGATCTCGGCATCGTCACCCTGAAACAGGATGTCGGCACCAATCTCGGCTGGCTGGGCTATGCCAATTACGTGGATCTTGGCGACTTCACCGCTAACATCGTCGGCTATCCCGGCGACAAGCCGATGGGCACGATGTGGAAGGCGACCTGCGAAGTGCTCGCCGAACACATCGCCACCGAGTATTTCCAGTACGACTGCGACACCTATCCAGGATCGAGCGGCAGCTCGGTCTACGCCTATGACAATGGCTCCAAGCAGCGCGTCATCACCGGCGTGAACGTGGCCGAGAGCCCGGATGCCAACACAGCCGTGCGCCTGAACGCCATCAACGTCCAGTGGATCAACAGCCTGTACAAATAGGCCTGCAGAGTTTCCGCCGCGATCGTCGCGGAAAACCGGCCGGCGGCGGAGCATTTCCGTCGCCGGCTTTCGCATTTTCGGGAATTATCTGGACTGGGCCGAGGGTGGCGCCTGGCGGACATAGTTCTCGATCGGCTGGGCGAAAGTCGGTGAACCGGCCTTGCGCTCCTTGTCGATATAGCCGGCAAAATAGCTCCAGAACGAAGCGGCATAGTCGCGGAAATAGGAGTCGGCGACCTCACGCGAGCACAGCCTGCCTTCGACGCAGAAGGAAAGGCGGTTGAGGAAATAGACGATGCGGTCGAAATTGTCGCTGAACTCGGCAAGCGGCATGTCGCCGCCGGTTGCGCTCATCGCTTCGATGCCGATGCGCTGCCTGAACACCTGTTCCTCGGTCGGCGTCGGATTGGCACTGAGCAGATTGCCGTATTTGGCGTTGAGCGCCGCCAGGCGTTGCTTGAGGGCCCGTTGCGCCTGCTGGTAATCCTTGCTTTCCCAGAGCTCGACCAGCGACATCGTTTGCTCGACGCGCTTCTGCTCCTGGTTCGCCAGGAACTGGTAGACCGAAAAGATCAAGGTGAAGATGATCGCCAGGCGCACCAGCAATCCGGACCAGGCATAGACGAGCATGCGCCAGTCGCGATCGGTGAATGGGTTCGCCTCCTTCTTGACCTCGTGATTGCTCACCCACGGCAGGCCTTCGACGGTTTCCGGCAGCGACACCGGCTTCTTTTGCGGTACCGGCGCCGTCACTGCCTGCTGCGTTGCGTTGCCCCCCGCTTTCGTCATCCGCAGCTGTCCAGTTCTATGGTGGCGGACGGGTCGAGCACGATGCCCGGCGTCTCCAGCTTCTTCTTCAGGCAATCCAGCTGCGCCCGCGAAACGATGAACTGCACGTCAGGCGCCACCTGCGCCTTGCTCGGCGACGGCAATGGTTCGACCACGCCGCGTGAGGTGCAACTGCTGAGATCGACCACGACGGCGGCGTTGCCGGTTTTGGCGATCTGGTCGTACTGGTCGAGAAAGCAGCTCGCCAGTTCGGAATTGATGACGACCTCCTTGGCGCAGAGGCCGCAAACCTCGTCCGCCGAAGCATTCGCGGCCAGCAACAGCCCGGCGACAAGGCCGGCGGTTGTTGCGCGCCACGAAAATACGATCCTGTCCACGAACGCCCTCATCCGTTCCGTTCGGCCGCCGACAGCGGCGGTCGAAGAATGTTCATTATCAGCCGATTAGGCAAGAGGCCCGGCCGGGCACCTGACCGCGCCTCAGGCGCGCGGCACCGTCTCCATCGGGAAGATCATCACGGCGCCCTTCGATCCCTTGTCGTCGGTGAGCCGCATGGCCGAACGCGTCGCCGGCGCCATGCCGATATCGGCCAGCATGTCGGCGAAGCTTGGCTGTCCCAGTCCCCGCGTTACCGAGACAACCCCCTCTTGCGCCAGGAAGCTCAGATCCTGCTTCTCGCTCTGCGGCGGCGCCTCGGTCAAGACGGCGATCATCCGCTCCATGCCGAAGCTGGTGTCGGTGAATTTGAACAGGCCTTCCTCGAGCACGGCGCCTTCGGTCAGGCGCTCGGCAAGAAAATGCTGGATGGAATAGTCGGAGCCGACATAGAGCACGTTGATGTCGATCAGGTTGGTCGAACCGTTCCTGGCCAGGACGTGGACCTGATCGTCGGGCGAAACACGCGGCACCGTCGACGGTTCGATCGGCTGCAGCGTGTCGCTGTCAAAACGCTTGATCCGGAACTCGACGCTGACCTCTTCCGGCCGATAATCGGAAGCGGCGGCCAGCCTCGACAGTCCGATGGCGCGGAAGATTTTCGTCAGATTCCCTGCGGCGGCCTCGATCAACTTTTCGCGGCCGTCCGGATGAATGACGATCGACGGCGGCTTGCTGCCGCCCTTGAGCGTCATGTCGCCCGAAGTCGGCAGGAACCACAGCGCCGGCGCGTCGGTGGCATCTTCTGCGGCGCCGGTAATGGCGTTCTCGCGCAGCACTGCGAGACGCAGATCTGCGCTCTTGCCCGGCTCGACCAGCGCGATGTGGAACCCTGAGCTCTCCCTGGCCGCCAGTTCGTCGAGAACCGAGTTCGCCAGCGCGGCCACTTTCTCGAGGCCTTTGGCCGCTGCCGGCCGCGCGACCACGAGCTTGTAGTCGACGGCGAGCTCGGCCAGTCGCGCATAGGCATTGGCGGGGATGTCGGCCAGCTTGAGCGCCGGCTTGCCGCCGAACTCGACCGGCTTGACCCGGCTTTCCAGGTTTTTCGCCGACTGCACCTGGAGATAGCCAAGCGCCTCGGACAGCGGCGACAGCGCCGACGGCAATATTGCGAGCCTGCTGCCGGGGGTGAGGCGATGCAGCAACCCGGCGCCGATCGTGGCTTTGTCGTTCTCGATGACGATCGGCCATTGCATGACCGCCTCGGTCTTGTCGGTGCCGAAGACGCGTGCGTCGAGTTCTCCCTCGAACAGCGGCGTTGGCCGGGTGCGTCCGTCCGCCGAATATTGCTGCAGCACGGCCTGGCCGAGCTGGCGATAGGTGATGTTGGGGTTCTCGGCCAGTTTCGACAGGATGGTGAAGGTGAACAGCCCGAAACGCGGCGCATCGGCCGTGCCCTTGGGCAGCGGCATCTCGGGCGTCGTCTCCACCGTCTGCGCCGCGTAGAAGGCGACCAATTTGCCCTTGGTGGTCGGCTCGGCGCCGGTCGGCGTCAGCTTGAAGGCCGGCTTGCGCTGCCCGTCCTCGTCAAAGCCGCGCGGCGCGGCCGACGCAATCTCGTCATAGGCTCTCACCGCAGCCGCCCTGGCAGCGTCGTCGCCGCCGACCAGATCGGCGAACTCGACCTTGCGTTCCAACTCGTCGTCGACCTCGGCGGCGCGCGTCGCCGTGCCGGAATGGCAGCAGTCGAACACGGCCCAGATAAAGGCGCCCTTGTCGCGAATAGCGTCGAGCGCGGTGCCGATCTCGTTGTCGACCAGCGCATTGGGCACGCCCTTTTCGCGGTTGACCCATTTGTCGATGTCGGACGGCAAGAAAATCTCGTCGAGGCCGTCCGTCTCGTCGCCCTTGTTCGCTGCCGGCTGCTGCGCGCCGTGACCGGACAAATGCAGGTAGACGAAATCGTCGCGCTGGACCTTGGCGGCAAGATCGGCCAACGCCGCCTTGATCGCCGCATGTGTCGGCGGTCCGTTGGCGCCTTCGACATCCTTGGCGAGCAGCGTGGCGTTTTCGGCCAGGAATTTTACCGGCGCGGGCGTGTTCCCCAGGAGGTAATCGCGCACCAGGCCGGCATCGTTTTTCGGTCCGATCAGCCAGTTTTTCTTCGGCAGGTTCGGATAATCGGTGCAGGCAACAAGCAGCGCATGGTAGGTGCGCGCCGCTGCGAATGCCCGAAACGGCACCAGGCCGGCAGCGGCCAGCGCGGACGTGCCGGCAAGCAGCGTCCGCCGCGTCACTTTGATCATGATTGCTTCCCCAAGCCCGATCGAATTTCCAAGCACGGCCAGCCTGGCCGAGGATTTTGTCAGTATTTTGAATATGGCGCCGCCGGCCAGCCGACCACCGGCTGCGAATAGAAACAGTAGCAAAAATGGCAGTTCGTCGCTATCTCAGTGGAAGAGGTCCGACTGCTTGCGAAATGGCAGCGATCGGCACGGAGCGGCTTGGAACAGGATCATGGCGGCAAGGGATGTACTGACGAAGAACCAGCTTTGCGTTCTCGAGAAGCTCGAGGCCGCCAGCGGCCCGCTCAGCGCCTATACGTTGCTCGACCAACTGCGCGAGCGCGGTTTTCGCGCGCCGCTGCAGGTCTACCGGGCGCTCGACACGCTGGTGAAATCCGGCTTCGTGCACAGGCTCGAAAGCCTCAATTCCTTCGTCGCCTGTGCCGAGCCGCACGACCACAGCCATTCGATGACGGCGTTTGCCATCTGCGACACCTGCGGCCAGGTGACCGAGTTCTCCGACCATGATGTCGGCCACCGGCTCGACGAATGGGTGCGCTCGACCGGCTTCGCCGCCAAGAAGGCGGTGATCGAGTTTCGTGGGACATGTGCGAAGTGTTTGGCCGAGGCGGCTTGAGGCCGGAGCAACGCGGCGAAGGCGGAGCAAGGTTTTCCGAGCCCTCGCCGGGTGTTCCCGGATCGGCTCAGTAGGGAAAGGGTCTCCTTGAGGTATGCCGGATGTGCAGGATCTCAATTGCGTCGGCACGGGCACGATAGAAGACCTTATAAGGGTAGCGGCCTATGAAGAGGACGCGAACGCCAGGGATGTCGGTCGCGTGACCGCTTTCGGGAAATTCGGCAAGTCGCGAAATCCCAGCGTGGATCCGAGAAATGACTGAAAGGGCGCCCTGAGGCGCCCGCTCTTCGAGGTAGTTGAAAATCGCCTCGCGTTCGGCAAAGGCTTGCCGCGTAAATCGGACCTTCATAGCCTGCGGCGGGTGTCGGCCGCGCGAACGGTATCCTCATCTACGAAAGTGCCGTGATCGGCCTCTGCTAGGCCCGCTGTGACCGCGCTGCGCTCTGATTCCGACATCGCATACACGCCAGTCCGCCGCGCCTCGATGACGCGGGCGTAATCAGCAAGCTCCTCCTGGTCTTCGCGAGGCCAAGCTTCCGCATGCCTTACCAGATTCTCAAGTGCCTTGGTGATCATACGGGCACTATAGCATACCGCTGCTGCTCGTGAACCTTGAACCGAACATGGCTCTGTGGCCCGCCTTAATGCGCCTCTTCCCAGTTGTTGGCGGCGCGGGCGTCGACGTGCAGCGGCACCGACATCGACACCGCCGGCATGGCGGCGTTCTCCATGACGTGGCAGACGACCGGGATCGTCGCCTCGACCTCGGCTTCGACCGTCTCGAAGACCAGTTCGTCATGCACCTGCAGCAGCATGCGGGCGGAAAGCCTGGCTTTTTCCAGCGCCTCGTCCATACGGATCATGGCGCGGCGGATGATGTCGGCGGCGGTGCCCTGCAGGCGTGCGTTGATCGAGGCGCGCTCGTTGAACGCCCGGACCGAAGGATTTGACGATCTGATTTCCGGATAGTGGATGCGGCGGCCGAAAATGGTCTCGACGAAGCCGTGCTCGCGGGCATAGGCCTTGGTCGCATCGATATAGTCGCGGATGCCGGGAAAGCGCTCGAAATATTTCTTGATGTAGTCGCCGGCTTCCTCGCGCGCGATCGACAGCTGGTTGGCGAGGCCAAAGGCCGAAATGCCGTAGATGATGCCGAAATTGATCGCCTTGGCACGGCGGCGCACTTCCGAAGGCATGCCCTCGACCGGCACGTTGAACATTTCAGACGCGGTGATGGCATGGATGTCGGCGCCGTCGGCGAAGGCCTGCTTGAGCTGCGGGATTTCGGCGACGTGGGCGAGCACGCGCAATTCGATCTGGCTGTAGTCGGCGGAAACCAGCTTGTTGCCCTTGTCCGCGATGAAGGCCGTCCTGATCTTTCGACCCTCGACGGTGCGCACCGGAATGTTCTGCAGATTGGGATCCGAGGACGACAGCCGCCCGGTCGTCGTCGCGGCAAGCGCGTAGGAGGTGTGGACGCGCTTGGTGTCGGGATGGATGAAGCCGGGCAGCGCATCGGTATAGGTCGATTTCAGCTTGGTCAGCTGGCGCCAGTCGACGATCTTGCGCGGCAATTCGTGGCCTTCGGCGGCGAGGTCTTCGAGAAGCTGCGCCGAGGTCGACCACTGGCCGGTCTTGGTTTTTGAACCGCCGGGCAGACCCATCCTGCCGAACAGGATGTCGCCGAGCTGTTTTGGCGAGCCGATGTTGATGCGTTCGCCGACCAGCTGGTAGATTTCGTCCTCAAGCCGTGCGGCACCCTGTGCCAGTTCGCCGGAGAGCCGCGACAGGATCTGCCGGTCGACGGAGATGCCGCGCTGTTCCATCCGCGCCAATACCGGCACCAGCGGCCGTTCCAGCCGTTCATAGACCGAGACCAGGCCCTTGGCGGCAAGCCGTGGCTTCAGCACCTGCCAGAGCCTGAGCGCGACGTCGGCGTGCTCGGCGCCGTAAGCCGTCGCCTTGCCGAGGTCGGCCTGATCGAGGCCGACGAAGCTTCTTCCCGAACCGGCCAGTTCCTTCAGCGGAATGGTCGCGTGGCCGAGCCATTTATCGGCCAGCGCCTCCAGGCCATGGCCACCGTGGGTGCCGGCCTCGAGCACGTAGGAGATCAGCATGGTGTCGTCATAGGGGCCGACCTCGATGCCGTGACGGCTCATGACGACAAGGCGGTATTTCATGTCGTGCACGATCTTGAGGACGGATTTGTCCTCGAGCAGCGGCTTGAGCAACGCCAGCGCGTCGCGGACCGGGACCTGGTTTTCGACCGCGCCGCCGCCGAGCAGGTCGCCATTGCCGTTTTTGTGGGCAAGCGGCACGTAGGCGGCGTGGCCAGGCGCGACGGCCATGGCAAGGCCGATCAGTTCTGCCCGCATCGGATCGGGCGAGGACGTCTTAACGTCGAAGGCGACAATGCCTCTCTCCATCGCCTCGGCGATCCAGGCCTTCAGCGTCGCGGCGTCGCGGATGCAGGCGTAGGCGCCGGTGTCGATCTTGCGGGCGGTGGCAGCCTCCAGGCGAAGCGCCGAAAGCAGGGATGGGGTGTCGCCTTGCTTGGCTGCGGCCGGAGCTTCGAGTGCCGCTTCGTCCGACGGCGGTGCGCTCTCGGCGGCCGCGGGCACGCCAAAACCCATATCGGGGCCATGCGCGGTATCGGCACGCTCTATGGTGACGGGGGTGGCTGGAACGTCGCCGGCGTCGGTTCCGGTCGCTTCGGCCACGCGGCGGGTCAGCGTCGAGAATTCCATGGTCTTGAGGAAGCCGATCAGCCTGGGGCCGTCCGGCGCATGCAATACGAATTCGTCAAGCCCTTCGGTCACCGGCACGTCGTTCTTCAGCCTCACCAGGTCACGCGAAATGCGTGCCTTGTCGGCATTGGCGATGATCGATTCGCGCCGCTTGTCCTGCTTGATCTCGCCGGCGCGGGCGAGCAGCGTGTCGAGGTCGCCGAACTGTTCGAGCAATTGCGCTGCCGTCTTCGGCCCGATGCCGGGCACGCCCGGCACATTGTCGACCGAATCGCCGGTCAGCGCCTGCAGGTCGATCATTTTCTGTGGCGGCACGCCCCATTTCTCGATCACCTCGGGAACGCCGATCTGGCGGTCCTTCATCGGGTCGTACATGGCAACCGTTGGGCCGACCAGTTGCATCAGGTCCTTGTCGGAAGAGATGATGGTGGTGTCGGCGCCGGCTTCGCAGGCAAGCCGGCAATAGGTGGCGATCAAATCGTCGGCCTCGTAGCCTTCCGTCTCAAGGCATGGCAGGTTGAAGGCCCTGGTCGCCTGGCGGATCAGGCCGAATTGCGGGATCAAATCTTCCGGCGGCGCCGAGCGGTTGGCCTTGTATTCGGGGTAGAGGTCGTTGCGGAAGGTCTTCGACGAATAGTCGAAAATCACGGCGAAATGCGTCGGCACGATGCCGACATCGGTGTTGCGGGCGTCCTGCGTCAGCTTCCAGACCATGTTGCAGAAGCCGAGCACGGCACTGGTTGGCAGCCCGTCGGACTTGCGGGACAGCGGCGGCAGCGCGTGATAGGCACGGAAGATGTAGCCGGAGCCGTCGACAAGGAAGAGATGATCGCCTTTTTTCATGGCACGAGGGAATAGCGCGGCGCAGCGCCGCGGTCCATGCCAAAGGCGGCTTGCGCCAAGGGTTCCGGCAACACCCTGACAAAATGGCGTGCGAGCTTGGCCGGCCCTGCCGGCTTGGCCGGAGCTTTGTTCGCTCACGCCTATGTTACAAAAGTGTAATTTTTGTGCCCTTGAATCGCCACGTTCGCAGACACAGATAAACGCCATCGGCAGTTTTCGCCGAAGTCCGGAGCAAGGCCCGTCCCCCGCCTATCCCGGACACTTGCGGCAGCCTATCCCCCCTCTCCGGGCTGCCGCATCGTTTCGAGTAAAGGCCGCCGTGGTTCCCCTCCACCACGGCGGCATTTTTTTGCCTTTGGACAGGAAGCTGTGGCCCAACGGTCGCGGGCTTTCCGTTTCGCCGTATGGGCTCTAGATTCGCCGCCAGAATCGAAAGCCCCGCCAGATGTCCGCAGTTTCCCCTGTTCTCGACCGCCTCGACAAGAATTTCGACCAGAGCCTCGAACGGCTGTTCGGCCTGCTCGGCATCAAGTCGATCTCCACCGATCCGGACTACGCCGCCGACTGCCGCAAGGCAGCCGAATGGCTGGTCGCCGAGCTCAAGCTGATCGGCTTCGACGCCAGCGTGCGCGACACGCCGGGGCATCCGATGGTGGTCGCGCATCACGACGGGCCGGCGGGCGCGCCGCATCTGCTGTTTTACGGCCATTACGACGTCCAGCCGGTCGATCCGATCGAGCTGTGGGAAAGCGACCCGTTCGCGCCGGCGGTCAAGGAGATCGAGCCCGGCCACAAGGTGATCACCGGCCGCGGCGCGGCCGACGACAAGGGCCAGCTGATGACCTTCGTCGAGGCCTGCCGCGCGTGGAAGCAGGTGCATGGCGGATTGCCGTGCCGAATCACAATCCTGTTCGAGGGCGAGGAGGAGTCCGGATCGCCGTCGCTGAAGCCGTTTCTCGAGGCGAATGCGGATGAGCTCAAGGCCGATTTCGCGCTGGTCTGCGACACCGGCATGTGGGACCGCGATACGCCGTCGATCTGCGTCTCGCTGCGCGGGCTGGTCGGCGAGGAGATCACGGTGACTGCCGCCGACCGCGACCTGCATTCCGGGCTCTATGGCGGTGCGGCCGCCAATCCGATCCGCATCCTGGCAAAGATCCTGGCCGACATCCACGATGCCGATGGTCACGTCACCATCCCGGGTTTTTATGACGGCGTCGAGGAAACGCCGTCGCAGATATTGCAGTCGTGGCTGTCGCTCGGCGAGACCGCCGAGACCTTCCTCGGCCCGATCGGCCTGTCGATTCCGTCCGGCGAAAAGGGCCGCTCGGTGCTCGAGCTGACCTGGGCGCGACCGACGGCCGAGTTCAACGGCATTATCGGCGGCTATACCGGCAAGGGCTTCAAGACGGTGATCGCCGCGCAAGCCTCGGCGAAAGTCTCCTTCCGCCTCGTCCACAAACAGGATCCGGAAAAAATCCGCGCCGCCTTCCAGGCATTCGTCAGAGAGCGCGTGCCAGCGGACTGCTCGGTCGAATTTCATCCGCATGGCGGCTCGCCGGCGATCCAGCTGTCCTACGACTCGCCCTTCCTCGCCAAGGCCAAGCAGGCGCTGTCCGACGAATGGCCGAAGCCGGCGGTGGTGACCGGCAGCGGCGGCTCGATCCCGGTGGTCGGCGATTTCCAGACCTATCTCGGCATGGAATCGCTGCTGGTCGGTTTCGGCCTCGACGACGACCGCATCCACTCGCCGAACGAGAAGTACGAGATGAGCTCCTTCCACAAGGGCCAGCGCTCCTGGGCGCGCATTCTCGAGGCGCTGACACGCTGAAATTGCGCCAGACTCAAGTTTATGTTGATTTTTCGCCGGATCGCGGCAAGGACGGGCAAGGTCTGTCGCGCATCGCTGCACGGGGCCGCGACCGGAGAAGACGATGAGCGACATACGTTTCCACAAAAACGATCTGCCCGGCCTGCTGCATTACGATGTCGGGGCGGTCGCCATCGACACCGAGACGCTGGGGCTGAACCCGCATCGCGACCGGCTCTGCGTCGTGCAGATCTCGCCGGGCGACGGCTCGGCCGACGTCATCCAGATCGCGCCCGGCCAGAAGAAGGCGCCGAACCTCGTCAGCCTGCTCAAGAACCGCAGCATCACCAAGCTGTTCCATTACGGCCGCTTCGACCTTGCCGTGCTCTACAATGCCTTCGGCGTCATGCCGGAGCCGGTGTTCTGCACCAAGATCGCGTCGCGGCTGACGCGAACCTACACCGACCGGCACGGGCTCAAGGACATCTGCTTCGAGCTTCTCGGGGTCGGCCTGTCGAAGGCGCAGCAATCGTCGGACTGGGCGGCCGAGATACTGTCGCCCGAGCAGCTCGAATATGCCGCCTCCGACGTGCTCTACCTGCACCGGCTGCGCGACGTGCTGAGCGCGCGGCTGGCGCGCGACAACCGGACCAGGGAAGCCGATGCCTGCTTCCGCTTCCTGCCGACGCGTGCGAAACTCGACCTGATGGGCTGGGATGAGGAGGATATCTTCGCCCACAGCTAATGGCCTTCATGATAATTCTACTCCGGCGGCCATCTGGCACAGTTTTCTCCGCTTCCGGTGCTCACGGACCCAAATGTCCGCTGCGCTCCGGTTCTCGAAAACCACGCCATATGTCTCGCCGGAGCGAATTCTCCTAAAGGCCATCGGCCAGGAACCAGACGCTTGTCCCGGCGTTCCGTTCGCTTCACCGGGAGAAATGAAAATGGCTGCCCGAAAATCAATCGAAACGGCACCGAAGGACGGCTCCAAGGTCACCGTCTACTGGCAGGACAGCGACGGCGTGATGAACGAGAGCATCGCGCAATACCGTTCGCTCGACCGGCTGAAGGCGGCAGGCGGCGACTGGGACGAAAGCGACGCTGGCTGGTGGGCCTATACGGACGGCCATACGCAAAGGAAGATCGAGCCGATCAGCTGGCGGCCGGCCTCCGACGATGCGGAAGCCGACGACTGAGGGTTGTCGCAACCGCCGAACTGAAGTGATTATTCTGAGGCAACGCGCATTTTGTTCTTGCTTTGTGCCGGCAGCTATGCTACTAATTTCGGTGTGGTGCTCATTGGCTCCAAGGACCCGCCCGCCGAGGCGGGTTTTTCATTTCCGGCTTTGGCGCTGTCGCGGGCCGCAGCCGTTCGGCAAGCGACTGAATACAGTTTATTTCGATTTTTCCCGACTTAACCCGCCTTTAAACCGCCGTATCTAGTCTTCAACCCCAACGCCATAGGCATGGGGAAGACAGCACAGCGCATGGCGAACCGGAAAGACAGCCGCATCGAACCCAGCTTCGAGGCATCGCCGGGGGCGAGATCCTCGGCCGGTTTTTCGGTAAGCGAGGAGGACCGCGTCGTGCCGAGCCACCGAAAAGCCGCTGCAAAGCGCAAATCGTCCAAGGCCAAGCCGCCGCGCGGCGGGCGCGGCAAAAGCCGGCGCGGCGTGTTCGGCGTGCTTGCTCGGCTGTTCTACTGGTGCTTCGTGCTGGCCATCTGGGGCGGTATCGCCACTGCCGGCATCGTCGTCTATTACGGCGCGAAAATGCCGGCGGCCACCACCTGGGCCATTCCCGATCGCGCCCCCAACATCAAGATCGTCTCGGTCGACGGCCAGCTGCTTGGCAATCGCGGCATGAGCGGCGGCGAGGCCGTCGGCCTGCACGAAATGTCGCCCTATATTCCCGAGGCCGTCATCGCCATCGAAGACCGCCGCTTCTATTCGCATTTCGGCATCGATCCGATCGGCCTTTCCCGGGCCATGGTGACCAATGTGCTGGGCGGGCATTTTTCGCAGGGCGGCTCGACGCTGACCCAGCAACTGGCCAAGAACCTGTTCCTGACACCGGACCGCACGCTGGAACGCAAGGTGCAGGAAGTGCTGCTGGCGCTGTGGCTGGAGCACAAGCATACGAAGGACCAGATCCTCGAAATGTACCTCAATCGGGTTTATTTCGGCTCTGGCGCCTATGGTGTCGAAGCGGCCTCGCGCCGCTATTTCGGCAAGAGCGCGCGCGACGTCACGCTGTCGGAGGCCGCACTCCTCGCCGGCCTGCTCAAGGCGCCGTCGCGGCTGTCGCCGGCGCGCGACCCGAAGGCCGCCGAACAGCGTTCGCAACTGGTGCTCGCCGCGATGCGCGACGAGGGCAAGATCAGCGCCAAGGAGATGACCACGGCGATGAGCGCGCCGGCGACGCGCGCGCCGTCCTACTGGACCGGCTCGGAAAACTACGTCGCCGATACGATCATGGAAGAACTGCCCGACCTGATCGGCGACGTGCGCCGCGATATCGTCGTCGACACGACCGTCGATCTGACGCTGCAGAAACTCGCCGAGCAATCGATCCGCCGGCTGATCGACCAGAGCGGCAAAAAACTCAATGTCAGCCAGGGCGCGCTGGTGTCGATCGACAATTCCGGCGCGGTGCGCGCGATGGTCGGCGGTTACGACTATTCGACCAGCCAGTTCGACCGCGCCTCGGAAGCGCGCCGGCAGCCGGGCTCGGCGTTCAAGCCGTTCGTCTACATGGCGGCGCTGGAATCCGGCCGCACGCCCGACAGCGTGCGCAACGACGCGCCGATCAAGATCGGCAACTGGACGCCCGACAATTACGGCGGCAAATATTTCGGCAAGGTGACGCTGGCGACGGCGTTGGCAAAATCGCTGAATTCGGTGGCCGCGCAGCTGACCATGGAAGTCGGGCCGAATGCGGTGGTCGAGGCGGCGCACCGCATGGGCATCCAGTCCGAGCTGACGGCCAACACTTCGATCGCGCTCGGCACCTCGGAAGTGACGCCGCTGGAACTGACCTCGGCCTATGTTCCCTTCGCCAATGGCGGTTACAAGCCGGACATCCATTTCATCCGCCGCGTCACGACGAGCGACGGCAAGGTGCTCTACGAGAACAATGGCGGCGGCGCGCCGCGCGTCGTCAAGCCCGATGTCGTCGGCATGATGAACTCGATGATGACCGGCACGGTCGAGATCGGCACGGCCAGGAAGGCGGCGTTCGCCTGGCCGGCGGCCGGCAAGACCGGCACCAGCCAGAACTCGCGCGACGCCTGGTTCATCGGCTATACCGCCAATCTGACCACCGGCGTCTGGTTCGGCAACGATGACGGCAGCGCGATGAAGAAGGTCACCGGCGGCGCACTGCCGGCGCAGGCCTGGCACGAGTTCATGGTCGCCGCACATGAGGGCGTGCCGGTGCGGCCGCTGCCTGGAACCTGGAAATCGACGCCGCCCGACACCATCGTCCCGGACGACATACCGTCCGATACGGCGCCGCCGGCGCCGGTCGCTTCCGTTGGCCAATCGGCGCCGCCTGCAGCAGCTACCCAGCCGGCTTCGCGTCCCGTGCGTCCCGCCGAGACGGTCGATGCCGGCGACTTGGCCATGCCGGGGGTCGACAGCGCCACCGGATCGATCAAGCACCCGGTGCCGCCCGGCAATGTCGGCGGCCCGGTCAAGAAGCGGCAGACGTCGATCCTGGACATCCTGACAGGCGGCTGAACAACAGGCCCCCTCGCCACCGCTGCCGCGTTCCGCTACATCTCCCGTTTGGAGACCGCGAATGGCAGAGACCGACACCAGAAAGACCATTGTGCTGACCGGCGCCAGCCGTGGCATCGGCCATGCCACGGTCAAGCGCTTTTCACGCGAAGGCTGGCGCGTCATCACCTGCTCGCGCCAGGCCTTTGCCGAGGACTGCCCGTGGCCGGCCGGCCCGGAAGACCATATCAAGGTCGACCTCGCCGACCAGGAGGATGTCGGCATCGCCATCTCCGAGATCCGCCACCGGCTGGAGGCGCATGGCGGGCAGCTGCATGCGCTGGTCAACAATGCCGGCATCTCGCCGAAGCTCAACGACGGCAACAGCCGCATGAACTCTATCGACACGCCGATGCATGTCTGGCGCGATGTCTTCCAGGTGAATTTCTTCGCGCCGATCATGCTGGCGCGCGGACTGTTCAAGGAACTGGCGTCGGCCAAGGGCTCGATCGTCAACGTCACCTCGATCGCCGGCACCCGCGTGCATCCTTTCGCCGGCACCGCCTATGCGACGTCGAAGGCGGCACTCGGCTCGCTGACGCGCGAGATGGCGCATGATTTCGGCCCGCACGGCATTCGCGTCAACGCCATTGCGCCGGGCGAGATCGACACCGCGATCCTGTCGCCGGGCACGGAAAAAATCGTCGAGACCATCCCGCTGAGAAGATTGGGCACCACGGCAGAAGTCGCCGACATCATCTTCTTCCTGTGCTCGCAGCAGGCGTCCTACGTGACCGGCTCGGAAATACACATCAATGGCGGCCAACACGTTTGAGCGGCTGAGTTTTATCAATCGTCGGCGCTGCCCCTCATCCCCCTGTCGGGACCTTCTCCCCGTGAAGAACGGGGAGAAGGGGCTTGACCGCAACGCTGGCGGGCAGCGCAGGCTTAGGCTGCCGGGGCCGCTTTCGGCGCTGCCAAAACCTCCTCGACGATGCCGCGGGCGATCTCGCGTTCGCCCATGATGACGGTGTCGGCACCAAGGTTTTTGAGGTGCTCGACCTCGGCATCGGAATGGGCGCGGGCGATGATTTCGATTGTCGGATTGGCGGCGCGGGCGCGCAGCACGACCTGCCCGGCCTCGAAGGCGTTGGGAATGGCCAGGATCAGCCGCTTTGCGCCCTCGGGATTGGATGCGGCGAACACGTCGCCACTCGCCGCGTTGCCGGTCACGGTTTCGACGCCTTCGGCCTTGAGCTTCGCCAACGTCTTGTCGGCATCCTCGATGACGAGGAAGGGCAGGGCGGCCTGCTTCAGCGCCGTGCCGACGAGACTGCCGACGCGGCCGTAGCCGATCAGGATGGTGTGGCCGGTCAGCCTGGTCCTGGGCGGCGGGCCATCCTCGTTAGCAGGCGCCGCGACCGAGGCCACCTGGCCGGGCTCGGTCGCCGGGCCGATCGGCCTTGCTTCGCCGGACGGCGCCGTCCTGCCGGCGCGTGCTTCCAGCCAGGGTTTCATCCGGTCGACGGCAAGAAACATTAGCGGATTGAGGACGATCGACAGGATGGCGCCGGCGAGGATGAGGTCGCGGCCTTGTTCGGGCAGCAGTTTCAGCCCGACGCCGAGTTCAGCCAGGATGAACGAGAATTCGCCGATCTGAGCTAGGCTTGCCGAAATCATCAATGCGGTTGCGACCGGATAGCGGAAGACGACGACAATGACGAAGGCTGCCAGCGACTTGCCGACAACGATGATGGCCAGCGTCGCCAGGATCGGCCAGCCATTGCTGATCACGCTGAACGGGTCGAACAGCATGCCGACCGAAACGAAGAACAGCACGGAAAAGGCGTCGCGCAGCGGCAGCGATTCCTCGGCCGCCCGGTGGCTGAGCTCGGATTCGCTCATGATCATGCCGGCGAAGAAAGCGCCGAGAGCCAGCGACACGCCGAACAGCTTGGCCGCGCCGAAGGCGACGCCAAGCGCAATCGCAAGCACCGCCAACCGGAACAGTTCGCGCGATCCGGTATGGGCGACGTAGTGCAGGATCCAGGGGATAAGCCGGCGGCCGACCACCAGCATGACCACGACAAAGGCCGCGACCTTGGCCAGTGTGACGGCGACGACGCCCCAGACGCCGTAGCTCGCTGGCAGCGACAGCAGACCGCTGGAGTGCACCTCCACCTGCTCTTGGCCGCCGAGCACGCCGGCCAACGCCGGCAAAAGCACCAGCGCCAGCACCATCGCCAGATCCTCGACGATCAGCCACCCGACGGCGATGCGGCCGCGCTCGGTCTCGATCAGCCGCCGCTCCTGCAGGGCGCGCAACAGCACCACGGTCGAGGCCACGGAAAGCGCCAGGCCAAAGACCAGTCCCGCACCGATCGACCAGCCGAGCATCCAGGCAAGGCCGGCGCCGAGGGCTGTCGCGAAGCCGATCTGCACAATGGCGCCGGGCACGGCGATGGCGCGGACCGACAACAGGTCCTTCAGCGAGAAATGCAGGCCGACGCCGAACATCAGCAGGATGACGCCGATCTCGGCAAGTTCATTGGCGAGGCCGGCATCGGCGACGAAACCCGGCGTGTTCGGTCCAACCAGAACGCCGGCGATGAGATAGCCTACCAGCGGCGGCACGCGAAAACGGTTGGCAAGTGCGCCGAAGACGAAAGCCAGCCCCAGACCGGCGACGATGGTGGCGATAAGGGGCGTGTCATGCGGCATTGTCTATGGAGCGCCTTCAGGAATCGCGATGTCGGACATGCGCCGTCCAAAAGCCGCCGCCGTGGCAGTATGGAGGCTGCGATAGTCGCGAGACAACCCCGCATTCCTCATGAAATCGATGACAAAGCAGCAAAAGACGGAGAGCCGGCAAGCGTTGCCACCCGGCGCGGCCTGCTCCAAGCAGGCGCTTGCTACGGAAACGAAAGTTGCACGCCGCCGATGCCGATCAGGTCGCCTGCAGCAGGCTCTCGATATCGGGTATGCTGTGGTTGGTCAGCGTCTTTGGAATTTCTGCCGTTATCTTGTCGGTGACCTCCTTGTGCAGCTTCCTGCGCATGTCGCCCAGCACCGGCGGCGGCGCGATCAGCACGATCTCCTTGAAGCTGCCGCGGTGCGCGAGCTTGTAGAGCCTGTCGGCAATCTCTTCGGCAAAACGCTCCTTGCCGAGACGGTGCCAGTCGGTGTCCTCGACCGCACTGCGGTGGACGGAAGGGCCGTCGCTGTAGCGGCCGGGGCGGTCCGTGCCTTGTTCTCGGGTTGCCGGATTTTCCTGCTCCATCTCGTGCACGACCTGAAGGTCGGGATATTGGACGTCTCCACGGTTCTCGAGGAACAACGCCTTTTCGCCATCTGCCACCACGATCCACAGTCCGCGTTTCAGTCTGACGTTGCTCATGGGGCGCTCCTTTTTTGATTTTTCGAACCCATCGCCAAGCCTTTGCCGCAGGGGTGTGACCGGGCCTGGGTCCATAGAGCAAACGCGTGCCGAGGCGGGAATGTTCCGGCACTCGGACCCGGTATTCCGACAAGGGCCGGCGAGAGCGCCGGGCTGCCTTTGATGGCTCGGTCAGCATCCGGCGGCTTAATCTACTAAATTGATAGAATTTAGAAAAATCTGTTTTGTGGTCGGCTCTGCCAGCCGCTAGAAAGGCAACGGACCAACGGCCGCAACAGCAGCTTCAATCCGCTCCGCATTCGAATGTGGAATATTTTTCTCTTGGCCTTCATGCTTGCAGAAAAGAGATTGCCTGCTACGAAGCGATGCGCGAGTGGGTGCCTTCTGGTTTTTCGCGCCCCCGCGTAGAACTGGCAAACGGTTCCAGGATTCCGCTCGTCATGCCGCAAGCCACGCCCAAGCTCAATGCCTTTCCCGTCTTCATGCGGGTCGAGGGCGAAGCCGTAGCCATCGTCGGCGGCGGCGAGGAGGCGCTGGCCAAGGCGCGGCTGCTCGCGCAGTCGAGCGCTGTGCTGCGCATCGTCAGCGATGAAACAAGCCCGGAGCTGCTGGCCTTTATCGCCGAGACGGGGGCCGCCCACATCGCCGACGCCTATGATGCAGCACATCTCAATGGTGCGGTGATGGTGTTTGCCGCCAGCGGCGACGAGGCGCTCGATCGCCGCGTTGCCGGGGATGCGCGCCGGCTGGGCATTCCGGTCAATGCCGTCGACCGGCCGGAGCTATGCGATTTCTTCACGCCGGCACTGGTCAACCGCGCGCCGGTCGCCATTGCCATCGGCACGGAAGGTGCCGGCCCGGTGCTGGCGCAGATGCTGCGCAGCCGCATCGACCGCATGCTGTCGCCCTCGCTCGGTCCGCTCGCAGCGCTCGCCGCATCGTTTCGCGACATCGCCGAAAGACTGCTGCCGAAGGGCAATGCCCGCCGCCGCTTCTGGAGCGATTTCTTTGGCGGCGCGCCGGCCCGCGCTGTCGAGGCCGGCGAGCTTTCGCAGGCGCATGATGCGGCCGTCGGCCTGCTGCTTTCGAAAGAACCGGCATCGGGCCATATCGCGCTTGTAGGCGCCGGTCCAGGCGCCGAGGACCTTTTGACGCTGCGCGCCCATCGCCTGCTGATGGAAGCCGACGTGATCGTCCATGACGCGCTGGTGCCGGAGGCGATCGTCGCCATGGGCCGCCGCGATGCCGAGCGCCTGCCGGTCGGCAAGCGCAAGGGCTGCCATTCCAAGAGCCAGGCCGAGATCAATGCGCTGCTGGTCGAGCTTGGCCACGCCGGCAAGCGCGTCGTGCGGCTGAAGTCCGGCGACCCGCTGGTGTTCGGCCGGGCCGGCGAGGAGATGGCGGCACTTCGCGATGCCGGCGTCGCCTACGAAGTGGTTCCGGGCGTCACCGCAGCCTTCGCCGCCGCCGCCGATTTCGAACTGCCGCTGACGCTGCGCGGCGTGTCGTCGTCGATGGTGTTCACCACCGGCCATGACCTCAAGGGAAATTCGCTGCCAGATTGGGCAAAGCTCGCTATTTCCGGCGCGACGGTCGCCGTCTATATGGGGCGCTCGGTCGCCGCCGAGGTCGCCGGCCGGCTGATCGAAGCCGGCCTGTCGCCGGATACGGCCGTCGCCGTGGTCGAGAATGCCAGCCTTGCCAACCGCCGCCGTTTCCACGGCACGCTCGCCGACCTGCCGTCGCTGGAGGCGCGTGCCGACCTCAGCGGCCCGGTGATGACCATCATCGGCGACGCGGTCGCCGGCGCCAACTTCGAACGGTCCGAGCCGCTGGCGGCACACAGGCAGGAAAGCGTGGCCCGTGCTGCCGCGCAAGGAGTGAACCAATGAAGGTCCTGACCGCGAACCGCCTCGCCGACGGCATAGCCGTCTGGTACGCCAATGGCGGCTGGGCCGAGACCATCGACCATGCCGACATCGCCCATGACAAGGCGGCCGAGGACCGGCTGGAGGCGATCGGCGCCAAGGCCTCCGCCAACAACGAAGTGGTCGACGTCAACCTGATCGACGTGACCGTGGCCAACGGCACGGTCGAAGCGGTCCGGCTGCGTGAAAAGATCCGTGCCGCCGGCCCGACCACCCGCAACGACCTGGGCAAGCAGGCCCGTCCGCAAGCCCGCGCGGCGTAAACGACCACACACTGATGAAACGGGCGGACGCGCTCGGAAAGACCTGAATATGTACCGTTACGATGAGTTCGACCACGATTTCGTCAAGGCCCGCGTCGCCGAGTTCAGCGACCAGGTCGCGCGGCGGCTTGCCGGCGAGATCACCGAGGACCAGTTCCGGCCGCTGCGGCTGATGAACGGCGTCTATCTGCAACTGCATGCCTATATGCTGCGCATCGCGGTGCCCTACGGCACGCTGAACAGCAAGCAGCTGCGCATGCTTGGCCACATCGCCCGCAAATACGACAAGGGTTACGGCCATTTCACGACGCGCCAGAATATCCAGTTCAACTGGCCGGCGCTGTCGGACATCCCGGCGATCCTGGCCGATCTGGCAAGCGTCGAGATGCACGCCATCCAGACCAGCGGCAACTGCATCCGCAACGTCACTGCCGACCACTTCGCCGGCGCCGCCGCCGACGAGGTTGCCGATCCGCGCCCCTATGCCGAAATCCTGCGGCAATGGTCCTCGGTGCATCCGGAGTTCTCGTTCCTGCCGCGAAAATTCAAGATCGCGGTGACCGGCGCCGAGCGCGACCGCGCCGCCATCCAGACGCACGACATCGGCCTGCATCTGAAGAAGAACGCCGCTGGCGAGCTCGGTTTCGCCGTCTATGTCGGCGGCGGCCAGGGCCGCACGCCGATGGTCGCCAAGAAGATCCGCGATTTCCTGCCCGAAGCGGATCTGTTGTCCTATTGCACGGCGATCCTGCGCGTTTACAACCTCTACGGCCGTCGCGACAACAAGTTCAAGGCGCGCATCAAGATCCTGGTCCATGAGACCGGCGTCGAGGAGATCACCCGCCAGGTCGAGGCCGAATGGCAGGAGTTGAAGGACGCCGAGCTGAGGCTGCCGGAAGAAGACATCCGCGCCATCGACGCCTATTTCGCGCCGCCGGCGCTTGTCGACCGGCCGGAAGGCGATGAGGCGGTCAAGCTTGCCCGCCTCGACTCCAAGAGCTTTTCCGAATGGCTGGACCAGAATGTGGTCACCCATCGCCATCCCGACTACGCGGCGGTGACCATCTCGCTCAAGGGCATCGGCGAGACGCCCGGCGATGCCTCCGACAGCCAGATGGAAGCGGTCGCCGACATTGCCGAAAAATATTCATTCGACGAGTTGCGCGTCAGCCACGAGCAGAACCTGATCCTGCCGCATGTGGCGCGTGCCGACCTCAAGGCGGTCTATGACGCGCTTGTCGATATCGGGCTGGCGACGGCCAATTCCAACCTGATCAGCGACATCATCTCCTGCCCCGGCCTCGACTATTGCGCGCTGGCAACGGCGCGTTCCATTCCCGTGGCGCAGGAAATCTCGCGGCGCTTTGCTTCGCTGGAGCGCCAGCGCGACATCGGCGAATTGAAGCTGAAGATTTCCGGCTGCATCAATGCCTGCGGCCATCACCATGTCGGCCATATCGGCATCCTCGGGGTCGAGAAGAAAGGCGCCGAGCTCTACCAGGTGACGCTCGGCGGCTCGGCCGACGAGAACACCTCGGTCGGCGAGATCATCGGCCGCGGCTTCAGTTCGGAAGAGATCACCGATGCCATCGAGCAGATCGTCGAGACCTATCTCGGGCTTCGGCTGGACAGAAACGAAAGATTCATCGACGCCTACCGCCGAGTCGGTCCCGCGCCGTTCAAGGAGGCGCTCTATGCTGGCGAAGCCAAGGCCGCTTGACCGTATCGTCGACGTCGAGGCCGGCATCGCCGCCCAAGCAGCGGGTCTCGACGCGCTCTACGGCCATCTGAAGCCGCTGGAGATCATCGAGCGGTCGACCCGGGAGTTCTTTCACGGCGAAATCGCCGCCGTCTCGTCCTTCGGCGCGGATTCGGCGGTGCTGCTGCACATGATCGCCGAGATCGACCGGACGCTGCCGGTGATCTTTCTCGACACCGGCAAGCATTTCGAGGAGACGCTCGGCTATCGTGACGCGCTGGCCGCCGATTTCGGGCTGAGCGATATCCGGGTGATCAGGCCCGACGATGCGGCGCTGGCAAGGATCGACCCGACCGGCAATCTGAACGAGACCGACACCGACGCCTGCTGCGACGTCCGCAAGGTCGAGCCGCTGGCGCGCGGCGTCGAGCCGTTCCGCGCCTGGTTCACCGGCCGCAAGCGCTTCCAGGCGGCGACCCGGGCAGCGCTGCCGGTGTTCGAGGCGGTCGGCTCGCGCATCCGCATCAATCCGCTGGCGCACTGGACGACATCGGACCAGGCCGGCTACATGCGCGCGCATGCGCTGCGTGAGAACCCGCTGGTCGCCTATGGCTATCTGTCGATCGGCTGTTTCCCATGCACGCAGCCGGTGCAACCGGGCGACGATGCGCGCAGCGGCCGCTGGGCCGGGCACGCCAAGACCGAATGCGGCATCCACTTGTCGGGGCTGGAAAGGTCGCTGACCGACGCCTCGCTTTAGGATATGTTGATATTCAGCCGGCCTGCAAACGGCGGCTTCCTGCGCTTCCGGCGCTCACGTACCCAAAGTACGCTCCGCTCCGGTTCTCGGAAGCCACGCAGTTTGGTCGCTTCGCGCCCGCCTTCGGTTCCGGCTCGGCCTGACCTGAATCTCAACGCACCCTGAGGTGCACTTTAGAATCTTTGGACTTGGGAATTTTCTTGATGAGCGATTTGATAGCCGAAAACGCCATGCGGCTGTGGACACCGGATGGGTTCCGCGAGGACGAGTGGGTTCATGCCGAAAGTGCCGAGGCGCTGGTCGGCAATGGCCGTTTCATCCTGCCGTTGCAAGCGTTTCTCGGCCTCGATCCGGAGGTGCGGCGGTCGGCGAAGGAGCGCATCGGTGTGCTGCTGCAGCCCGGCGATCAGCTCGAAAAGATCGCAGGCCTGCTCGATCAGCTGTCGCTGGTGGCGCTGGCGTTTCCGGCGTTCAATGACGGCCGCTCGTTCTCCAAGGGCGAATTGCTGCGCAGCCGTTATCATTTTGCAGGCGCTATGCGCGCCACCGGGCAGGTGCTGATCGATCAGCTGCCGCATATGCTGCGCGTCGGCTTCGATGAATTCGAGATATCGCACCCGGTGCTGCTGAAGCGGCTCGAGCAAGGCCGCACAGGCGGACTGCCGCTGTTCTATCAGCCGGCGGTGAAGCCGGAGGCCAAAGGCCCGAAATATTCCTGGCGGCGGGTGCGCGCCGGCTGATCCGCTCCAGAGGGCCAGAAGCCTTCTGGTCGGACCACATTCCCGATTCAACCTTTTATTTTGCGCCTCTCCGCCTTAGGATAGGCCCATTATTTCGCGATCCGAATAAATGTGGCCACAAGGGAGGAACCGGGTATGGCTGGCAAGAAGATATTGATGCTCGTTGGCGAGTTCAGCGAGGAGTACGAGATTTTCGTCTTTGAACAGGCCATGCATGCGGTGGGCCACACCGTCCATGTCGTTTGCCCCGACAAGAAGGCCGGCGATATCCTGAAGACCTCGCTGCACGACTTCGAGGGCCACCAGACCTATACGGAAAAGCTCGGCCACGACTACATCCTCAACAAGACGTTTTCCGAGGTCAATCCGGCCGACTACGATGCCGTCTACGCGGCGGGCGGGCGCGGGCCGGAATATATCCGCATCGACAAGCGCGTGCAGGCGCTGGTGCGGCATTTCCATGAGACGGGAAAACCGATCTTCACCATCTGCCACGGCGTGCAGATCCTGATCGCGGTCGACGGCGTGGTGCGCGGCCGCGAAGTCGCGGCGCTGCAATATTGCGAGCCGGAAGTCACGCTGGCCGGCGGCATCTATATCGATGTTACGCCGACCGGCGCCCATGTCGACGGCAATCTGGTGTCGGCCAAGGGCTGGCCGGGCCTTGCCGCGTTCATGCGCGAATGCCTGAAAGTGCTGGGCACCGAGATCCGCCAAGGCGAGATCCTGATGCGCGACCAGCGCCAGGCGGCTTAAGCTCGGAATGTGGAGCCCGCCGCACCCCTAACGCATGTCGCGCAAAAGTGTTCAGCGGTTTTGCCATAACGGCATGCATAAACAAGAACCTAAAGCGCGTCGCATGAGGCCGGTCGAGCGCGACGCGCTTTAGGTGCGGCGGTGCGTCTACACGGCCATCCGCGCTTCGCGGAACGATACCAGCTTGCTGCGGCTCTCGTCCCACAGCGCCAGCTTGACGCAGCGCAGGCTGTCGAGGAGTGTGACGCGGCCGATCTCACGCAGCTCCGGATAGTCCCTCAGCACTTCCGGAAGCCGGTAGCATGGCACCTTGGCCGAGAGGTGGTGCACGTGGTGGACGCCGATATTGCCGGTGATCCAGTTCAGCACCGGCGGCAGGTCGTAATAGGACGAACCGTGCAGGGCAGCGTGCTGGAATTCCCACTCGGAGTCCTTTGTCCACTCCGTCTCTTCGAACTGATGCTGGACATAAAACAGCCAGATGCCGGCCGATCCGGCGAGGATGACGATCGGCAAATGCACGACCAGAAACGCGCCGGGGCCAACGAACCAGATGAGCAGCGCGGCGATGACCGCGATGGCGAGGTTGGTCGACATCGACGACACCCAGGGGGTGAAACCGCCCCGCATCATGCCCAAGGGCAGTCTCTGCTCGAAAATGAAGATCCATATCGGGCCAAGGCCGAACATCACCAGCGGATGGCGATAAAGGCGATAGGCGAGCCGGCCTCGCCATGACAGTTGCCGATATTCAGCGACGGTCAGTGTCTTGATGTCGCCGGTGCCGCGCTCGTCGAGGTTGCCTGCGCTGGCGTGATGGGTTGCGTGGGCGCGGCGCCAGCAATCGTAGGGCGTCAGCGTCAGCACGCCAAGGACGCGGCCGATCCAGTCGTCGGCATAGCGATTGGCAAAAAAGGAGCCGTGGCCGCAATCGTGCTGGATCATGAAGATCCGCACCAGAAAGCCGGCGGCCGGAAGGATGAGGACCAGACCCCACCAATGGCCATAGGCATAAGCGGCCGAGGACAATCCCCACAGCGTGGCGAAAGGAATGAGGGTGATGGCGAGTTCGACGGCGCTGCGACGCCTGTCGGGCTTTTTATAGCGCGACAGGATTTTCAACCAGGCGCGCTTGCTGTTTGCCACAGCTTCGGGGGAAATCATGTTCATTATGAAACATAGGCGGAGCAGGGCGCTGCCGCAAGGCGGCGATCACGCAAAGTTACTGCGGGTAAATGTCGCGCGATGGCGAGGAATTGGTGGCCGCAGTCGCCGGGCGCGTCGCCGGCAACGGCGCCTACCGACGGCGCCCGCCTGCGACCACCTTGGCTTCGACGCCGTCCAGGCGGTCGAGCAATTCCTTCAGACGGTCGGGAATATCGGACTCCGTGCGGAAGGCCGGCAAGGTGCGCAGAAAGCGCTTGGTCGCCTCGGTGCCGAGCTGGCGCCGGATATCGCCGGCGAGCCCGTCGCGTTTTTCGCCATTCCTGCGGGGCATCATCCAAAATCCTGTGTCGGCTTCGAAACTCTTCCAAGGGAGGAATGGTTCCCGCATTGTAGTGTCCCGGCAAGCAAAGCCGTCGGGTACGGTAAAGTTTGAATTAAAATCGAGAGGTCTGCGCCGTCCGCCATCAAGCGGCGACAGCGGCTGCAGTATCGCTTGCCCCTTGATTTTTGGCCGCTAAACCTCGATATCGGGCGCAAATCCACACCATTCGAAAATGACGGGAAACGGCGATGAGCGACCAGGCAAAAGACGAACGCGCGCCCGATGAAGCCGAGAAGACCGAGGCTGCCGCGGAGCCAAGGGAAGGTGGCGTCGACGGCGACTATGAAGCGCTTGTCCGGCTTCTGAAGGAAAACGAAGAGCTGAAGGATCGCGCACTGCGCGTCGCGGCCGACATGGAGAATTTGCGCCGCCGCACTGCCCGCGACGTCCACGACGCGCGCGCCTATGCGGTTGCCAATTTTGCCCGCGACATGCTTTCGGTGTCGGACAATCTGCGCCGTGCGCTGGATGCCATCCCGGAGGAGGCCAAGGCTTCGGGCGATGCCGGCTTCAAGGCGCTGATCGACGGCGTCGAGATCACCGAGCGCGCCATGCTGTCGGCGCTGGAGCGGCACGGCGTGAAGAAGCTCGAGCCCGAGGGCGAGAAATTCGATCCGAATTTCCACCAGGCCATGTTCGAGGTGCCCAATCCCGACGTACCGGCAAATACGGTCGTGCAGGTCGTACAGCCCGGCTATTCGATCGGCGAGCGTGTTCTGCGGCCGGCCATGGTCGGCGTCGCCAAGGGCGGCCCCAAGCATGTGGCAAGCGAAGCGCCGGTGGAGCCGGGGCCGGTCAACGAGCAGGCTGAGAAGGATGCGTGAACTGGGAATAGTGCACCGTTCGGCAGCAACCGCCACCAAAGCGTGAGGGATGATCGACCGCCCCCCAACCTGTCCGAGTTCAGGGGGCGATCAAACAGGTCGCCGTGCAGGGCTTTCCTGCCCTCAGCCCAGCAGTTCACACCCATAGTGGCGGACCACGTCGGGGAATGTCTTCATGTCCGGCATTCCTTCGCCGTCCGGAGGGATGCGCCTGTCTCCGGCAGGCACACTGGTCGCTTCTAAAAGCTCCTCGAACCCACCGGGCGTGAAGAGGAACAGCATCCGGGCCGGCCCACGCTTGACCGTATAGCGGTGCGGCACATCGCGTGGCCCAAAGAGAAACGAACCGGGTCCAGCCATAATCGCCTTACCGCCGATCTCGAACTCGATCTCGCCTTCCATCACCAGGAATGACTCGTCCTCGCGATGATGGACGTGCAGCGGCGCCTCACCTTCGCTCTCGAGGACTTCAACCAGCGTGAACTGGCCCGCCGTCTGGGCTGCTGTCGCCTTGATCACCGCCAGCGAGCCAAGCCACCAGCGCGCCTCTCCATCCAAGGCGTGACTGCAAAAGGCGTGGGGAATGCTCCTGCCAGCTCCGCCGCTAACCACAGCCGCCACAGAATGGTAGCCGACCTTGATCGAGGCGGAATTCACCATCGAGCAATAGTTTTTGATGCCGGGCAGGGTGGACCAGACCTCGCCAGCCGACTTGGCGCTGTCAATGTCCGCCCATTCGAGTATCTCCGTCCAGCCTCCCTCGGATTTAAGGAGGCGACGATTGATGAAACCCTTGAGCTTCCGCACCTCGTCATTCACTTCATCTCTGGTCTGCAGGAACATCTGCTCGGTGAATCCGGGCTTCAATGCAAATTCGGTGATTTCAACGACATTCGTGTCCATGACTTCCTCCCTTTGCTACCTGACCTTTGTTTCGCCTCCCGCATTCTGTTCGCTCAAGACGTGCTCGTTCGGCCTTGGCCTTTGAGCCAGCAGAGCGCCATTTCTGTTGCCGTTTCGACTGCGAGGTCCACCGTCATGCCGCGTATCCGCATCGCGTTGAACGTCGGAAAGTCGAATAGAAAGCTGATTGCCTGCACGACATCATCGCCGGGACCGTCGTTGGCCAGGGCCTCGCGCACGAATCCGGCCACCATGTGTCGCAGGTATTCCTCCCATTCCCGCATGGCTGGAAGCTCGCGCTCGCGCAGGTCGCTTTCGAGATGCCGTCCGCCACGGTGGTAGAAGGCGAACAGCTCGTTGGCGACCCGGCGCAACCGTTCTTTAGGGTGCGTCGCCCCGCCGATTATCTCAGTCACCGATTCGGGCGACGGAGGACGCAGACGCTCCATCAGCACTTCGCCGCACGCCGGCACCAGGTCATCCAGAGTAGGAAAATGCTTGTAGACGGTGCCAACGGCGACATCGGCTTCCGTAGCGATGTCCTTCCAAGTCGTGCCAAAGATGCCGTTCTGGGTGTGCAGCTTGATTGTCGCGTCGAGAATGCGCTGCCTCGTCTTGGCGAAGGCGGCAGTCCGGGAACCCATGCTGTAGCGGCGAGGGGACATAGACGTCCACTTAAATAATTGAATGAACAATTCAATCATTTAATTTATCTGGAGTCAATCCAGATTCGCAGGAGCCACTCGCTATTCCCCACTCGCTATTTCATTATTCACCCCATGAACCCGATCGAGCTTCTCGACTATGCCGGCGTCGCCGTCTTCGCGGCGACCGGTGCGCTGGCCGCCTCGCGCAAACAGCTCGACATTATCGGTTACCTGTTTCTGGCTAGCGTTGCCGGCATCGGGGGCGGAACGTTTCGCGACGTCATCCTCAACGTGCCCGTGTTCTGGGTGGGAAACCGCGACTATGTGCTAATCTGTGCAGCGGTGGCGGTCGTCGTCTTCTTCAGCGCACATCGTTTGGAGTCCCGCTACAAATTGCTGCTCTGGCTCGACGCCATAGGTCTTGCCGCATTTTCGGTGATGGGCGCGGCCAAGGGGCTGACGATCACCGGGTCACCTGCAGTTTCGATCGTCACCGGCATGCTCACCGCAACCCTTGGCGGCATTCTGCGCGATCTATTGACAGGCGAGCCTTCGGTGCTCCTGCGACCGGAGATCTACGTTACCGCAGCGCTTGCCGGCGCCGGCCTCTACACACTTGGCGATTTCGCCGGACTGCCGCCGCTTGCGTCGGGCCTGGCAGGTTTCATGGCGGCTTTCTGCGTACGCGGCGGCGCGCTGAAATTCGGCTGGGCCTTTCCGTCCTACAAAAGCAAGCCTGGCCGGCGTCCGGAAGATATTCCCTGATTTAAGGTGTCAGGCCGCAAACCGCTGCGCTTCTCCGCCATAATAATTGACGTAGCGGGCGCCGATCTCCTTGACCGGCATCACCACGAACACGTCGACCGTCGAGAATTCACGGTCGATGACGCAGCCGTCGCCGATGCGCGCGCCGACGCGCAGATAGCCCTTGACCAGCGGCGGCATCGCGGCGATCGCCGCCTTGGTATTGACGGCCTCGATCGGCATCAGATCCATGGAACAATAGCGCCCGGCGACGGCGCGCACGTCCCAGGATGAATTCGTCCGGCAGTGGTGGGCAAGATAGGTCAGCGCCTCCGCATGTGCCGCCGGCACGGTGCCGTGGAACGACGCGCAGCCGGTCATCACGCCGATGCCGTAATGGTTGATGTAGGCCCAGATGCCTTGCCACAGCGCCTCGATGGTGCGTTTCGAGCGGTATTCCGGCAGAACGCAGGAGCGGCCGAGCTCGAGGAAGCGCTGGCCGGGATGCCGCGCGATCAGCTTGGTCAGCTCGAATTCACCTTCGGAATAGAAGCCGCCGGCGGCCGCGGCAATCTCCTGCCGCAGCAGGCGGTAGGTGCCGACGATGCGGCGATGCTCGGGGCCGGAAAGCGAAGTATCGAAGACCAGCAGATGATCGCAGAGGGGATCGAAGCGATCGGCATCGCGGCGGTCCTGCATCTGGAACAGGTCCTTCCTGGCACCAAGCTCGTCGTAGAACACCCGGTAGCGCACTTCCTGCGCGGCAGCGATCTCGGCCTCGTTGCGGGCGAGCCGCACTTCGAGATTGCCGATGCGGCCGAGCGATGCGCCTTTTATGACGGCATCGGCGTTCCGGCCGACGAGCAAAGGCCCGCTGGCGTTCGGCCGAGCATCACATTCCGGCATGACTGTATGCACGAGTGATTCTCCTTCGAGCCATCCCTCTTGGCACGGGGATACGGTGTAGGTGCAACAGGATTGTGACAGTACCGTGATACGGCTCTGCGGGCAATACTTCGTCGGCTGGGTAATCTATCAACCGTCTATGTTGTGCCTCAGGCGGCCGCTTGCCCTTCGACCGCATGAACCAGGGCATCGGGGTCGAGCGGCTTGGTGACGAAGCCGCTGGCACCGTGAGCGAGCACGGCGTGGCGGGTCTTTTCCTGGCTGTCGGCCGACAGCACCATGATCGGCACCGGCGGCACCGCGGTCTCCTCCTCATGCCGGCGGATGGCGGCGATGGCGTCCAGGCCGTCCATGACAGGCATATGCAAGTCCATCAGCACCACGTCGTAACGGTGCTTGTGGCCGGTGCTGATGACCGCCTCGACGGCGGCCTTGCCGTTGCCGACCACTTTCACGCGATGCCCGGCCTTCAGCAGCGTGGCGCGGGCCAGCATGGCGTTGATGTCGTTGTCCTCGGCGATCAGCACCGACAGGCCCTGCTGGCGGGCGCCAATGGCGTGCCCCGCCTGCGCGCCGCGCCTTTGCAGTTGCGGCTCGGCGATGACCGGCGCGTGGCTGGTCAAAAGCACGCGCAGCAATGTCTCGCCGCGCACCGGCCTCGCAAGGAAGGTGGCGTAACCATTGGCACGGAACTCGCCAAGCATGCCACGGTCGGTCGGTGCGATCAGCGTCACTGCTTCGCAATCGGCAAATCCGCTCTGGCGCAGGCGCCTGAGCAGCCTGCCGTCGCTTTGCTCCATGGCAGCATCGATCAGCAGCACGTCGCAGCTCTCGGCGAAAGGGGTGGCCTGGGCGGCGGCGGTGGCCAGATCGACCGTGCCGCCATTGGCGCGAATGGTGCGGGCGAGGGCTTCGGCCTCGACCAGGTTCTTTGACACGATCACCGCATGCCGGCCCGACAGCGCGTCCTGGCGGATCTGCGGCGCCTCGACGGCGGAAATAGCGGGAATCTCGAAGACGAATTCGGACCCCTGGCCAAGCCGGCTCGACACAGAGATAGTGCCGCCCATGGCGGTCACCAGGCGCTTGGAAATGGCGAGACCGAGGCCGGCACCGCCATGCGCACGGGTCGAGGTGCCGTCAGCCTGTTCGAAGTCCTCGAATATGCGCTCCATGTCCTGCTCGCGCAGACCGGGGCCGGTGTCGGTGATGGTGAAGCGGATGCGGTCGGTGGTTTTGGTGCGGACGCGAGCGATGCTTGCCAGGACGCCGCCGCTGTCGGTGAACTTGACGGCGTTGCCGATGAGATTGAGCAGCACCTGCCTGACCCTGCCGGGGTCGGCGGTGATCAGCTGCGGCACGTCGGGTTCGACATGACAGCCGAGGCCAATATCCTTGGCAAAAGCCCGCGCCGCCAAAAGCTCGATGACATTGTCGGCGATCTCGCGCACCGACATCGGCTGCGGTTCGGGATCGAAGCGGCCGGCCTCGATCTTGGAGTAGTCGAGCAGGTCCTCGATCAGCGCCAGCAGCGCGCCGGCCGAGGTCGAGATGGCGCCGACATAGGTCCGCTGCTCGGGCGAAAGGCTGGTGTCGGCGAGAAGCCGGGCCATGCCCATGATGCCGTTCATCGGCGTGCGGATCTCGTGGCTGACGGTGGCGAGGAAGCGCGATTTGGCCTGGCTCGCATATTCGGCCCGCTCGCGGGCGGTGATCAGCGAGGATTCGGCGCGCTTGCGAGCGGTGATGTCGCGGGCGATGGCGCGATGCGAAACGGCGCCGCTGTCCTTGTCGCGCACCGACAGCTCGATCCAAGAGAACCAGCGTGGGCCGTCCGGCGTGCGAATGGCGACGTCGGTGGAACTCAGGCATTCATGGTCGGAAAACGCGGCGTCGGGGACGATGCCGACATCGATGCCTAGTTCGGCCAGGGTCTTGCCGGCAAGGTCGCGCTGGTCGGTTTCGACAAGGTCGGCGAAAACCTTGTTGGCGTAGACAATGTGGCCGTCGCGGTCACGATGGACGACGAGATCGCCGAGTGCATCGATCAGCCCGCGAAAGCGCTCCTCGCTCTCCTGCATCTCCCACATGCGGTCGGCCAGCGTCTCGATTTCGGCGCGGCTGCGGGCGGTCGTGGCATCGAGCAGGGCCACCGCGCGGCGCTCGGTGCGCCTGTTGCGCAGATGCATGGCGAGCCCGGCGATGGCTGTCGCCAAAAGGCCGATGGTGATGAAGACCGGCGCCCCGGTCAGATGCGAAAAGCCTGCCAGCACGACGATGGCGACGAGCGTCAGGAAGGGCAGGCCTTCGCGGTTGGAGGCCGGCAGTTCCGGCGCCAGCGGTGGCGCGGCGACAAGCTGCCGTCCTGGCGCCGCGGGGGCCGTCCCGTCGGCCCGTTCGGCTGGTTCCGCCTCTCTGATGCCGGGTTCCGCAATCATACGGAAATCCTGCCAGACAGAGCTTATCGAAGGTTGTGGTTGATCGCTCGAATTTTAGCGGTCGCGCTCTTTTTTATCCCTTGGGGGCTCACATATCCACCACCACGCGGCCGCGGATCTTACCCTCGACGATGTCATGCGCGGCGCCGATGATGCCGTCGAAGCCGATGCTCGTCGACAGGCTGGCAAGCTTTGCGTGGTCGAGATCGGCGCCGATGCGGCGCCAGGCCTCGAGGCGGACCGCCTTCGGCGCCATCACCGAATCGATGCCGAGCAGCGAGACGCCGCGCAGGATGAAGGGGGCGACGCTTGCCGGCAGGTCCATGCCGCCGGCGAGGCCGCAAGCGGCGACGGCGCCGCCATAGGAGGTCATCGACAGAACGTTGGCCAGCGTGTGACTGCCGACCGCATCGACGCCGCCGGCCCAGCGTTCCTTGGCGAGCGGTTTTGCCGGCTGGGTGAGCTCGTCGCGTGAAATCACTTCCGCGGCGCCGAGGTCGATCAGATAGGGGCTTTCGGCAGCGCGGCCGGTCGAGGCGATGACGTGATAGCCGAGGCTGGACAGGATCGAGACCGCGACCGAGCCGACGCCACCGGCAGCGCCGGTCACCACCACCGGGCCGCGATCGGGCACGATGCCGTGGCGCTCCAGCGCGATGACGCAAAGCATGGCGGTGTAGCCGGCGGTGCCGACCGCCATCGCATCATGCGGGCTCATGCCGTCCGGCAACGGCACCAGCCAGTCGCCCTTGACGCGGGCGCGCCCTGCAAAGGCGCCGAAATGCGTCTCGCCGACGCCCCAGCCGTTCAATATGACCTTGTCACCCTTGCGCCAGTCAGGATTGGAAGACGAGATGACGGTGCCGGCGAAATCGATGCCCGGCACCAGCGGCCAGCGGCGGATCACCGGCGCCTTGCCGGTAATTGCAAGACCGTCCTTGTAGTTCACCGTCGTCGCCTCGACCGCGACGGTGACGTCGCCCTCCATCAGGTCTGCCTCGGTAAGCTCGGTCACCGCGACCGACTGGTTTTTCTCGGCGTCACGCGAAACGAGGATGGCTTTGAAGGTTTCGGGCATTTTTTCTCCTCGGGCTTGCAGATCAGAATGTGCGGCGCCAGGCGAGTGAGGTCAATCGCTCGACGCTCCGCGCCGCCAGCCAATGAGTTCGTCGAAGACGACCAGCACCGCACCAACCGAAATGAAGGCGTCGGCGAGGTTGAAGATCGCGAAGGACCAGACCGGCGTATGGAACAGGACATAGTCGATGACATGACCGTAGATTGCGCGATCAATCAGGTTGCCGAGCGCGCCGCCGACGATCAGTGCGAAGCCGATGCGGGCAAGCAGGTGGCCGGGCGGCGTGCGGGCCGCAAGATAGAGCACGAAAGCGACCACCAGAACCGCGACGACCACCAGGCCGGTGTCGCCGAAGGACGAAAACAGCGAGAACGCGATGCCGGTGTTGTAGGTGCGGTACAGCGCTAGGAACGGAAGCAGGTCGAGCCGTTCCTGAAAGGCAAGACCGGTTTCGACTAGGTATTTCACCCACTGGTCGAGCGCTATCGCGGCGACGACCAGAAGAGCATACGGCCTCCAGGACTTCATGGTTTGCAGTTTCACGGTTTGAGATGTCACGATCTGGCGTCCTCCGGGCCGAGCTTCAGCGCGCCGCGCCGGATCTCGAACAGCATGACGCCGGTGGCCACCGCAAGGTTGAGCGAATCGGCGCGGCCGGCCTGCGGTATCCGCAGCAGTTTGTCGCAGCTTGCGGCAAGCTCGTCAGGCAGGCCTTGCTGCTCGTTGCCCATCATCAAAAGCACCGGGCCTTTTGAAAAATCGACCGAGCGGTAGTCGACCGCACCCTTCAGATGGGTGCCGGCGACGAGGCCGGGAAAGCTCGCTCGCCAGGCGAGAAAAGCTTCGGGCGACGCCTTGGCGACCGGCACGGCGAAAATCGAGCCCATGGTGGCGCGCACCGTTTCGACCGAAAAGGGATCGGTGGTCTCGCCGACCAAGATGACGCCCCTGGCCCCGACAGCGTCGACCGTGCGGATGACGGTGCCGAGATTGCCGGGGTCACGGACGCGGTCGAGCGCCACCCAGACGTCACCGTCACGGGCGCGGATGTCCTTCAACGGCAGGAATTTCTGCGAGAACACGCCGACGACCATTTGCGGATTGTCTCGGCGGGTGATGGCGACCAGCACTTTTTCCGAAACTTCAAGGACGGTGCCGCCGGCGGCGACCGTGCGCGCCGCGATCTTTTCAACCGCCGTATTGCCACGTCCGGCCTTGGCGAAGACCAATGTCCTGATCGACCAGCCGAGATCGAGCGCGTCGATGACCAGCTTCAGGCCTTCGGCCATGAAGGCATTCTGCTGGTCACGGAATTTCTTCAGCGCGAGCGCCTTGATGTCCTTGACCAGCGGGTTGGCGAGGCTGGTGACTTCCTTCACCTGCCCTGGCGCGCCCGCGTGCCGTTCGTAGGCACTCATTCAGGCCACCCAGCGTGAGAACAGCGAGGTCGAAAGCGCCCGACCGGCAGATTTCTCGCGGATGATCAATTCACCCGACTCGACCGTGCCGCCCATGCCGGCGAAGGTGTCGCGCATCAGGGCATGGATGGCGAAAAAAGAGGCGCGGATCGAATAGGCGGTCAGTACCACGGCGAGCGGCTTCGGCGTCAGGATCGCGCGGCAGACATCGGTTAGCGCCGGCAGGTCCTCGAACAGCTGCCAGACCTCGCCCTTCGGTCCGCGGCCATAGGCGGGCGGGTCGAACAGGATGATGTCGTAGCGGCTGCCGCGGCGCTCCTCGCGTTCGGCGAATTTTACGGCATCGTCGACAATCCAGCGGATCGGCTTTTGCGACAAGCCCGCCATTTCTTGGTTTTCGCGCGCCCAGCCGATCGCCTTCTTGGAAGCATCGACGTGGGTGACCTCGGCGCCGGCACGCGCCGCCACCAAGGAGGCAAGGCCGGTGTAACCGAACAGGTTCAACACCTTCACCGGCCGTTTTGCCGCCGCGATCAGTCCAGCCACGTGGTCCCAGTGCGAGGCCTGCTCGGGAAAGACGCCGACATGGCGAAACGAAGTGAAGCGGCCGAGATAATCTATGCCGTCATGCTTCATCGGCCAGGTCTCGCCGAGCGGCGTCTTGGGGAAGCGCCAGCGGCCGATGCCTTCCTCGTCGGTATCGCCGGTGAAAATGGCGTCGGCGCGCTCCCAGTCCCTGGCCGGCAAAGCCTTTTGCCAGATCGCCTGGCCCTCCGGCCGAACGATGCGGTAGGGGCCGTATTGCTCGAGTTTTTCTCCGGCCCCGCTGTCGAGCAGCGCGTAGTCCTGATTGGGGCCGACCTCGAGGATCAGCGGCAGATGTTCGGCAGGCAGCGCGCCATCGCGGCGGGATAGAGGGCGCGGCGCGGCTTTCGGCTCGGACCGGTCCTGCAGTTTAGGCTCCGAACCGGTCAGGCCGGCGTCGCGCCGCCGCGGCTGCTCCGCCCCGCCCTTCGCGGGCGGGCGGCTGTCGCGGCGTTTGTCGCGAAAAGGTTTCAAGAAGGCGCATCTCCGGAAGGCGGCTCGCCGCTTCTGCCACAGCACATTGACCGGCGCAACAAAAGGGCAACCGGATCAGCCGCGCCTGATCGACAGCAGGCCGACTGCGAGCGTTATGAAACCAACGGCCTTGAAGCCGGTGACGACCATATGGCCGGTTTCCCAGCTGCTCCGGATACTTTCGAAATTGTCCGGGATCGGTCCAGGCACCCAGGTGGCCAGGACATCGTTTGCCGGTTTGACCAGGGTAAACCACGCCACGAGGGCCATCAGATAAAGCACGGTGGCGGCCAAAATCCACCAGAATGCCGGGTGGTCGCTGCGCAGCATCCAGGCGAGAAGCCCCGGACAGGCGATCGCGGCCACGTCCAGCGGTGCGCCGACAATCGCGAAGAATTGGAACTGAGCGTTGAAGACAGTGGTTTCACGCCAGAGCGAAGGCGGCCATCTGGTCAGCCGCGGCACCGATTCCAGCACATGGGCGAAGGATGGTCCGAGGCTGAGCGCAGCGACGATGGCGGTCAAAACCGACCAGAACAACAGGAACCCGCGTATATCCATAATGGCCGGACAACGGCGTCAGGGCGCAGACGTTCCCGTCCGCCACCATGTCGCTTGCCGCCGAAAGTGCTGGGGCTCTATCGTGATTGAAACCAGGTCATGATTCATGTCCCGTGCTGAACGCCTGCTCGACCTGATCCAGATCCTGCGCCGGCATCGCCGGCCGGTCAGCGGCCGCAGCCTTGCGGGCGAAATGGGTGTGTCGATCCGCACGCTCTATCGCGATATCGCCACGCTGCAGGGGCAGGGCGCGCCGATCGAGGGCGAGGCGGGGTTGGGTTACGTGCTCAGGCCCGGTTTCATGCTGCCGCCCTTGATGTTCACCGATGAGGAGATCGAGGCGATCGTGCTCGGTTCGCGCTGGGTGGCCAAGCAGCCGGACTGGCGGCTTGCGAACGCCGCCACCGACGCGCTGGCCAAGATCGCCGCGGTGCTGCCGGACGATTTGCGCGAAGAGCTCGATGCCTCGACGCTGCTGGTCGGGTCGCGCACCGAGGTCACCGAAGGCATCGATCTCGGTGTGGTGCGGCAGGCCATCCGCGAGGAGCGCAAGCTGAGCTTTGTCTATCGCGACGCCGGCGGCGCTGCCTCCGAGCGCACCGTCTGGCCGTTCGCACTCGGCTTCTTCGACAAGGTGCGCGTCGTCGCGGCCTGGTGCGAGATGCGCCAGGATTTCAGGCACTTTCGCGCCGACCGGATATCCGGCCTCAATGCCACCGAGATGCGCTATCCGCGCCGCCGTCAGGTGCTGCTCAAAGAATGGCGGGCGACGCTCGACACGCCAAGCTAAGGCTGCTGCTCAGTTGAGACTGCTGCCAGAATCTGGCAGTGGCATACGGTATGCTCCTCCAGTCGAAACCATCTGGAGAGCAATTCATGACACCGCCCAATTTCGTCATCCTCTATGTCGACAAGCCTGAGCAAAGCGGCGCCTTCTATAGCGCGCTGCTGGGGCGGCAGCCGGTCGAGACCTCGCCGACCTTCGTGCTGTTCGTGCTCGACAACGGCTTCAAGCTCGGCCTCTGGTCGCGTCACACCGTGGAACCGGCCGCCGCGGCAGCAGGCGGCGGCGCCGAGATCGTCTTTGCGCTGGACACGCCGGGTGCCGTCGACGCCACCCATGCCGAGTGGGCCGGCCGCGGGCTGAAAATTCTGCAGACGCCGACCGACATGGATTTCGGCCGCACCTTCGTCGCGCTTGATCCCGACAGCCACCGGCTGCGGGTTTATTGGCAAAGGGAGTAAGGCAGTAGGGGTGTAGGGCAGTAGGGGAGTATGTGACAGGAAATATAGCTGGCGCGGCGCCGCACGATCAGTGCGGTTTCCTACTGCCCTACTGCCCTACTGCCCTACTGCCCTACTGCCCTACTGCCCTACTGCCCTACGCTTGCGCGATACACGGCAATGCCGGCGGCGAGGTCCTCGAGGGCTGCACCGACAGACTTGAACAGCGTGATCTCGTCGTCGTTCTGCCGGCCTTTTTTCTGGCCGCGCGTGAGTTCATAAAGGTCGGCGACGATGGCTTCCGGCTTCAACACGCCGGAGGCCAGCGGCTGGACGATGTCACCGGCTTCCTTGGTGGCGCCGGCGCGGGTGTCGACATAGACGCGGGCGCGTACGATCGCGTCGTCGTCGCTTTCGCGCATCCCCGGCGTGAAGCCGCCGACCAGATCGACATGGGTTCCGGCCTTCAACAGTGCCCCCTTGATCAGTGGCATGGTGGTGATGGTCGCCGACGATACGATATCGGCCTTTCCGAGTTCGGCGTCGAGATCGCCTGCTGCTTCGGCCGAAAAACCCTCGGCACGCAATTTTGCCGCGACCTTTTCGGCATTCGCCGGCGTGCGGTTCCAGATGCGGATGTTCTTGATCGGACGCACCGCCGAATGCGCCTTTGCAAGGAATGGCGACAGCGCGCCGGCGCCGACCACCAGCAGCCGCGATGCGTCCTCGCGGGCCAGATAGGAGGCGGCCAGCGCCGAGGCACAGGCAGTGCGCCACTGTGTCAGCCGCTGGCCATCGATCAATGCCTGCGGTTCGCCGGTGGTGCCGTCGAGCAAGAGGTAAAGCCCCATCACCGCGGGCTTGCCGACGGCATTGTTGTCGGGCGACACGGTGACGATCTTGACGCCGATATGGCCATCGGCCGAGGTGCCAGTGGCGTTGAAGTCGGTCCAGGCCGGCATCAAAAGCAGGGTCGAGGCGGCGGCATCGGGCCGCTCGACCGTGTGATGGTGCCTGACCGGCTGCACGGCGCCATCGCGAAAGGCGGCGCGCAACGTCTCGACCAGCCCGGAAAAGGTCAGCGCGCGGTCGACCTCGGCGGCGGAAATGGTCAGCATGAAAGGCTCCGTGGAGAACTAGGCCGGTTGTGCTTCAGGCCCGAGCCGCGGCTCAGTTCGTCGGCTTCGGCAAGGCCGGGCCCTGCGACGCGGTGGGCGCGCGGCTGACCGCCTGGCGCAGGTTCTCTGCCTCGGCGCCGCGCTGGCGCGCCAGCTTGCGGTAGCGGCCCTGCTTGATCCAGGTCGCCAGGCTGCCGACGATCATGCCGATGGCCAGCGCCAGGAACAGGAAAATGAAGAGCGGCACGGTCAGCGTCAGCGCCGGATTGCCGGGATTGAACGGATCGAGTGTGAAGGCGACCGGTTCGCGGTTGGCGACGGCCAGCGCAATCAGGATGACGGCCAGCGGCACGAAAACCACGATGAGAATGAAGCGATTGAACATGTTTTTCCGTTCGGAGCAAAGGCACCAGCGGTGGCGGGCGCCGCGCCTATTTGCCTCCGTTCAGCCTTTCACGCAATTCCTTGCCGGTCTTGAAGAACGGTACCCATTTCTCCTCGACCTCTACGGATTCGCCGGTGCGCGGGTTGCGGCCGGTGCGGGCGGGGCGGTTTTTCACCGAAAACGCGCCGAAGCCGCGCAACTCGACCCGGTTGCCCTCGGCAAGCGCGTCGGTGATTTCATCGAAGATGGCGCTGACAATGTTTTCGACGTCGCGCAGGAAAAGATGCGGATTACGCGTGGCGATGATCTGCACAAGTTCGGATTTGATCATGAAAAGGCTCCCCGTAAAAGCAGTGCCGCCGAAATTATCAGAATGATTTTATTTGGTTTTTCACTCGTCCCAAGCGGTTCCTCAAGGGTGCCAGACGGAAACGAGACCGTCAAGAAACAAGCGGTCCGCTCCAATTTCGTGAAGGACGTCGCCGTCATGGCCGGCCAGGCCAAGCGCAGCACCGACGGTCTGCGCCATCGCTTTGGAGAACAGGAAACCGCCGCGTTTTTCCGTGTCCTTCCATTCCACCACCTTGAGCTTGGCATCGACACCCTTGCCTGCAAGCCAGTCGATTGCTTCGGCCTCGCCGCCGACCGCGTCGATCAATCTGTTGGTGACCGCCTGCCGGCCGGTGAAGATCGACCCGTCTGCGAGCGCCAGCGCGTCCGGCTTGGTCATGTTGCGGCGCTCGGCGACGATGCCGACGAACCAGTCGTAGCTGTCGAGGATGAGCTTGCGGACCATGGCGCGCTCATCGTCATTGGTCGGCTTGAAGGGAGAAGGCGAGGCCTTCAAGGGCGAGGATTTCACCTCCTCCAGCTTGACGCCGAGCTTGTCCATGAGGCCGCTGACGTCCGGGTACTGGATCAGCACGCCGATCGAGCCGACGATCGAGGATTTGCGTGCGACAATATGGTCGGCCGCGGTGGCGATCATGTAGCCCGCCGAAGCCGCGAGCGTGCCGACCTCGGCCACCACCGGCTTGTCGGCAGCGAGCTTGCGCACTGCCTCGTAGATCGATTCGCCACCGACGGTGGTGCCGCCGGGTGAATCGATCGACAGGATCACAGCCTTGACGCGCGGCGACTGACGGATTGCCTCCAGCCGCTTGATCAGTTCTTCGTCTTCGGTGATGGTACCTTCGATCTTGACCTTGGCGATGTGGTCGACAGCCGCGCCGGTGAAGTCGTCACCATAGATCCACGCCGAAAAGGCGATCAGCCCGGCTGCGGCGACGATAATCGCCGCGACACGCCAGAATGTCAGCTTGCGGCGCAAGCGGCGGCGGTCGATCAGGTCGTCGGCTCTCAATGCCATGGTCAGCCTCGTAGTCGGTGGGAGCAAATGCTTTTAAAGCAACCATTCGCGCCCGGCTACCGTTTCCTGACGGCCTTGCGCCAAAGGCCGTCTTAGGCATTCGCGACAAGCCTCAACCTGTCACGTTCTACAGGCTCTAACACTGTGCGCCCATATCTGGTATGAGGTACAGGCTGCGCTGGGGCCATTTTCATTGTACAGGGGCGGCTGTCACATTTTTGCGGTTTTCCTCGGCTTGTGCTTGCTTGAGGGCGCCGGCACCCCACCTATAGGGCGGCCTGGCGGGCAGGGGTTTAGAAGAAGCAGTCATGTTAGCGGGACCAATCGAACCGACCAACACCGAGACGGAGTTGGCTCCCAAGGCCGCAGGCCGGGCGCGGGTCGACGCGTTTGACGTTGCGCAGCGTCATTCGCGCCGGGTCCGTATCCTCAAGCTGGCCGTGCCGCTGGTCGCTGCCGTGATTGCGGTCGCGTTTCCCGTCTATTCCTATCTCATGGCTCCTGCTGCAATCGAGGTGCAGGCCGACGGCGGCGCCTTTGCCGATGGCAAGCTGGTGATGGCCAACCCCAAGCTCAACGGCTTCACCAAACAGAACCTGCCCTATTCGATGACAGCCCTGCGCGCCATACAGGATGTCAGCAAACAAGGCATCATCGATCTGGAAGGCATCAAGGCCAAGCTGCCGATTGCGGCCGACAACACGGCCGCCATCGATGCCACGCACGGCACCTATGATCGCGACGGCAACACGCTCAGCCTGACCAGCGATGTGACCGTGTCGACCACGGACGGTGTGGTGGCAAAATTCAAATCAGTCTATCTCGACATGGGCGAAGGCACTATGAAGACAAGCGAGCCCGTCGATGTCAGCCGCGGCGGGTCGCGGATCAGGGCGGATTCGATGTCGGTCCAGGACAATGGCAAGGTCCTGGTTTTCGAGAACAAGGTGCGCGTCGACATCGATCCCGCCAGTTTGAAGGCGGCAGAGGCAAAGAGCGGAGAGACCAATGCGGTTCAGTAGTTCGGCACGGCGCCTCGCCGCGATTTCGGCGTTGCTAACCTTGGGGCTGACCTTGGGGACGGCGCCGTCGCTGGCGCAATCCAGTGCCACCAGCCAAATGTCCGGCCTCAGGCTGTCGGGCGACAAGCCGATCCAGATCGAAAGCGACAAGCTCGAGGTGCGCCAAGCGGAAAGCGTTGCCGTCTTCACCGGCAACGTCAACGTCGTCCAGGGTCCAACCGTGCTCAAGGCCGGCAAAATGACGGTCTATTACGTCAGGGATGCAGGCGCTGCCAAAAGCGCCCAGCCGGCGGGTGCCGCGGCAATGACCGGATCCGCCAACATCGACCATCTCGAGGTCGACGATAAGGTCTACATCAAATCGGACAATCAGGTTGCCACCGGCGACCGCGGCACCTTCGACATGAAGACCGAAGTGCTGGTGCTTTCGGGCAGCAAGGTCGTGCTCTCGCAAGGCGACAACGTGCTTGTCGGCTGCAAGCTTACCGTGCAGATGAAGAGCGGCCTTGCTCAGGTCGACGCTTGCGGCGGCCGCGTCATGATGTCGATCACGCCGCCGGCGAAGTCTGGAGCAGCGAAACCCTGATGACCGGTATATCGTCGCTGCTGGCGCGTCTTCCAGGGCGTGCCGCCAGCAAACTTGCGGCACCGGCCAGGGTCACCGTCGAAGCGGCAAAGTTCAAGGGAACCTTGATCGCCAAGGGGCTGACCAAAAGCTACAAGGGCCGCAAAGTCGTCAGCGGCGTGACGCTGGGCGTGCGCGCCGGCGAGGCGGTTGGGCTGCTCGGCCCCAACGGCGCCGGCAAGACGACCTGTTTCTACATGGTAACCGGCCTGGTGCCGGTCGATGAAGGCACGATCGAAATCGACGGTTTCGACGTCACGTCGATGCCGATGTATCGCCGCGCCCGTCTCGGCATCGGCTATCTGCCGCAGGAAGCCTCGATTTTTCGCGGCCTGAATGTCGAGCAAAACATCCGGGCCGTGCTCGAAGTGGTCGAAAAGAGCCGCAAGGAGCGTGAGCGCCTGCTCGACGAATTGCTCGAGGAATTCCACATCAGCCATCTGCGCAAGGCTCCGTCGCTGTCGCTCTCCGGCGGTGAGCGGCGACGCCTCGAAATTGCCCGCGCCTTGGCAACCCGCCCCGCCTACATGTTGCTCGACGAACCTTTCGCCGGCATCGATCCGATCGCCGTCGCCGACATCCAGCAGCTCGTGCGCCACTTGACGGCACGTGGCATCGGCGTTCTGATCACCGACCACAATGTCCGCGAGACACTTGGCCTGATCGACCGCGCCTACATCATCCATGCCGGCCAGGTGCTGACTCATGGTCGAGCCGACGAAGTGGTCGCAAATGCCGATGTGCGGCGGCTTTATCTCGGCGAGGGATTTACGCTCTAAGTGCGAAATTCCGGCTCGAGCGGGATTTCCGGCGGAGTCCAGCAGCTTTTTCTTCAATTTTCTGCCTGAAAACGCTCCGACAGGCGAGTTTCACCGCTCCTCGCCTTGACAAGCAAAAGCCGGGCCAGTTTCTATGCTGGCCTGGAAAATTCCTTCCAGCAGTGCGGGTGCGTAGACGGAGCGTTTGAAACCGAACCATGGCGTTGGCGGCAAAACTACAGCTACGACAGTCACAGTCGCTGGTGATGACGCCGCAGCTGATGCAGTCGATCCGCCTGCTGCAGTTCACCCATCTCGAGCTGGAACGCTTCATCGACGACGAGATCGAACGCAATCCCCTGCTGGAACGCGCCGAACCGCAGGAGGACGCCGCCAGCGACCAGGCGCAGAAGGGCGACGCTGCATCGGAACCGGCTGCCGACGGCGACTGGTTCGAGGCGGAAACGGCGTGGAGCGCCGAGGCGATCTCGGAAAAGCTCGATACGTCGCTGGAAAACCTGTTTCCTGACGATCCTGGTACGAGCGAGCGGCTCGGGCCCGACCTGACGGCACAATGGAAATCGGCGTCCGGCAACGGTTCCACCTCTTCCTCCGACGGCTTCGACGTCGCCGATATGGCGGCGGCGGCCATCACGTTGCGCGACCATGTCGGCGAGCAGGTGGCGCTCGCCTTTGCCGATCCGGCGGCGCGCCTGATCGCCGGCGAGCTTGCCGACGGCCTCGACGAGGCCGGCTACCTGCGTGCCGACATGGCCGAGATCGCCGCCCGCCTCGGCACGGACGCCACGGCGGTGGCAACGGTCCTGGCGGTCTGCCAGACATTTGAGCCCGCCGGCATATTCGCCCGCGACCTCGCCGAATGCCTGTTGCTGCAGCTGGCCGTGCGCGACCGGCTCGATCCGGCGATGAAGGCGCTGATCGCCAATCTCGAACTCCTGGCACGGCGCGATTTCCAGACGCTGAAGCGGATTTGCGGCGTCGACGAGGAGGATCTGCTCGACATGCTGGCCGAGATCCGGGCGCTCGACCCGCGGCCGGGAATGGCGTTTTCGCGCGGTGCCAGCGATGCGATCGTGGCCGACGTCGAGGTGCGTGCAGCCAATGACGGCAGCTGGACGGTCGAGCTCAATGCCGAGACGCTGCCGCGCGTGCTGGTCGATCACATCTATTTCGCCCAGGTCACGCCACATGCGAAAAACCAGGCGGAAAAGGATTTCCTTGCCGAATGCCTGCAGAACGCCAACTGGCTCACGCGCAGCCTCGACCAGCGGGCGAAGACCATTCTCAAGGTGGCCTCTGAGATCGTGCGTCAGCAGGACGCTTTTCTCGTCCACGGCGTGCGGCACCTGAAGCCGCTCAACCTGCGCACGGTGGCGGACGCTATCGGCATGCACGAATCAACGGTCAGCCGGGTCACGGCAAACAAATACATGCTGACGCCGCGCGGTGTGTTCGAGCTGCGCTATTTCTTCACCGCCTCGATCGCTTCGTCAGGTGGCGGCGATGCGCATTCGTCGGAAGCGGTGCGCGACCGCATAAAGCAGCTGATCGACGAGGAGAAAGCCATCGATGTGCTTTCCGACGATGCCATCGTGGACATGCTGCGGGAAAGCGGCGTCGATATCGCCAGGCGCACGGTGGCCAAATACCGGGAAGGCATGAACATACCCTCTTCGGTGCAGCGGCGGCGCGAAAAACGCGCTTTGGCCAGCGCCGGCCGTTGATCTCCGGCGGAATTTCCACAGCTTTCGCCCTTCATTGACAAGCGGCGACGAAGTGGCTAGAAGCCCGCCCGCATGAGACGGGCTGGCGAGTGGATTTGAGTTCGCCGATGCCCGCACGAGAGATGGTCCGTCACGACGTAGGCCACGGGACGGCCAAGAAGGCGGCTTGTGATCAACCGGAAAGTTCGGATCTAAAATCGGCGCAAGTGACGCCGCAAAAGCTTGTGCGCGCGGACCACGAGTATAAACTCGGGACAGTTTGAAGCCTGAGCAAGGAAGGTCAGTTTTCAGATGACACTGCGCATATCGGGAAAACACATGGATATCGGCGATGCGTTCCGTACGCGCATCAACGACCGTGTCGGGGAAGTGATCGGGAAATATTTCGATCGGGGCTTTTCAGGGCAAATCGTAGTCGTCAAATCGGGGTCGCGCTACACGGCCGATTGCATGATCCGGCTGGACTCCGGTGCTTCGCTGCAGGCGACCGGCGATGCCCAGGATCCAACGCTTGCCTTCGATACCGCGGCAGACCGTCTGGAAACGCGCCTCAGGCGCTACAAGCGCCGGCTGAAGTCGCACAATTCGGGCAATAGCAACGGCGAGCTCACCGACGTCGCCTATACGGTGATGGCGCCGCTTGCCGACGACGAGGAGGATATACCGGAGAATTTCGCGCCGGCCATCGTCGCTGAATCGACTATGACGCTGCGGACCATGTCGGTGGCGTCAGCGGTGATCGAACTCGACACCAAGGACAGCCCGGTCCTGGTCTTCCGCAATGCCGGAAATGACCATCTCAACATCGTCTATCGCCGGCCGGACGGGAATATCGGCTGGATCGACCCGTCCACGGCCAAGGTCGCGCAGGGGTAAAGACCAGCCGCACGCGAGCGTGGGGACTGGCGACGGCAGGCGAACAAGGGATTTCAAGCATGGATCTGAGCGATCTCGTCAGCGTTCCGGCAATCATGCCGGCGTTGAAGGCGAACTCCAAAAAGCAGCTGCTGCAATTGCTGTCCGAAAGGGCGGCGGCGATTTCCGGCATTCCGGAGCGAGAGGTGTTCGACACCATCCTGCAACGCGAGCGGCTCGGCTCCACCGGCGTCGGCAACGGCATCGCCATTCCGCACGGCAAGCTGGCTGGGGTGAAGCGGATCGCCGGCGTTTTTGCCCGGCTGGAGACACCGGTGGACTTCGAGGCCCTCGATGATCAGCCGGTCGACCTGGTGTTTCTGCTTTTGGCTCCCGAAGGTGCCGGCGCCGACCACCTCAAGGCGCTGTCGCGCATCGCGCGGGTGCTGCGCGACGCCGACACGGTTGCCAAGATCAGGGGCACGCGCGACGCCGTGGCCATCCATGCGCTGCTGTCGGACACGCAGGCCTCGCACGCCGCTTGAGGTTTTGATTAAATCCGTTGAAGGGCCGCCGTGAGCGGCCCTGTCCGTTTCCAGCCAGATCGCTGCGCCGTATTTGTCAGTGGATAACGACGTTAGTGGATAGCGACCGGGGTCAGATCGTTTTCCAGCGCGCCAGCCAGTGCCCGGTCGCGAGCGTCCGAAAGCAGGATCGGCTGGCCATTAGCGGCAAACAGGGCCCACAGTTCCAGACCCGGCGCGATTTCGCCGAGGCCCGGGAAACGGCCGCGCAGATCGTCGCTCGACACTTTCCTGAGATAGGCGACCGAACCTTCGCCGAGATGGGCGAATTCGCCGCTGGTCATGATGATATTCTCGTTAGTTCTGGTCATTTCAAGCCTCCTTGCCGCGAGACGCCGCTCAAGGCCATCCCGCATGAGAGCTATCGGCAAAAATCAGTCTTTCACCGATATGTTTATTTTTCGTACCAGCCGTTCGGATTCCGGCCGATCGAGATCGATCAACAGAAGGCCGTTCTTCAATTCCGCCGCAATCACCCGCATGCCGTCGGCCAGCACGAAACAGCGCTGGAACTGGCGCGCGGCGATGCCGCGGTGGAGAAATTCGCGCTCGGTGTCGTCGTTCTGACGGCCGCGCACGACCAACTGGTTCTCCTCCGTTGTGACATCGAGATCGCTTTCCGCGAAACCGGCGACGGCGAGCGTGATACGCAGCCTTTCGGTTTTGCCGTCGGCACCGCTGAGGCGCTCGATGTTGTAGGGAGGATAGCTGTCACCGGACTTTGCCAACCGCTCCAGCGTCTTTTCCATGGAATCGAAACCGAGGAGAAGCGGGCTGGAAAAAGGCGTCATTCGGCTCATGTTACAGTGTCCTCTCAAGAGCGACATAAAGTGGAAAAACCCGGATGGCATTTTTCCCGATGGTCTTGATATGGTCCGCCGCCCGGCAGACTTCAAGCCGTCACACGTCCCGCCCAAAAAGACTTGCCAAAACAAGGAATTGAAATGCCCCAATCCCGCAGGATCATCATCGACACTGACCCCGGCCAGGACGATGCAGTCGCCATATTGCTGGCGCTCGGCAGCGCCGAGCTGGAGATCGTCGGCATCACCGCGGTGGCCGGCAACGTGCCGTTGAAACTTACCGAAAAAAACGCCCGCAAGGTCTGCGAGCTGGCCGGCCGGCCGGACGTCAAGGTCTATGCAGGCGCCATCCGGCCGCTGGCGCGCGAACTGGTCACCGCCGAGGAAGTGCATGGCAAGACCGGCCTCAACGGGCCGCAACTGCCCGAACCAAAGATGAAACTGCAGGAAGAGTATGCGGTCGATTTCATCGTCGAGACGCTGATGAGGGAGGAGAGCGGCACGATCACGCTTTGCGCGCTCGGGCCGCTCACCAACATTGCGTTGGCGCTGATCCGCGAGCCGAAAATCGCGCCGCGCATCAAGGAAATCGTGCTGATGGGCGGCGGCTTCTTCGAGGGCGGCAACGTCACGCCGACCGCCGAGTTCAACATCTATGTCGATCCGCATGCAGCCGATGTCGTGTTCAAATCCGGCATTCCGATCGTGATGATGCCGCTCGACGTCACCCACAAGGCGCTGACCACCGCCAAGCGCACGAAGGCCTTCCGTAAGCTCGGCACCAGGGTCGGCACGGCCACCGCGGACATGCTGGAATTCTTCGAACGTTTCGACGAGGAGAAATACGGTACCGACGGCGGCCCGCTGCACGATCCTTGCGTGATCGCGTATCTGCTGAAGCCGAAGCTGTTCAAGGGTCGCAACTGCAATGTCAGCGTGGAAACCGCCTCGGAGCTCACCATGGGCATGACGGTGATCGACTGGTGGGGGGTGACCAAACGGCCGAAGAACGCCATGGTGATGCGCGACATCGACCATGATGCGTTTTTCGCGCTGTTGCTGGAAAGGCTGGGGCGGCTTTAGCGCCGTCTTTCATTCCCGAAGCAGACGATACGTTTCGGTGTCGTTCATGCGACGCTGTCGCTCGATCAATACTTGCGAGCCGATGGCGCGCGGCGCGCGCGGGTCGCCATACACGAACACCAGGAGGTTACTTTCTTCGAGACGGATTCCATAGAGATAGCGGAATCCGTCACCGACCGCCCCTTCAGCATTGAGGACGTTAACCACCGTGCCTGTCACGCGCTCCACATCGACGATGGGGCTGCTCCGCCTTGCAATCAGTGCACCGATTGCCAAAATGCAGACGCCCACCACAAGGCTGGTGATAATGACGCCCCGGAGGTTTTCCCGCAGCTTCAACAAGGTGAAGGCCAGCCGCGCTCTTGCCATGGTTCAACTTGCAAATCGGTAAAAGACGAAGCCATTGTCGCGCGTGACGCGCTCGATGCCGACGCGCGAGCCGATCAGATGCGGGAGGTCGTCGTAAACCAGGACCGTCGAACCGTTCTCAAGGACCAGCAGATATTGGATATTCCGCCCTTTACCCTGTCTACTTTTGATCGTCGCATCGACCGGGTCAACCGACCGGATCGGACTTGCGTCATTCGCCCATTTGTTCAGAGCCGACGGAACCATCACCGCGAACAAACCGATGAACAGGATCACGCCAAACGCGTTCCTTTTCAAATCCGCGTAAGTCCACGGCATAGACATGAATCCCCAACTGTTGATCCATGTGGTGGCCTGAAGGCCGACTTTCAATCGGCCTTCCTATTCCAGGATGTTGCTGTTGGCGTCGCCGGGCTCGCGGCCGTTACTTCGCCTTGGAAAAGGCCAGCCACAGGCCGCCGCCGACCAGGAAGCTGCCGCTGATCCTCGACAAGAGCTTGACGCGGCCGGCCGACAGCAGGCGTCCGGCGCGGCCGGCGGCCAGCGCGTAGGTCGAATCCGAGACTGCGGCGAAGATCATCGCGGTGAGACCCATGACGCCGATCTGTAACGCGTAATTGCCTTCAGGCGCGATGAACTGCGGAAAGAAGGCGCCGAAGAACACTAGCGTCTTTGGATTGCTGATCGCCACCAGCAGCCCCTGCAAAAAGAAGCCGCCACGCGGCCTTTTTGCCGATCCGTCGGCGTTCAGCTTGCCTTTCGAGCGGAACATCTGCACGCCCATCCAGATCAGGTAGGCGGCGCCGATCAGCCGGACCCACTCGAACCAGTGGCCCATGCCGGCGATCAGCGAGGTCAATCCGATGCCGACGATGGCGATCATGATGGCCAGCCCGGCCTGGGTGCCGGCAACATTGGCGAGACCGGCGCGCGAGCCGTGGCGGATGCTGTTGGCGATGATCAGCGTCACTGTCGGCCCCGGCACCAGGATGATGACGATGCAGGCGACGACGTAGGTGGCGTAGAGTTCCAGCGACATTTTTCCCTCCACAGAATGCCGCTCGTGCGGCGCGCTGTCGCGATCAATGCATGACGATGAGTTGCGTGCAAGTCGGCGAGGCGCCGACAATACGGAGCTGATTTTAGCAGGCGCCGGCCTGCCATGGCAGCGTGGCCTCATAGGCGGCAGCCGCCCTCAGCACGGAGAGGTCACCGCGCGGTCGCCCGATCAATTGCATGCCCATTGGCCTGCCCCTGGCGTCGAAGCCCGCCGGTACGTTGACCGCCGGGCAGCCGCCCAGCGTGGCGAGCGCTGAGACCTGCATCCAGCGGTGATAGCTGTCCATGGCACGCCCGGCCACTTCCCTTGGCCAGTGGGTGACGACATCGAAGGGAAAGACCTGTGCGGCTGGCAGCGCAATCAGGTCGAAACGCTCGAAGAGCGACAGCAGCATTCGATGCCAGGACGAGCGCCTCACCGTGGCGGCATGGATCTGCGGCGCGGTGAGGCGCAGTGCATGTTCCACCTCCCAAACGGCCTCCGGCTTCAGCAGACTTCGTTTCAGGAGATCGTCGTAATGCGCCTTGAGTGCACAACCGCTGCTCGCCTGGCGAAGCGTTACAAAGGCTTGCCACAGCGCTTCGAAGTCGAATTCCGGCATCAGCGGCTCGGCCTCGAAGGATACACCCGCGAACCGGCCGAGTGCTGCCTCGCAAAGCTGTAGAATGCCTGCTTCAACCGGCAGATGACCTTCGAGATCGCCGAGCCAGGCGATACGCCCGCCGGCCGCCGGCGTTTCCACCCCTTGGAGAAACGAGCCTGGCTTATCATGCGACAGCGGCGCGCGAGGATGGTAGCCGGCCTGCACGTCGAGCAGCAGCGCCATGTCCCGCACCTTACGCCCCATCGGCCCTTCGACGCCCATTTGCGCAAGAAACACATCAAGGTCAGGGCCGGCCGGCACCAATCCCTGCGATGGACGGAAGCCATAGACATTGTTGTAGGCAGCGGGATTGCGCAGGGAACCGCCAAAATCGCTGCCATCGGCAACGGGAACCATGTCGAGCGCCAGCGCGACCGCCGCACCGCCGCTCGAGCCGCCGGCGGTCAGCGCCGGGTCAAATGCGTTGAGCGTCTGTCCGAACACGGTGTTGTAGGTGTTGGAGCCGAGCCCGAATTCGGGAACGTTGGTCTTGCCGATGATGATCGCGCCGGCCTTGCGGACGCGCTCGACGAAGAAGTCGTCTTCCTCAGGCACAAAATCGGCGAAGATCGGCGAGCCGAAGGTGGTTCTCAGGCCTTTTGTCAGCGCAAGATCCTTGATCGCGATCGGCAGGCCGAACAGCGATCCGGTATCTCCACCTCGCGCCAGATGAGCGTCAGCGCTGTCGGCCTCGCGCAGGATGTCGGCACGCTCACGCAATGAAACGATAGCGTTGACCAGCGGGTTCACCGCCTCGATCCTGTCGAGGAATGCCGCGACCACTTCGCGCACCGAAAGCTGCCGGCGCCGGATCTTCCCGGCAAGCGCCACGGCAGACAGGCGGCAGATGTCGCCGGCGGGCGGCACCGCATGCTTGGTCGTCGGGCGCATGGCTGTCATCCGGCTTCAGCCTGTAGATTTCTGCAGAGCGGCATCGACGTCCCTGGCCAGCGGGATGGCCGGCTGTGCACCGGCTTTCAGGCAGGCCAGCGAACCGGCTGCGGCAGCGCGGGCAAGCGCCTGGTCGAGCGGCAGGCCGGCTGCCAGCCCGGCTGCAAAATAGCCGCAGAACGTGTCGCCGGCGCCGACCGTATCGAGCGGACTGATCTTCAGCGCCGGAACCATCAGGAGATCGTCCGGCGTTGCCGCCAGAACGCCGTCCGCGCCAAGCGTGACGACGATGGTGCGGCCGGTTCTCGCGGCATAGTCGCGCATCCGTGCCGGGCGGTCGCGGCCATTCAACGACAGCGCCTCGCCATAGAGGTCGAACTCGGTTTCGTTGGCGACGACATAGTTGGCTTTGCCGAGGAAGCCGGCCGCGTCGCCATGGAAAGGGGCGGTGTTGAGCACGGTGATCGCGGCGGCTGTCCTTGCCGCGTCGAGTGCTGCCTCGACGGTCTGCAGCGGGATCTCCAGTTGCAGCAGCACGACGTCGCCGTTTTTTACGAAAGCCTTGGAAAGGTCACCCGGCACGACCGAATCATTGGCGCCCGGCACAACGGCGATCACGTTCTCGCCGTCGGCGCCGACCATGATCAACGCGGTACCGGTCGAGGCAAAGGTCTCGCCGACGCCGGACAGGTCGATCTTGCCGTCGCGCAGCAGCGCCAGAGCCTCGCTGGCGAAGCTGTCCTTGCCGACCGCGCCGACCATGCGCACCTTGGCCCCGGCACGGGCGGCGGCCAGCGCCTGGTTGGCGCCCTTGCCGCCGGGGGCAGTAGCGAAACCGGAGCCGCGCACCGTCTCGCCGGGACCGGGCAAGCGGTCGACACTGGCGATGAGATCGAGATTGATGGAGCCGATGACGACGATCAAGAAGTGCCTCCCGCTAGCGCATACCACTCTAATTGCGCGGGAAGCTACTCCGTAAGATCGCTGCTTGTCACCCTAGCGGTCCTTGCATCGCTCCAATCGTTCCATTCGTTGGCTATTTAAGAAGAGACCTGTCCCGCCTCCCAGCCGAGGATGGCGCGTTTGCGGGTCAGGCCCCAATGGTAGCCGGTGAGTGCGCCGGACTTGCCGAGAGCCCGGTGGCACGGCACGACGAAGGACATCGGATTGGCACCGACCGCGGCACCGACAGCCCGGCTGGCACTCGGTGCGCCGATGCGCGCGGCGATCGAGGAATAGGTGCAGGCCTGGCCCATCGGAATGCGCAGCAAGGCCTCCCAGACACGGACCTGGAAGTCTGTGCCGATCATGACAACGCGCAGCGGCTGGTCGGCGCGCCACAGCGACGGATCGAAGATGCGCGCGGCATAGGGCGCCGTCGCCGCCATGTCCTCGACATAGGTCGCATTCGGCCAGCGGCTGGTCATGTCGGCAAAGGCCGCACGCTCGCCGCCGGGGTCGTTGAAGGCGAGGCCGGCGAGGCCGCGGTCCGTCACCATGATCAGCGCGATGCCGAAAGGCGAGATATGATAGCCGTAGCGGATGGTGAGCCCTGCGCCGCGGGTTTTGTAATCCCCCGGCGACATCGCTTCGTGGGTGACGAACAGATCATGCAGCCGGCCTGGGCCGGACATGCCGAGTTCGAACGAGGTTTCAAGCAGCGGCATGCCGGCATCGAGCAGCTTGCGCGCATGATCGAGGGTGACGGCCTGCAGAAAAGCCTTGGGCGACAGGCCGGCCCAGCGGGTGAACAGCTTCTGCAGCCCGGTCGGCGTCTCGCCGACCTCCTCGGCCAGCACTTCCAACGAAGGCTGGTCGCGATAGTCGAGGCTGATCTTTTCGATGGCACGACGGACGATTTCGTAGTCGCCGCCTTCAGGCGTGATGTCTTTCTGAAGGATTGCTGTCGTTTTGAGAGGCATTTGGGCGTTCATGGCAGTATCTCCTTGAGTGCGAATATCGTCCTTCGCGGCGCCGATCACCACCCGAAACTTGCTTTCCCGCGGCATGTACCCAGATAGAGCTGGGCTTTGAATGGGGAGGACGGTCGTGGCTGGTGAAAAAGTAAACCTGACCGGGGCAAAGGAGACCTTGTTTTTGACACTTTACGGCAAGGCGCTGGAGAGCCGGCTGCCCAATTCGCTGCTCAGGGACTACTTTGCCGACGAGGCGGTGCGCAACATCGACTATGATTTCTCACGGCTCAGGGTCGACAACAATCTCGGCGTCGGTCTAGCAATCAGGGCAAAGACGCTGGACGTCTGCGTTCAGGACTTTCTCGCCCGAAATCCTGACGCCATCGTACTGCATCTCGGGTGTGGGCTCGATACGCGCATATTCCGTATCGACCCGCCAGCCGGCGTGGACTGGTTCGACGTCGACTATCCCGAAGTCATCGACCTCAGGCGCAAGCTCTATCCAGTGCGGGATCACTACCACCTGATCGCTTCGTCGGTCACCGAACCGGGATGGCTGAACGAAGTACCTCGGGATCGCCCGGCCATAGTCGTGGCGGAAGGCCTGACTCCCTACCTGGGCGCCGAAGAGGGGCAGCAACTGTTTTCTCGTTTGGTGGGACATCTTTCGAGCGGCGAACTGGTTTTTCGATGCCTATAGTCGCCTGGGCCTGAAGATCATTCGCCTCAATTCCTCCTTCCGCGCCACCGGTGCCGAGGTCCACTGGAGCATCGAGAACCCGCGTGAATTGGAGCGAGCCGTTCCGAAGCTGCGGTTCGTCGAGGACATCCCTGCCTATAAGCCGGAACATGCCGCTCGCATGCGCTGGTTCGCGAAACTGTTCGTTCGCCTTTGGAAAAACATTCCAGCATTGCGCAAGATCGGCAGGCTGTTGCGCTATCGGTTCTGAAACGCTGGCTCAGCGCGTCTTGGCGGTCGCCAGAGCGCGCGAAAATGCGGTGGCAAAACTTTCGCGGTCGTCAGGGTTGAGGAAGCCGCCGATCGAGACGGTTCTTCCTTGCGCCTCGACCGCCATTCTGGTGATGCCGATCTCGGCGTGGCGGGCGATCGAAAAGCGCGCCCAGAACGGATTGAAGCGGTGTGCTTCCGATTTGCCTGACGGGGCAGTCTTGCGGATGTCGAGGCTGGTGCGCGACACCGATACCTCCTCGCGAGCCCGGGCGGCACGATAATTGGCGCGGAAGGCGATGTAGACGGCGATCACGTCGAGGCCGAAGAAGCCGAACACCGGCCAGGCGCCGCGCGACAGAAAAAAAGCTCCGGTCACCAGCCAGCCGAACAGCAGGGCGCTCATCAATATGGCAAAGCCGGTCTTGCCCAGCGACCGGTGCGGTGTCAGCAGCGCCTGGAAAAATGGCTCGTCGGCCTGAAATGAGGCGTTTGTGTCGCTCATTGGGGAATATTATAGGAAGGCAATGACAAGCCCCAAGCCCAAAAACTCTTCTGCGCTAAAAAAAGAGCTGTTGCCCGGCCGCCGCGACGGCTCGAACGTCAAGCCGCGTCCGCGGCCGGCGAGATCGCGGGCGCTTTACAGCGCGGCCGAGGTGCATGAGATTTTCCGGCGCTTTTCCGTTCAGCGGCCGGAACCGAGGGGCGAGCTCGAACATATCAACGCCTTCACGCTGTTGGTGGCGGTGGTGCTTTCGGCTCAGGCGACGGACGCCGGCGTCAACAAGGCGACGCGGGCGCTGTTCAAAATTGCCGACACGCCGCAAAAGATGCTGGCGCTGGGCGAGGCCAAGCTCGGCGACCATATCCGCACCATCGGGCTATGGCGCAACAAGGCCAAGAACGTCATCGCGCTGTCGGAGGCGCTGATCCGCGACCATGGCGGCGAGGTGCCTGAGGATCGCGATCAACTGGTCGAGCTGCCGGGTGTCGGCCGCAAGACCGCCAACGTCGTGCTCAACGTGGCATTCGGCCAGCATACGATGGCGGTCGACACGCACATCTTCCGCATAGGCAACAGGCTCGGCCTGGCGCCGGGCAAGACGCCGGAACAGGTCGAGCAAGGTTTCCTGAAGATCATTCCGGATGAATATATGCGGCATGCGCATCATTGGCTGATCCTGCACGGCCGCTATGTCTGCAAGGCGCGCAAGCCGGATTGCCCGGTCTGCGTCATCGCCGATATCTGCAAGGCCAAGGAAAAGACGACCAGCGTGCCTGCACCGCTGGTGGAGATCGCGCCGCTCGGGCCAGGAGAAGCGGCTACTGAGTCAGTGCCCGGCAAGTGACTGTGAAGTTCCTCGTATGTGGCGCCGTCCACGTTCAGCAACTCTCCTCGACGAACACCTCCTCGCGCTTCTTCCTGACCGCGGGGAGAAACACGATGACGAGCACGGCAAGCGCGATGAGGAGCAGGCTGGCGCTGATCGGCCGCGTCACGAAGGTGCTCGGATCGCCGCGCGAGAGGATCATGGCGCGGCGCAGGTTTTCCTCGAGCAGCGGGCCGAGCACGAAGCCGAGCAGCAGCGGCGCAGGTTCGCAGCGCAGCTTGGTCAGGAGATAGCCAAGCAAGCCGAAGAGGGCGACGGCATAGAGGTCGTAGACGTTGGTGTTGACGCTGTAAACGCCGATCGAGCAGAACGCCATGATGATCGGGAAGAGCACGTAATACGGGATCGTAAGCAGTTTCACCCAAAGCCCGATCAGCGGCAGGTTCAAGATGATCAGCATCAGATTGCCGATCCACATCGAGGTGATGATACCCCAAAACAGCGCAGGCTGTTCGATGGCGACATTGGGGCCGGGCACGATGCCCTGGATGATCATCGCGCCGATCATCAGCGCCATTACCGGGTTGGCCGGAATGCCGAGCGTCAGCATCGGGATGAAGGAGGTTTGGGCGCCGGCATTGTTGGCCGATTCCGGTCCGGCGACGCCTTGGATGGCGCCCTTGCCGAATTCCCCGGGATTTTTCGAGACACGTTTTTCGACGGTGTAGGAGGCAAAGGCGGCAAGGATCGCGCCGCCTCCCGGCAAGATGCCGAGCGCCGAACCGATGATCGTTCCGCGCACGATGGGAGCCGCCATGCGCCGAAAATCTTCGCGGGTCGGCATAAGGCCGGAGATCTTTCGGATCAGCACGGAACGCTCATGCTCGTTTTCGAGGTTGCGCAGTATCTCGGCGACGCCGAAGACACCGACCGCCACTGCGACGAAATTCAGCCCGTCGGCATATTCGCGGATGCCGAGCGTGAAACGGGGTGTACCGGTGTAGATATCGGTGCCGACAAGGCCGAGCAGCAGGCCGAGCACGACCATGGCCAGCGCCTTGACGATCGAGCCGTGGGCGAGCGCGACGGACGAGACCAGACCGACAATCATCAGCGAAAAATACTCGGCAGCACCGAATTTCAACGCTATCGCCGTCAGCGGCGGGGCAAAGATGGCGACGAGGAAGGTCGACACCGTGCCGGCAAAGAACGAGCCTATCGCCGCGGTCGCCAGTGCCGCCCCGGCGCGGCCGTTCCTGGCCATCTGGTAGCCGTCGATGGCGGTGACGGCCGACGAGGATTCGCCGGGCATGTTGATGAGAATAGCGGTAGTCGAGCCGCCATACTGCGCGCCGTAATAGATGCCGGCGAGCATGATCAGGGAGGAAACCGGATCGCCGATCTGGAAGGTGATCGGCAACAGCATGGCAATGGTTGCGGTGGCGCCGATACCGGGCAGGACACCAATCAGCGTGCCGAGAAGGACACCGATCAGGCAGAAACCGAGGTTTGCCAAAGATGTGGCCGTCGAAAAGCCGAGTGCGAGATTGTTGAGGAGTTCCATTTCATCTCCTCACAATGATAGGGGCAGCCACGGGCCGAAACGCCGGAACGGCAGGCCGAGTGCGTAGCTGAAGATGACGAACGCGAACAGCGTCAGGCCGGCCGACAGCACGAGCGCGGTCAGCGGCTTCATGCGGCCGCTGGCAAACGATGCGATCAGCGCCGTCAGGAAGATCGATGGGATGAAGCCGAGGCCGCGCACCGTCAGGCCGAAGAAGATCGGAGCAGGCAGGATGAACAGCATGCCGCGCCACGCAATGTAACCGATCGGCTCGCTCTCGAAGCGCACTGCCTCGACTAGGATGACGGCGCCGAGCAGAATGAGCACGATCGCCAGAACCAGGGGGAAATAGCCCGGCCCCATGCGAAAGGCGGTGCCGATTTCGAGGCCCAGCGACTGCAGCGCGAAAAAGGCGCCAATAAAGATCAACAGCGCGGCGCATATACCGTTGGTTCTGTCGATTGCGAAAGGTTTCATGGCGTCCTCCCGGCCCGCCTCACGGGCGTGCCGATGCCGGTGTAAAAACGGGGCGCTGGCGGCGCCTCGTTAAAAACCTTCAGTCGGCGTACTGGCCGGCCGCTTCGATGATCGGCTTCCAGCGCGCAATCTCACTTTCCAGCTTGGCCTTGAGCGCGGCCGGCGTGGCATCGGCCTCGGGCGACGGCTTGGTGCCGAGTTCGGCAAATCGGGCGACGACGTTCTGGTCCTTCAGCGCCACCTGCAGAGATTTCGACAGGCGTTCGGTGATCTCGGCCGGCGTGCCCTTCGGTGCATAGATGCCGTGCCAGATGCCGACCTGCACCTGGGGAAGACCGGCCTCTATCGTCGTCGGCACGTCCGGCAGCACGTCTAGCCGTTGCGGCGAGGTTACGGCATAAGCCTTGATCGTGCCGCCCTGGATCTGCTTGGTGGTATTGGTCGTCTGGTCGCACATGATGTCGACCTGGCCGCCGAGAAGATCGGTCATGGCCGGACCGGTGCCCTTAGAGGGTACGGTGACCAGCGGCGTGCCGATGGCGCTCATAAACAGCATGCCGCACAGATGCGAGGCGGCACCGATCCCGGCATTGGCAACGGTGATGCTGTCCTTGTTGGCCTTGGCGTAGTCGACCAGCCCCTTCAGATCGGTCGGCTCGAGGTCCTTGCGGCCGACGATGGTCATCGGCACCTCGGTGACGAGGCCGACATATTCGAATGCGTTCAGCGTGTCGTAGGCGAGCTTTCTGTAGAGCGTAGCACTTGTCGCCATGCCGATGTGATGGAGGAGCAGCGTGTAGCCGTCAGGCTCGGCATTTGCGACGCGGCCGGCGCCCAGTGTGCCGCCGGCGCCGCCGACATTCTCGACGATGACCTGCTGGCCGAGGTCCTTCGACATGGCTTCCGCGACAAGACGCGTGACGGTGTCAGTAGGGCCGCCGGCCGAAAACGGCACGACAATGGTGATGGTGCGTTCGGGGTAGGTCTGCGCGCCAGCGGCCGGTGGGTAAAGCATGGCGGCCGCAGCGACAGCTAGCGCGGCGACGAATTTTCTCATCGTGATTCCTCCCAGGATATGATTGCCAACCGCTGCGCGGAGTTCCTCTCAAAACCGAATGTAGATGGAGCAATAACTAGCGCAACCCGACAAATGACAATCGGGCTCAAACGGCAAACTGCACGTCTATCCGCGCAAATGAGTGGGAAGGCTGGGCCGTGCGATGCCCTTCCTCCAACCTATGCTAGTAGCCATAGCCGCGCGCCATCGCCGCCGCGAACACCGGGATCAATAGGAAGATCAATGCCTCGGTGCGGACATAGGTGCGAACGGACGTTAGCTGCGCCGCAGGCACCTGGAAGCCGGGATTGGCGACTACCTTCCTGTTCCAGGACAGGAAACGGATGGTCGGGATAATCGACAACAGGCCGACAATGGCGAAAGCGGCCATCTTTGCCCAGAACATCCAATTGTAGACGTAGAATTCCCAGCCCTTCAGACCATAGACGACGCGGCCGATGCCGGCGACGATGATTAGCATGGCGATGATGCCGTAGTGGCGATCGATGCCGACAAGCCGCTTCAGCGTCGCGGCGGACAAGTCGCTGCGGATCAGGACGAACTCGGCGCCGATGATGCCTGCCAGCGAAAACACCAGCAGATGATGGAAGATGGCAAGCACAAGGTCGGTGGTGTCCATGCTGTTCCCCTCTGTCGGACGGCAGCGCCGAAACCCAACGCGCCTGAACCAGTACTGGAGAAAAACTAACACCGCCTGGCAGGATTCACATCAGCCTGGAAGATGATCTACACAGCCTTGGCTCTTGTTTTTCGCAACGGATTTGGATTTCCCGTCTCGGGCGTGTCGCTGTCCCCACTTTTGGAAGACCTGCATTAGGCACCGGCAACACAACCGAGACATGATCATGGCCAGTCCGCATACAATTGTCGCCCCAGTGATTGAGACCTCGCGCACGGTCCTGCGGCCGCACCGGCTTGACGATTTCGACGCCTATGTCGCAATGTGGGCCGATCCCGTCGTCACCCGCTTTATCGGCGGCAAGCCACGCACGCGGGAGGAAAGCTGGATGCGCTTCCTGCGGCATGCCGGCCTGTGGTCGCTTCTGGGCTACGGCTTCTGGGCGATCGAGGAAAAGGCGACCGGCCGCTTCATCGGCGAGGCCGGCTTTCACGATCTGAAACGCGACATGACGCCGTCGATCGAGGGCATTCCGGAGGCCGGCTGGGCTCTGGTTTCGGGCGTGCATGGCCAGGGGTTGGCCAGCGAAGTCGTCGCACGGGTGCTTGCCTGGGGCGACGAGACGTTCGGCGCCGCGAAGGCCGTCTGCATCATCGATCCGGAAAACACCGGATCGCTGAACGTCGCGGCAAAATGTGGTTATGGCGAAGTGCTGCGAACCGTCTACCAAGGCAAGCCGACCATCCTGCTGGAGCGGCAACCCTGACGGATGCTGTTTGGCACTGCCTGCCACGTCGTCTTCGGGCGTCCGGTTCGCCAGCCTGAAAATCGCGCAGGCCGATTGCCGCATGCGGAGTGTTCTGTCTTTGACAGGAGGACGCAAACTCTGCATGAATTTTGTCGAGCGGGTCTGAAGTCAGGCCACGTTTCTGGCAGGCACCGGAGGAGGTGTCGCGATTTGGAGGAATCCCATGCTGAACAGACGCCGATTCTTGATGAGCACCGCGGCAGCAGGTGCTGCCGGACTCGCGCAATCGCATTTTATCCCCGCCTTCGCGCAGGACGCGCCGCAGCTGCAGATTTTCGTGCCAGCGGCGCCAGGCGGCGGCTGGGACCAGACGGCGCGCGCCATGGACCAGGTGCTGCGCAGCGAAAAACTGATCTCCGGCTCGCAGATCACCAATGTCGGCGGCGCCGGCGGTACTGTCGGCCTGCCGCAATTCGTCAACCAGTGGAAGGGCAAGGGCAATGCGCTGATGGTGGCTGGCATGGTCATGGTCGGCGCGATCATCGCCAACAAGGCGGCTAACAACCTTACCGAGGTCACGCCAATCGCCCGCCTTACTGGCGAGTTTGAGGCGCTTGTGGTGCCGGCCGCCTCGCCATTCAAGACTGCGGCCGACTTTGTTGCCGCCCTCAAAGCCGACCCGACGCAGGTTCCGGTCGCCGGCGGTTCGGCTGGCGGCTCGGACCACATCTTGTTCGGCCTCATCGCCAAGACCGTCGGTGTTCCGGCCACCAATCTCTCCTATGTGCCGTTTGCCGGCGGTGGCGAGGCGCTCTCGGCGCTGCTCGGCAACCAGGTCGCGGCCGGCATCTCCGGCTATGGCGAGTTCGCCGAACAGGTCAAGGCGGGTGCGCTGCGGCTGCTGGCCATCTCCGCAGATAAACGCCAGGAGGGAATCGATGCGCCGACGATGAAGGAAGCCGGCATCGATGTCGAGCTGTTCAACTGGCGCGGCGTCTTCGCACCGCCCGGCGTCTCGGACGCCGACAAGGCAGCAATGATCAAGCTGATCGAGACCATGGCCAAGAGCGACGCCTGGGCCACCGAATGCAAGAACCGCAACTGGACGCAGATCCTGCTCACCGGTGACGATTATACGAAATTCGTCGCCGAAGACACGGCCCGCATCGGGACGATACTCAAGGACCTCGGCCTGGCGTGATGCTCTCGGCAAGGGGCGGCCTGCGCCAACCCTTGCCGACTTTCGCCAGCCGCATGGACATACGCGGCGCCGGAGGTGAAACTACGCCGAGATCGGCCGAGTGAGACCGGTCTAAGGAGAACCGGCCCCAAGGGACCGACATTGGGAGGACGATGATGAGCACCAGCGACCAGCCGGCGCCGCCGCGCCTTGCAGTGCCCGAACTGCTGATCGGCGTCGGGCTCCTCGCCTGTGCCGGTGCGGTTGCCTGGCAGACGCTGGCAATCCCGGTGTCGCCGCTCTATTCCAAGGTCGGTCCGACCGTCTTTCCCTACATCACCATGACCGGGATGGTGATCCTGTCGCTGCTGCTCATCATTGCCGCCTTGCGGGGCGGCTGGCAGCCGGAGGACGAAAAGGAGACGCCGACCGACTGGAAGGCGATGGGCATCGCTGCCCTCGGACTGATCGCCAACCTCGTGCTGATCCAGCCGCTCGGCTTTACCGCTGCATCTGTCGTCATGTTCGTTCTCATCTGCCACGGTTTCGGCAGCCGGCGTCCGCTGCGTGACGTGCTGCTCGGGCTGATCCTGGCGCTGGCCGCCTATTTCGGCTTTGCCAGGGCGCTTGGCGTCAATATCGGCGCCGGCTTCATCGAAAACCAGCTGAACGCGATCGTCGATTCGGTCGTTGCCATGCTGAGGGGCTGACGCCATGGAAACGCTCGGCCATCTCGCGCACGGATTTTCGGTCGCCTTCTCGCCGATCAATCTCATATGGTGCCTGGTCGGCACCACGCTGGGGACTGCGATCGGCGTGCTGCCCGGCCTCGGGCCGGCACTGACCATCGCGCTGCTGTTGCCGATCACCTACCAGGTGGCACCGGAGGCGTCGTTCATCCTGTTTGCCGGCATCTACTACGGCGCCATGTATGGCGGCTCGACGACATCGATCCTGCTCAACACGCCTGGCGAAAGCGCCACCATCGTCACCGCGCTGGAAGGCAACCGGATGGCCCGCTCCGGCCGCGGCGGTGCGGCCCTGGCAACCTCGGCGATCGGCTCCTTCGTCGCTGGCACGCTGGGCACGATCGGCGTTGCCTTCCTGGCGCCGATCGTCGTCAAATTCGCGCTGGCCTTCGGCCCGGCCGAATATTTCTCGCTGATGGTGCTGGCTTTCATGACGGTTTCGGCAGTGCTCGGCTCGTCGTCGGTGCGCGGCCTGACCAGCCTGTTCGTCGGCTTCGTTGTTGGCATGATAGGCGTCGACCTGCAGACGGGGCAGCCGCGCTTCACCTTCGGCACGAGCGAATTGCTCGACGGCGTCGACGTCATCGTCGTCGCCGTTGGCCTGTTCGCCGTTGGCGAGACGCTTTACATGGCCTCGCGCCGCTATGCCGGCAAGGACGATATCGTGCCGTTGAAGGGCTCGCTCTACATGACCGCAGCCGAATGGGCGCGCTCGTGGAAGCCATGGCTGCGCGGTGCCCTGATCGGCTTCCCGATCGGTGCCATGCCGGCCGGCGGCGCCGAAATCCCGACCTTCCTGTCCTATGCGATCGAGAAGAAACTCTCCAGACACAAGGAGGAGTTCGGCACCGTCGGCGCCATCGAGGGCGTTGCCGGGCCGGAGGCCGCCAACAATGCATCCGCGGCCGGCGTGCTGGTGCCGATGCTGACGCTCGGCCTGCCGACCTCGGCGACGGCCGCGATCATGCTGTCGGCATTCCAGAGCTACGGCATCAATCCCGGGCCGCTGCTGCTGACGACACAGGCCGACCTGGTGTGGGGGCTGATCGCCAGCCTGTTCATCGCCAATGTCATCCTCGTCGTCCTCAACCTGCCGCTGATCGGGCTTTGGGTGCGATTGCTGAAGATCCCGGCGCCGCAGCTCTATGCCGGCATCCTGGTGTTCGCCACGGTCGGCACCTACGGCATCTCGCAATCGCCGATCGACCTCGTCATCCTCTATCTGCTCGGTGCCGCCGGCTTCCTGATGCGGCGTTTCGATTTCCCGACCGCGCCGGTCATCATCGGCATGATTCTCGGGCCGCTTGCGGAAACGCAGTTCCGCCGCGCGATGACCATCTCGAACGGCGATTGGACGGTGTTCTACAAGCATCCGCTGTCGCTGACGCTGCTGACGCTGGCCTTCATCGGGCTGGTTGGACCGCATATCTGGGCCTACATCGAGCACAGGCGCATGCGTGGACCGGAGCACGTGCCGGGCGATGCCTGAGCTGTTCGTGACGTCATGACAGACCTGCTTTCCGGCATCCGCGTTCTCGACCTGACCAATGTACTGGCCGGCCCCTATTGCGCCTACCAGCTGGCGTTGCTCGGGGCCGACGTCATCAAGGTCGAGACGCCGCAAGGCGGTGATCTGGCGCGCCAGCTCGGCGCCTCTCCGGAGCTCAACCGGGCGGGCATGGGCGCTTCGTTCCTGGCGCAGAATGCCGGCAAACGCTCGGTGGCGCTCGATCTCAAGCAGGAGGCCGACCGCGAACGCTTCCTCGATCTGGTCGCTTCGGCCGACGCGCTGGTCGAGAATTTCCGCCCCGGCGTGATGAACCGGCTGGGGCTTGGCCATGCCAGGCTGAAGGAGGTCCGGCCAAGCCTTGTCTACTGTGCGATATCGGGCTTCGGCCAGACCGGGCCGATGCGCGACAATCCAGCCTACGACCAGATCATCCAGGGTCTTTCCGGCATCATGAGCATCACCGGTACACCGGAAACGGCGCCGCTGCGTGTCGGCTATCCCGTCGCCGATACGCTTGGCGGGCTGGTCGGAGCCTTCGCCATTACCGCCGCACTGGTCAAGCAGAAGACGACTGGCGAGGGCGCGTTCCTCGACGTGTCGATGCTCGAATGCACGCTTTCTGCGCTCGGCTGGCCGGTGTCGAACTATCTGACGGCGGACGTCGAGCCGCAGCCGATGGGCAATGAAAACATGACGGCCGCACCGTCTGGCGCGTTTCGCACCGGCGACGGCTTGCTCAACATCGCCGCTAACAAGCAGGAGCAGTTCGTCGCGCTCTGCCGATTGATCGGCCGGCCGGAGCTGGCCTCGGATGTCCGCTTTGCCGAGCGCGAAACGCGCAAGCAGAACCGGATCGCATTGAAAGCGCTGATCGAGGACGCCCTGGCGAGCGGCTCTGCCGCCGCCTGGGAGGAGACGTTCAATCGCGCCGGCGTGCCGGCCGGCCGGGTGCTGACGATCCCGCAGGTCCTGCAGGAGCAACAGGTGGTCGAGCGCGGCATGACGGCACGCTTCCAGGCTGTGTCCGGGATGGCCAGGCCGCTGACCGTGGTGCGCGGCGGCTTCATGGTCGATGGCGAGGCACCTTTGCCGAGCAGGCCGCCGCCGGGGCTCGGCGAGCATATGGACGAGGTTTTTGCCGGCCTGCCGCCGCGTGCCAGGAAAAGAGCGAAGGCATGAGCGGAACGCAAAACAAGACTGGTCGCGGACGCGGCGAGGAATGGTGGCAGACCGGCATCATCGAGATGCGCCCCGGCGTCATCCGGCTGCGCGGCTATGAAATCCAGGATCTGATCGGCCGCGTCAGCTTTCCGGCAATGATCTGGCTGATGCTGCGCGGCGAACTGCCAAGCGAGGAGCAGGCGGCGCTGCTTGGCATCGCGCTGGGTGCTGCCGTCGACCACGGGCCGCAGGCGCCGTCGATCGCCATCGCCCGTATGGCGATCACCTGCGGCGTCGGCATCAACAGCGCCATGGCATCAGCCGTCAACGTGCTTGGCGATGTGCATGGCGGCGCCGGCGAACAGGCGCTTTCCTTCTACGGAGACATCGCTGCCGAACTGGACGCCGGCATGCCGCTTGCGGACGCCGTGTCGGCGCGGCTCGATCGTTTCCTTGCCGGGGAAAACGGCTATGTGCCCGGGCTCGGCCATCGTTTCCATCCGGTCGACCCGCGGGCGCCCCGCCTCATCGAGCTAACCCACGACTTTGCCGCGCGCGGCATCGTCAGCGGGCGCTTCGCCGACATCGCCGAGGCGATCGAGGCCGAGGTGGCGCGGCGCAAGGGCAAAAAAATCCCCCTCAATATCGACGGCGCCACGGCCGTCATCTACGGCGAGCTCGGCTTTCCGCCGCCGCTGACGCGCGGCCTTTTCGTGCTGTCGCGCTCGGTCGGTATCCTCGCACATGCGTGGGAACAGTCGCAGGAAAGCGACCGCAACAAGGGGCCGCTGCCGCGCGAATGGCTGTGGGCCTATGCCGGCACGCCGGCGCGGCCTCTGCCCGAGGAAGACGATGGCAGTCAGTGAGGCATCGGTTCAAGAGACGGCGGCGGCGGGCGCTGGAATCAATTCCATCCCGACACAGTCGGGACAGGCCTCCATCTTCTATTGAGCGGGATCTTTTCCGAACGCCGGACTCTGCTTTTTGGGATTATGCTCCAGCTCGGCAATCCTGATGTTCCTCACCAGCGCCGAAAGATCCGGCTCGTCGATGAGCAACGCCGCGTCGGCTGGTGCCAGCCATGCCCGCTGCCGCCTCCTGGCTTCCTGCCAGTCGGCAAGTTCCTCGGTTACTTCCAGCAAATAGACGACGACGTCGACACGGACGAAGCGGTTTGCCAGCCGCTTCCAGTAGCAATAGGTGCCGGCCGGTTGTTTCAGTGTCTTGCCGAGAACGCCGGCTTCTTCCTGTGCTTCGACAGTGGCCGCCTTGCGGCCGCTCTTGCCCTTCATCGGCCAGCCCTTCGGCACGATGAAGCGCCTCGTCGTTCGCGATGTGACCAGCATCACCTCGACATCGCCATGCTCGTTCAGCCGAAAGGGAATCGCCGCGACCTGGCGAACCCCGTCGCCCTTCCTTGCCTTGCGTACAACCTTCTTCTTGCTGGCTGCCATTCGATAATCCAGTCGAATCGGTGCCCAGACGGCAAGGGCAGCGTTGCAAACTCGCCCGCTTTCAATGGGGCGCAAGCGGAACGGTTTCCACAATATATAAGTCGGCTAAATAAATGGAAAGGGCCGGTCGTCAGCGGCAGGTGCTGACAAAGCCGCTCCCCGACGGCAGCAACTGGCAAGTTGGCCTCATCTGCGGCACCTCCTGCCGTTGCGGTGTTGGGATTTGGCGATCCTGGGCACGGTACTGCTGTTGCTGCTGCTGGTATTGCTGCCGCCGCAGCCTGTTCTCCAACATCTGCAACTGGTCCTGCTGGATCAACACGTTGCGGTCGGCGGGACTGACGACCTGTGCCGATGCAGCAGGATTTACGCCCGACAGCATCGCCGCGGTCAGCATTGCCGACCCTAAAAACGTCAATAGACGAAGCCGTGACATCCATTCATTCCCGCACAAAACCGATCTTTCCTTAATATAGGGCTTTTGTCCGGCGACACCATGGCCGCCGCTGATTTGAAGCGGATTGGAAGAGGCATTTCGGCTTCGGATGCTCGTCGCGTCAATCGATTTCGCGCAGCCGGTATCCAACGCCGGTCTCGGTGGTGATATAGCGGGGCTGGTCGGGCGTTTTTTCGATCTTTTGCCTGATCTGCCGGACGTAGACTCTGAGATATTGAACGTCGGTGGAATCGCCCCAGACCTGCTTCAGCAGGAACTGGTGGGTGAGAACCTTGCCGGCGTGCTGCACCAAGGTGCGAAGAATGTCGTATTCCTTCGGCGAGAGCTTTATCTCCTTGTCCTCGACCTTGACGACGCGCTTCACCAGATCGACGGAGAGGTCGCCGGTCTGGAACACCGGTCTCTCACCCTGCTGCTGAAACTTGTGGCGAAGCGCTACGCGGATGCGTGCGACAAGCTCGTTCATACCGAACGGCTTGGTGACATAGTCGTCGGCGCCGAGTTCGAGGGCGGACACGATGCCGGCCTCATCAGTGCGGCTGGAAAGAATAACCACGGGAATGTCCAGGCCATCATCCCGCCATTTGCGCAGCAAATCATGGCCGCTCATGCCGGGGAGGCCGAGATCGAGCAGCACAAGGTCCGGCTTTTCCGTCTCGATGAGTTCAATCGCCGCCCTGGCGTTCGGCGCCTCGCTGATCGCATAGCCTTGGCTGCCAAGCCCGACGCGAAGCAGTTTCCGGATCGGCGGTTCGTCGTCGACCACCAATATCCTGACGTCCAGGCTCGTCATGCCAGATCGTCCATATTTTGATGGCCCGTCTCGGGTTCGCCGAGATTGGGCAGTTCCGCCGGCACCAGTTGCATCTTGATCGTGAAAACCGCCCCCGAGCGGTCGGACCTGTTTGCCGCCAAGAGCGTCCCGCCCATCGCTTCGACGAAGCCGCGGCAAATCGACAGGCCGAGCCCCGTGCCGGCACGCACCTGGTCACCCTTGCGCACACGGTAGAAAGTGTCGAAAACGCGCTCTAGATCCGCTGGCGGAATGCCTGGTCCCTCATCCATGATCTGCAGGATGACGAAGCCGTTGTCGGCCCAGGCTTGCAGGCGGATCGTCGAACCTGGCGGCGCGTATTTTGCAGCATTGTCGAGGAGGTTGAACAGCACCTGTTCGAACAGAACGGGGTCGACCCGCAACATCGGCAGATCCGATGGAATGTCGATCTCGGTCTTATGCTCGCCGACGATTTTGCGGGCCCGATACAGAGCTGAACCGACAATGTCGCCGAGATAGTGAAACGCATAGTTCGGCTCCATCGTGCCGGATTCGATCTTGGTCATATCGAGCAGATTGGCGATGAAGCGGTTAAGCCTCTCCGCTTCATCGAGCACGGTCGACAGCAGTTCCGCCCGGTCCTGCTCGGGAAGCGCGGCCTCGAAGTCCCTGAGTGTTCCGGCCGCGCCCATGATGGCGGCAAGCGGCGTTTTCAAATCGTGGGAAATGGAGGTGAGCAAGGCTGAGCGCAGACGGTCTGCCTCGGCCGCAAGCTTGGCCCGGTCAACATCGGCGACGAGCTGGATGCGCTCGATGGCGACCGCCGCCTGGTCGGCGAGCGCATCGAGCAGACGCTGCTGCTCGGGTGTCAGCAGCGGACCTTGCTTGTCGTTGTCGAGGCCGACAACGCCTACCGCCGTGCGTCCGGTCCGCAAGGGCAGATAGAGGCGCTTTGCTCCGGGCAGCGTGTCGGCGCCGCGCCCGGCGGCGCGGTTATGCTCCCAGGCCCAGCGGGCTGCTGCGATGTCGGCCTCGGCCAGCGTGTCGTCGGGTGGGTAGCCGGCTTTGACCGCAATTGTGCCGTTCTCCGGCAGAAGCAGCACCACGCGCAGCTTCAGCATCGAGGCGATCTGGAAGGCAGTCGCCCAGAGAACGTCATCAAGCGTCCCAGCGCCGGCGAGCTTCTTTGAGAAGAGATAAATATCTTCCGTGGCGCGTGCCCGCGAGCGCGCAGCGACCGCCTGACGCTGCACGCGCGCTGTTAGATTGCTGGCAATGACCGCAACAACCAGGAAGACAGCCAGCGCAACGATGCTCTCCGGATCCTCGATCGTCAGCGTGTAGCGTGGTTCCAGGAAGAAATAGTTGAAGGCAATGGCGCTGATGAGGCAGGCATACAAAGCCGGCCAGAGACCGCCGGTCACCGCCGACGTCAGGACCCCAATGAGAAAGATGATCGCCAGATTGCGGACGTCGAGAAACTGGTCGAGAAGGACGGCGAAGGCGAGCGAGCCAACAACATAGGCCGTGGCCATGAGATAGGGCCAGATCTCGAACTGCCACTGCTCGTCCGCCGCCTTGACGGTCCTCGACGTCGCCTCGGCGTTGCGTTCGCTTCCCGAAATGACATGGACGCTGATGTCGCCGGCATTGCGGATGAGATCGTAAGTGAGCGAGCCTTCGATCAATTCCCGCCAGCGCGATCGGGTCGGCCTGCCGATCACGATATGGGTGAAGTTGTTCGCCGTCGCATGCCGAACGATGTCTTGCGCGACGTTCTGACCCGGAATGGTCGTCACCTCGGCACCGAGCTGCTCGGCAAGGCGCAGCTGCGTCGCCAGCCGATCCTTGTCCTCCTCGGGCATGGCAGCTGAACGAGGGGTATCGACATGAAGCGCCGTCCAAGGGGCGCGGAGCCGGTCGGCCAACCTCCGCGCATAACGTACACGGGCCGCCCCGCCCGGACGCGCATCGACGCAGACGAGAACCCTTTCCCCCGCCGCCCAAGGCCCGGGTATCGCGTGGGCCTGCATGTGGGTCAGCAACTGCTCGTCGACCCGCTGGGCAGTGCGGCGGAGCGCCAATTCCCGGAGCGCCGTCAGATTGCCCGGCGAGAAATAGTTCTCGATGGCGCGCTGGGCGGTGCTGGGGATGTAGACCTTGCCTTCCTCAAGCCGCTTGATCAGATCGTCGGGGGTGAGGTCGATGATCTCGATGTCGTCGGCCTGGTCGATTATGGAGTCGGGGACAGTTTCCCGCACCCTGACGCGGGTGATCTGCGCCACGACATCGTTCAGGCTCTCGACGTGCTGGATATTCAGCGTCGTGTAGACATCGATGCCGTGCGTCAGGATTTCCTGGACGTCGAGATAGCGCTTGGGGTGACGGCTGCCGGCGACGTTGGTGTGGGCGAGTTCGTCGACCAGAACTAGCGCCGGGTGCCGGGCGAGGATGGCGTCGAGATTCATCTCCTCAAGGATCCGCCCCTTGTAATCGATCTCAAGGCGAGGAATGACCTCGTAGCCTTCGACGAGCGTCTGGGTTTCCTTGCGGCCGTGCGTCTCGACGATGCCGATCACCACGTCGACCCCGTCGGCCAGCCTGGCGCGGCCCGACATCAGCATCTCGTAGGTCTTGCCGACACCGGGGGCGGCGCCGAGAAATATCCTCAGGCGACCGCGCTCCTCCCGCTCGGCATGCTCGAGCAGCGCGTCGGGAGAGGGCCTGGTTTCGGCGGTGCGGCTGTCGTCTGGCATAAGGGTCAATCATGAACGGCGCCGGCTTCGGTGTCGATCCCGGCGCCGGTCCTTCACTGTTTCATCGCATCGTCCAGCGCAAGGTTGAGGGCCAGCACATTGACCACCGCCTCGCCGATGAACCCCAATTCGCGATCTTCGACATGGCTGTCGACAAGCGATTTGATCCTGGATTCATCGACGCCCCTGGCCTTGGCCACCCTGGCAACCTGAAAATAGGCCGCATCTGGGCTGATATGCGGATCGAGGCCGCTGCCGGACGTGGTGACCAGATTCATCGGTACCGGCTGGCTCGGGTTTTCGACTCTCAGCTTTTCGGCGTCGCTCTTGATCCTGTCGATGAGCTTCGGGTTGGTCGGGCCGAGATTCGAGCCGCCCGAGGCGGCGGCATTGTAGCCGTCGCCGGCAGCCGACGGGCGGCCATGGAAGTAGCGGTCGCTTTCGAAAGCCTGGCCGATCAGCTCGGAACCGACGAGCTTGCCGTCCTTCTCGATCAGGCTGCCATTGGCCTGGCGCGAAAACAGCGCCTGGGCAATGCCGGTCATGCCGATCGGATAGACCAAACCCGTCAGAATGGTGAAGAAGACGATCATGACGATCGCGGGCCTGATTTGATTGAGCATCGACGTGGTTCCTTAGGCGAGACCGAGAGCGGTGATGGCCATGTCGATCATCTTGATGCCGACGAAGGGCACTACGACGCCGCCAAGGCCATAGACAATGAGATTGCGGCTGAGCAGCGCACCGGCGCCGACCGCGCGGTATTTGACGCCCCTCAGCGACAGCGGGATCAGCGCAATGATGATCAGCGCGTTGAAGATGATGGCCGAGAGGATAGCGCTCTGCGGCGTCGCCAGATGCATGACATTGAGCGCTTGCAGCGGCCCGGCGGTCTGGCCCGGGGCGATGTAGAAGACGGCGAATATTGCCGGGATGATGGCAAAATACTTGGCCACGTCGTTGGCGATGGAGAAGGTGGTCAGCGAGCCACGCGTCATCAGCAGCGCCTTGCCGATTTCGACGATCTCGATCAGCTTGGTCGGATCGCTGTCGAGATCGACCATGTTGCCGGCCTCGCGTGCCGCGACCGTGCCGGTGTTCATGGCAACGCCTACATCGGCCTGCGCAAGGGCCGGCGCATCGTTGGTGCCATCGCCGCACATCGCGACCAGTTTGCCTTTGGCCTGCTCGTCGCGGATCAGCTTCAACTTGTCCTCGGGCGTCGCCTGGGCAAGGAAGTCGTCGACGCCGGCTTCCGCCGCGATCGCCGCCGCGGTCATCGGATTATCGCCGGTGATCATCACCGTGCGGATGCCCATGCGGCGCAATTCGGCAAAGCGTTCTGCGATGCCGCCCTTGACGATGTCCTTCAGATGGACGACGCCGAGCAGGCGCCCGTCGCGCTCGACCGCGAGTGGAGTGCCGCCCGATTTGGCGATCTCGTCGGCGATCGCCTGAAGGTCGCGGACGGTGTCGCTGCCGGGGCGCGTACTGCCTGTGGCAACGGTCGAGAGGTTGACGTGGGCAAGTACCGCATCGACTGCGCCCTTGCGGACCGAGGAGCCTTCCAGATCGACACCGCTCATGCGGGTTTGCGCGGTGAAGGACACGAAAGTCGCGTGCAGGCTTGCCATGTCGCGGGCGCGGATAGCGTATTTTTCCTTCGCCAGGACGACGATCGAGCGGCCTTCCGGCGTTTCGTCGGCAAGCGAGGCAAGCTGAGCCGCGTCGGCCAGTTCCTGTTCGGTGACGCCCTTGACCGGTCGAAATGCCGTCGCCTGACGGTTGCCCAGCGTGATGGTTCCGGTCTTGTCGAGCAGCAGCGTGTCGACATCGCCGGCCGCCTCGACGGCGCGGCCCGACATGGCGAGCACGTTGAAGCGCACCAGGCGGTCCATGCCGGCAATGCCGATAGCCGACAGCAGGGCGCCAATTGTGGTCGGGATCAGGGTAACGAACAGGGCGACCAGCACGGTCACCGAGATATAGCCGCCCGAATACGAGGCGAAGCTCGGGATCGTCGCCGTCGCCAGCACGAAGATCAGCGTCATGCCGACGAGCAGGATGTTGAGCGCGATCTCGTTGGGTGTCTTCTGGCGCTCGGCGCCCTCGACCAGCGAGATCATGCGGTCGAGGAACGTATGACCGGCAGCCGCAGTGATGCGCACGCGGATCCAGTCGGACAAGACCTGCGTGCCGCCGGTCACCGCCGAACGATCGCCTCCGGATTCGCGGATGACCGGTGCGGATTCGCCGGTGATGGCCGCCTCGTTGACCGACGCCACGCCTTCGACCACCTCGCCGTCCGAGGGGATGATGTCGCCGGCTTCGACAAGCACGATGTCGCCGACCTTCAGGCTGGTGCCGGGCACCAGTTTGAACTTGCTGCGGTCGCCACCGTTCAACAGCTTGGCCTGCGTCTCGGTTCGCGCCCGACGCAGCGAGTCAGCTTGCGCCTTGCCGCGGCCTTCGGCCACCGCTTCGGCGAAATTGGCGAAGAGCACGGTGAACCACAGCCAGATGATGATCTGCAGCATGAAGCCAAGATCGCCGCCGCTGGTAACGAGATCCTTGACGAACAGCACGGTGGTGAGCGCCGAGACGACGGCGACGACAAACATCACCGGGTTTCGCATCAAGGTGCGCGGGTTCAGTTTTCTGAAGGAACCGCCGATAGCGGGCCACAGAATGCGGGTATCCATGATGCTCACGGATTTCGACGGGCTCATTTGGTAGCTCCAGTGTCGATGTTGTTGACCGGTCGATCGTGTGCCGAACGAAGGTGCGGCGGCCCGTAAGCCAGCAGCCAGATCATGATCAAGGCTGCCGCAATAGCGAGGAATGTGGACAGCGTCGGGAAAGGAGGGGGCGTTTTCTCCCCCTCCGGCTCGGGGCGATGCCGGACCTTTCGAGGTATGATGTTGAACCAGGGCATCGCCGTTTCAGAATGTCTGACCGTGAATCATCGCCAGGTGCTCGACGATCGGTCCGACCGCCAGGGCCGGGAAGAAGGTCAGGCCGCCGACGATCAGGATGACACCGGCCAGCAGCCCGACGAACAGCGGACCGTCGGTCGGGAAGGTGCCGGCGGAGGCAGGGACGGTCTTCTTCGCAACCAGCGAGCCAGCAATCGCCAACGCCGGAATAATGACCAGGAACCGGCCCATCAGCATGCCGATGCCGAGCGTTACGTTGTACCAGGGCGTGTTGCCGCTGAGGCCGCCAAAGGCGGAGCCATTGTTCGCCGCGGCCGAGGTGTAGGCATAGAGAATCTCGGAGAAGCCGTGCGGGCCGGCATTGGCGATGGAAGCAACGCCGGTCGGCAGCACCACCGCGACAGCGGTGAAGATCAGCATTGCAAGCGGCAGGCAGAGCACGGCCAGCATAGCCATCTTGACCTCCTTGGCCTCGATCTTCTTGCCGAGATATTCGGGCGTGCGTCCGACCATCAGCCCGGCGACGAAAACGGCAATGACGATGAACATCAGGATACCGTAGAAGCCGGCGCCGACGCCGCCGACAATGACCTCGCCGAGCTGCATGTTGATGATGGGGATCATGCCGCCGAGTGCGGTGAAGCTGTCATGCATGGCGTTGACCGCGCCGCAGGATGCGGCCGTGGTGATGACGGCAAACAGTGCCGACAGGGCGATGCCGAAGCGGCTCTCCTTGCCCTCCATGTTGCCGCCGTCGACGCCCAGCGCATGGACGAGCGGATTGCCGGCGGCTTCCGCCCAGTAGCAGACGGCAACGCCGGCGATGAACAGTACGCCCATAGCCGACAGAATTGCCCAGCCCTGGCGCTGGTTGCCTACCATGCGGCCGAAGACATTGGTCAACGCCGCGCCGAGGGCGAAGATCGTCACCATCTGGATCAGGTTGGAGATTGCGTCGGGATTTTCGAAGGGATGCGCTGCATTGGCGTTGAAGAAACCGCCGCCATTGGTGCCGAGCATCTTGATGGCAACCTGGGAAGCGACCGGCCCGACCGCGATAGTCTGTTGCGCGCCTTCGAGCGTCGTCGCGTTGACGTAGGCAGCGAGCGTCTGCGGCATGCCGAGATAGACATAGACCAGCGTCAGGACGGTGCAGAGCGGCAAAAGCAGATAGAGCGTGCAGCGGGTCATATCGATCCAGAAATTGCCGATCGATTTGCCTGAGGCTCTGGCAAAGCCGCGGATCAGTGCGACCGCAATGGCGATCCCGGTCGCCGCCGACAGAAAATTCTGCACGGTCAAGCCGGCCATCTGCACGAGATAGGACATCGTGCTTTCGCCGCCGTAGTTCTGCCAGTTGGTGTTGGTCATGAAGCTGGCGGCGGTGTTGAAGGCCAGCCCAGGTTCGACGGCGGTCATGCCGGCCGGATTGTAGGGCAGGCCGCCTTGCAGCCGTTGCAGCGAATAGAGCACCAGGAAGCCGGCCAGGTTAAAGAACAGCAGGGCCGCCGCATAGGAGGTCCAATGCTGCTCCTCGCGCTCGCTGGTCCCTGATATGCGGTAGAGCCCGCGCTCGAGCGGGGCCAGAATTGACGACAGGAATGTGCGCTCGCCGCTGAAAACGCGATGCATGTAGCCGCCGAGCGGCTTGGCCAGCAGAACGACGATCCCGCAATAGACGAGGATCTGCAGCCATCCGTTGATTGTCATGGGGTTGGCTCCTTGCCAGCGGAGATCAGAAGCGTTCCGGGCGAACGAGGGCGTATGTCAGGTAGGCGAGAAGAAACAAGGTCACGGCGCCGCCGAGGATATAGTCGAAAAGCATGTTACGATCCCCTAAACTTACAGCTTGTCGCAAGCTTTGATGTAGCCGAAGCATAGAGCAAAAAACGCGATTCCAGTCGCGACAACAACTATGTCCACCGCGCGTTTTCCTTATGTTGTATTTGTTTGTTTACTTTAACAAACTATCAAAACCCGTCGCCGCATCATATCGGCGGCTGGATACACCGCTCCTGTGAATATGGATCAAAGTGCCATAAAGGTTCGAGACGGGACGCGGAGCAAAGAAATCAAAATCCCATAAGGATTTCGCCGCCTCGGCGCTGGCCACAGCTTCAGGGGGGAGGTGCGCACCGGCGCGCGAAGCTGCCGGGGCTCAGTCCGCGCGGGTGTAGATCACCGCGTAATCGTCCGCATAGGCCCGCTTCCAGCCCAGTTGGTCGAAGAACGGAATGCGGCTGTCGTCGGCGGTCAACAATGCCCAGCCTATCGTATATTTGTCGAGTTGGGCTTTCAGGATCGGCTTGCCCCGGCTGTGCCCAGTCTGCTCATCCGTTTCCGTAAAGCCATTCAGGAAGAGCTGATCCGCGCGGCCGTCAATAAACGTCCTGATGCCATGAAAAATCAGCGTACCGCCGAAATCGTAGGAGTTCAGCAGATTGCCCGACAGATTATGGGTTTGGGCGAAGGCCAGTGCGTCCCTCGCCGAGGTCTTCTGGCTCGGCGCGACCGGATAGGTCGTGAAGGCGGCAGCCGCCAAAACCAGCAAAACGGCAAGTCCAGCGCAAATCCTGGAAAATTTCCGTGCGAAAAATTGTTCAAGTCCGTCGCGCTTTTCCGCCGCCCATTTCTCGGCTGAAAGCACTGGATATTGTTGCGCGACCTCGACGGTAAGGACCACCGGCACGAGAAGAAAGAACAGGTACATGAACCGTATGTGGGTGAGATAGACGTGCAACGTGAAGACAAGGAACAGCGCCTTGGCCCAGCCAATGCGCAATCTCGACACGACCAGCCCGAAAAACGCCACCAGCAGGATCACCTCCTGGAGGGTATGCCGCGAGGCGTCGAATGGCTGCCACTCCGCAATGTAAGGCACCGCCTCATTGCCATAGGCCACGGTGAATGTGGCGAGTATTGCCTTGACGCCATAGGGGTTGAGCAGGCTGACCAGCGGGCAAAGCAGCCCGAAAGCAATCCACTTGGCCAGCAGCCGGGGGTTCGATAAGCGCGTGCGCATAAGCAGATCGAGGCCGGCGAAGGCGGCGATGACGAAACCGAAGGTGAAGGTGGCGTGGAGATTGGCCCACACGCAAAGCAGCGCCAGCAGCCATAAAGGCGGCGCTTTCCCGTCGCGTGCGGCCTGGAAAAGACCGGCGGTCCAGACGACGATAATGGGCAAGGTAAAGATGTGGGGTCGGGCGACATAGATTGGCCCGATCACGAGCGCGAGCACCAGCGTCAGTCCTATCGCCAGCGTCGGCTTCAACCACGCGCTGAGATACCACGACGTCAAGAAGGCCGTCAGCGCGATTACCGCAGTCGCCAGCAGCACCACGCCGTTCCAACCGCCGGCTTCATAGGCAATTGCAAGGAGAACCTGGCTAAGCCATTCCTTGGCGATCCATGGCTGGCCGGCAAAAGTGTAGGAGTAAATGTCGATGGTCGGGAATGTGCGGCTTGCCAGCATATCAATGCCGACCTTAATGTGCCACCAGCTATCGGGATCCTGCAGGAGGGAGGTGGCAAAGGCGAGGAGCGCCGCCGCCATCACAACCGCGGCCAACAGGCAAAACACCAGCCTCACATGCTGCATGTCATCTATCGACGGCCTCGCCTCACCAGACATCCCGCGCATATGGCATCCCTGAGCCGCGATAGCGGAAGGCATAGGCCGAATTTGTTAGAAAACCGATAAGCCGCAGGATTGCGGCCCCTATGCCGCGCGTCCAACCGGCTGGGCGCGTTCAGCAGCGATTGTCAAGTTGCGGGTGACGCACAAAGACCTTCGGCGGCTCAGCCCTCGGCCTTGAAGTTCTTGGCTTCCTTCTCGACCTTCGGGCTGTCCTTGCCGTGCTTGCGCATCAGATCCTTCGCCTGCTTCGGCGAAACGTCGGTGGTTTCAGCCAGGTGCAGAGCCTTCTTTTCGTCCGCATCGCGCGTCTTGCGGTCGGCCATTGCGGTTTTCTTGTCAGCCATTACAACGCTCTTATGCTCTCGGCGATTTCGTTCAGCACCTTGCGGTCGGTGCCGTGGCGCTTGATCAGCGTACGGGCCTGATCCGGGGTAATGCCCGCTTCCTCGGCGAAATGATGTACCTCATAATCTTCGCCGCCGCCCGCCACTCGTGAGCGGTCGCGACTATCGGTCTTGGTTTTGTCGTCGGCCATGGCAGCTCTCCTCATCTCGACGAGAGCATAACGGGCAAGATTTCAGCGAGTTCCTTCGAGCGTGTCGCCCAATTGCCTGCCCTCGGGCATGACCCGGTATGCGCGGCGATTTTGCTCAAAACAAGGGCTTGGTGTCAGGCCGGCCTTCGCGCACAAAAAGGCTGGCCTCTTTGGCGGCCGCGGTGAATGCCCGTCGAGCGCTGCCAACCGCCCGCCGCTGCTCCAGGGCGTCCATCATTGCTTGCAAGGCCGAGCGGTATTTCGGCCCGCGCTTTTCGTTCGGCCACTTTTCGACCAGCAGTGATGCGGCCTCGACCGCCCGCGTCACCGTCAGAATGCGTCCGTTCCGCCCAGTTTCGATTGTCACGGGAACGTCGAATTGTTCATCACGCATGGCACCATTCCACAACTCAAGCGAGATAAGTTTTGCGGACTGAACGGTGCAGCCTGGTATTCGTTCCGGATTGCTAACGGGAGCGATGGTCGAACACGACCCCCATGGTCCTACCAACGGCCGTCATGACGATAAGCTCGACCAGATCGTCGTCACTGTCGCCGCAGGCTGGGGCCGTCCGGCGAAGGATGTCCAGCATCGCCCTCGTCGATATGGTGTCGCCGGCGCCGAATCTTGAAAGCGCAGATGAAACAAGCTCTTGGGCCGTCAAGTCGGCGACAGTCACCCTCTGCACCACGTTCATTGGCTTCCTCCCACCATGAACCCTCGCCCGGGAGAATGATACGCCGAACGTCGCGTTTCGCCAGCAAAATGGTGGTCCTACCAGCGTGCGGACGGCGACCGAAAATCATCGGTTTTGAGTGAGACAAGCCGGGCGAGGCGGCAGCGCTTTTGTGCCATGCGACTTCGCCACTGACCCAATCCCGGCGGCCGGGATGGATCCCAATTTATTTACTTTGCAGTTTGATGGCTTGGCAGTCTGGTTTGCTCGGTTGCGGCTGAAGTCAGCGCAGCAATACCGCGGTGCGGACAGGACTAGATCGGTTCGTCGTTTCACGGAAACGCCGAACCGGTCTGTCTTTTTTGTTTGACGCAATTCCCGACGGAAAACCGTTCACACGTTTTCCTGGAATTGCTTGTCTTGTGACTCTAGGCGGCCAGGTCGCTCGGAAGCTTGCCGCCATTCTCGGCCAGCTTTTTCATCAGTGCGTCGTGCAGCCACAGATTCATCGTTACAGTGTCGTTCATATCGCCGGTGTAGTTCAGCTCGTGGGCAAGCTCCTTGCGGGCGCCGAGGCTGCTGTCGATATTCAGAGCCTTCATCAGGTCGACGATCGAATTCTTCCAGTTGAGTTTCTGCCCCTTCGCGGCCACCGCCTTGTCGAGAATGGCAGCGATGTTCGGGGCAGAGAACGGCGCGGCCGGCGCGGTCGAGGCCGGGGTTGCAGCCGGGGCGGATCGGGTAGGCGCCGTCGGCTGGGTGGCCGTGCTCGAAGCAGGCGCGGGAGACGGTTGCGCCGGCGGCGCTTCGGCCGCAACCGCGTTTCCGAAAATCGCACCTTTGATACTGTCGAAAATGCCCATTGCTATCTCCTGTGTGCCTTGACGGTCGGTGAGGCGACCGGTGCCGAATGCCGCATTGAGCGCCCTGGTTGTACGGGACCACGAACATGGCTGAAGGGCAACTCCGAACTGGCCGAAAGGTAAAGGCTTGGTTGCGCTGAAAAATCGGCCGATACGGCAACAGTTCGGGCCGTATACAGCTCGAGAGACCGTCAAGTGCAATGGATGACGGCCGAATTGAGGGCTCTCGGCACGCATCGGGCTAAATTAGAAGTTGCAAATAGATATGCGGATGCCGAGCGATTCCATACCAGTAAAATCAGTGTCGGTGGCTAATGGAGGCATTGGAGCGGTACGAGGAGGGAGACGCTCTTGATGATGAAAATAGAAAGATCGTCTAGGTTTCGTATTCGCATCGTTGAGAGGAGCGAACCATGATCCTAGTTGTCGGAGCTGAGATGAGCGCGCGCGCGGCCGGCAACCGGTTCGGCGTCGTTACGCGCCTGCGTCACGGGCGGACCGGCTGATGGCGCCCGTCAAGGTCGACCCCGCCAAGGTGCGCGAGTTCAGGGATGCCGAAAGCTTCCATGCCTGGCTTGGCGAGCATCACGACAGCGAGGACGAAGTCTGGATCAAGATCCATAAGCTCGATTCGGGGCTGCCGTCGATCACTCCGAAGCAAGCCATCGACGTGGCGTTGTGCTGGGGCTGGATCGATGCGGTGCGCAAGGCCTTGGACGGCAAAAGCTACCTGCAGCGCTACACCCCGCGCGGCAAGAAGAGCACCTGGAGCCAGATCAATGTCGACAATGTCGCTCGGCTGATCGAGGAGGGCCGGATGACCGAGCATGGGCTGAGGCAGGTCGAGGCAGCCAAGGCCGACGGCCGCTGGGCGCGCGCCTACAAGAGCGGCAAGGAGATGAAGATCCCCGACGACCTCCAGGCGGCAATAGACGCCGAGCCCATGGCGAAAGAGATGCTGGCAAAACTCAGCCAGCAAAACCGCTTCGCGCTCGCCTTCCGCATCCACAACATGAAAACCGAAGCCGGACGCAAGAAGAAGATCGCGGCTTTCGTGGAGATGCTGAAGCGCGGCGAGACGATCTATCCGCAACGAAATCGCGATTCTGGATGAGCATTTGGCCGCGCTTGCCTGCTGCGTCGTGTGCTCGCCCTGTCGGCGAGCCCCGAATGCGGCCGGATCGCAGCTCAAGCGCATTCCTGGCGATGTCGCCGACGATTTGTTTTCGACCAGCGTCGCCTGACATTTCGACTCCATTTCTCATTCGTTTAATCGATGTAGGAACAAAGCTCCGTCCCCACAGTCGGCATACGTATATTAGCAGGCGCTTCTATGACGTTTTTTGCCCATTCAGGAGCCGACTGGCACGTGGGCCGTGTTTGATGCGACGGTGGACGTGCCTGCGGACTTCGCTGGCAGTTGCCTTATCGGCTTGCCGCGGGAGCGGGCGGAGTGGCTCGCAGCAAGAGCCAATCGAAATGCTGCAAAAGGCACTTCGATTTGCCGGTTGTCAGTTGCCGGGCCAACACAAGCCGCGGTTCTTAGACTTAGACCGATAGGAGAGACTTCGATGATGCACGAACAGGTAATGGAAGCTGCGTTGGCAGCCAGGAACCAGGAAGTGGATATTTGTGGTGTCTTCGACATCACCAACAAAACCGATGCGCCAATTGGCTCTCGCCGATTGGGCGAGGCTATCCACTTTGTCGCCAATGCACCTATCGTTGGCTATGATGTTCACGCCGCCGTCATCAGATATGGCCCACTCGGAACCCCCAGCCTCAGAGCAACAGATTGCGAACAGCTGTGGGAGAAGTTTGGCGAGGCCCTGCTGCAACACTGACGGGCAGACCTTTGGCGCGTATGGGCACCACCATCGCGCAGGACAGTTCGCTAGCGAGAACGACATCGAAGCCTGGCCGGTGATGTTGCAATTAAATTAGCGTAAGCGCATATTTTTTGCCGGCTGGACTCGCAACCGGCCAGGCCCGGCGACCGGTCGCCAACGGGCTGTCAGGCCGGCAACACATGCTTCCGCAGGCCCGACGGTCCCTTGGCAAGATCGCCGGAACCACAGCATGATGCGGCGGCAAAACGGGTTTGGGAGAAATAGCATGCCTAAAGTTTCGGAGCTCTTTTTCAAGACAGCCATCGTCTTTCTTATTCTGGGAATTGCAGCTGGCCTGCAGATGGCAATTTCAGGCGATCACGGCGCGTTTCCGGCTCACGCGCACATCAACCTGCTGGGGTGGGTCACCAGTGCAATATTCGGCGGCTATTATGCGCTGAATCCGGCGAAGGCTGCCCGCAGGAGCGCCATGATCCACTACGGCGTCTACAATCTCGGCCTGGTCGTGATGCTGCCGGCTCTTTACCTGATGCTGCAGGGAAACCCGGCGCTCGAGCCGATCGTCGCCACCGGCTCAATGATTGTCGCTGTCGCCGTGCTGATCTTTGCCTTCGTGGTTTTCTCCGCCGAAACAGAGCGCTCGGTCTCGGGAATACAAGCGGTCCCGCGCTAGACGGGGCGGCGATGGCGCCGAGTCGGCCAAGCCCGTGCTTCTGGTGAAGCGCGGGCCGATTGGTTGTAGGCTGATCTGAGGTAAGGGTGCGGCGAAGATGAAAGCCGCTCCGTAGCCTTCGCGCCCCCCTCTGCCTGCCCCAAGATACCTGCACCGCAGCGGCAGTAGCCGTCCAGCGTCCCTTTAGGCTGGCGAACCGGTGAGATTTATCTGGCGGAGAGAGCGGCAGCCAGTCGGCTGTTCGTCTGCGGCCAATGACGTCCAATAACGCTTTGAAATCAAGCCGTTAATTTTTCAGTTCGTCCAACGACATTCATTGCCGTCCAACAAAATCGCCGATACAATGTGGGTGAAAATGTGGGGTGGGGTGAGTTGGGCGGACGATGCAAAAATCGGGAAAGCACCCGGACAAGGCGCTAAGCGCGATCGAGGTGCGGCAGGCTAAGACTCCGGGACGATATGCCGATGGCAATGGCCTTTACCTCGTCGTGGACCCGTCGGGAGCGAAGCGTTGGCTCCTCCGGATCATCGTCCAAGGCAGGCGTAGAGACATCGGATTGGGCGGCACGTCGATCATCTCGCTCGCCGATGCACGAGAAACCGCGCTAGCTTACCGCAAGAAGAGCCCAAATTTCGTGCGCGCAAACCGGATTCGATGACAAAATTTGCAGGCCGCGAACGCAAAATTCTACCCGCGCGAAGCACTATCAGAGGCAAAAATCAGCATGCAGAACAGCCAAAAATCGCTGCGCGGGCCCCAAGTGTCCCCTCTATTTGATCGTCAATCGACCGGTTAAATGCAACAATAGAAACAGCGCAAAGGACACAGTAACGGCAGCGAGAACTGCGATGCACGCCTTTCTTTCGGTCGGCTTGGCGTATCGCATCAGTATCAAGAGACCAAAAATGGAAGCCAGCGGAATCAGGTATTGCCTGACTAATTCGGGCTCCGCAATCCAAGCTCCGGGTACATCGTAGCGGAACATGTGCCAGATCAGTGAAGCAGTCAGTGCCGCATGCATCAATGCCAGCAGCCCAAGTACAGCGATGGCAATCCACTTCAGTATCGTCACCATCTTTCGCTCCCCACAGGATCGGGCGACAGGTCAACACGCCCACCAAAATCAAAGCCTCTCCACACACCCGCCAACGTCGCCGTCGTCCCCGTAGTGACAGGACCATCCGGCCCCAGACTCACATAGTTGGAGGGGCGCTCAACTTCGCTCCACAATGAAGCGCTCTTGCTAGAGATAGCGTCCAGAGAAAGCCTGTGACAGCCATTTTAATCCACACAATTATGTGGGGCAAAAAGTGGGTCAAATACTGCGAGCCATGAAATTTATTAGGTATTTCAGCAATTTGGCGAGGCAACTGGCGGAGAGAGCGGGATTCGAACCCGCGTTACGGTTTCCCGTAAACACACTTTCCAGGCGTGCGCCTTCAACCACTCGGCCACCTCTCCGTCTTTTTAGCATTTTCGACGCGGCCGGTTTCGCCGCGCGGGTTGGGGAGATGCATCTCCTTTGGGATTCCGGCCGGAATTCCGGCCGTGGGCGCCGTCAACCAGCGGATACCCTTTCCCCGCACCCGAGCCGTCAAAGCAACAGGCGCGGGGCTCATCTAGTCGATCCGGTGCCGAATGCCAAGACATAACGGCAGTCTATTCGCTTTGCCGGATACGGATGCTCAGCCCATGTTATCGGAGCACCCGTTGGGAGCCTATCGAAAGGAGCGGCGGAGGTGTGCTTGCCGTCCCCGGCGCGCCGACGGTTTCGGCGAACCCGGCTGCCGTAGGTTCAACTTCGCGTGTCGCGATTGCGGATAAAGCACGCAGATCCTATTTAACAGTCCACACGACATTCTGATAAACTCCTGGGGAGGAAGGGTCCGGATGTTCCGCTTTATCTTCCGTCTTGCCGCAATGATTGCGCTTTCGGTTTCGGTCATCATGGCCGTGCTCGATGCGACCCGCTCGGTGGCGGCTTCGGCGCTGGTGATGACCCCGCTCAACACCAGCTGGCTCGCTGTCTCGCCGGATACGCGCAGCGCCTTCGAAAGCTTCGTCCGCGATAAGATCAACCCGCTGCTGTGGGACGGTGCCATCGCCTGGGTGCTCAGCCAGCCCGGCTTTGCCGTGTTCGCGGTGCTGGCGTTCATTCTTTATGCCATCGGTTACAGGCGGCAGCGCCCCAGCGGGCGGTTCGCCGCAACCTGACATTTCCAGCCTGACCCGGTGTTCCCGTACCAGGAAGGCTCAACCAAGAAGAAAAGGAAGCCACACATGTTTCTCAGCGACATGCTGAACAAGAAGCTCAACCTGCCGAAACCCTCCGAGGCGTTGCCCGGCCGCGACCGGCCGATCCCGACCGCATCGAAGCACTTTGTCTCGAACAGGCCGCTCAAGGGTCCTTATCCCGAAGGGATGGAAACGGCGATGTTCGGCCTGGGCTGCTTCTGGGGCGCCGAGCGCCTGTTCTGGCAAGTCGAGGGCGTCTGGGTCACGGCGGCCGGCTATGCCGGCGGCGTCACGCCCAACCCGACCTATCAGGAAACCTGCACGGGGCTCACCGGCCATGCCGAAGTCGTGCTCGTCGTCTACGACCCCAAGATCGTGTCTTATGCCGAGCTCTTGAAGCTGTTCTGGGAAAGCCACGACCCGACGCAAGGCATGCGCCAGGGCAATGATGTCGGCACCACTTACCGCTCGGCGATCTATACGTTCAACGACGCTCAACACCAGGCTGCGATCGCCTCGCGCGACGCCTACGAGGCTTCGCTGCGCGGCGCCGGACGCGGCAAGATCACCACGGAGATCGCGCCGGCGCCGGAATTCTACTTCGCCGAGGAAGACCACCAGCAATATCTGGCGAAGGACCCCTACGGCTATTGCGGCCTGCAGGGAACCGGCGTCTCCTGCGCCATTCTGGCCGCCGTCTCCGCCTGATTTTATGCCCCTGACGCAAGGAATATGCTGTGGCGCCGCGATGCGGCGCCATGCTTTTCCAAAAGGTCAAAATTCCACGTGAATTTTGTTTCGGGCCGTGCCAGATTGACCCGAAGCGGGAGGAAGACACTCCTGCCCGACACCGCACGCCTGCCGGAGAACCGGGCCGGCATGCGATGCATAATGGACAAATAACCGACAGGGGTGTGGATCACATGAAACGTATCGTTCTCGGCCTCATGGCCGCAGCTGCAATGGTTCTTCCGGCCTTCGCCGCGGACATTCAACCCGCGATCCTCTATGATCTCGGCGGCAAGTTCGACAAGTCGTTCAACGAGGCGTCCTTCCACGGCGCTGAAAAGTTCAAGACCGAGACCGGCATCCCCTATGTGGAATTCGAGGTCAGCAACGCCACCCAGCGCGAGCAGGCGCTGCGCCGTTTCGCCGAGGACGGCCGCAACCCGATCGTCATGGCGGGCTTCTCGTGGGCTGACGCGCTTGACAAGATCGCCACCGAGTTCCCCGATACCAAATTCGCCATCATCGACATGGTCGTCGACAAGCCCAATGTCCGCTCGCTGGTCTATAAGGAGCAGGAAGGCTCCTACCTCGTCGGCGTGATGGCGGCGATGGCTTCCAAGACCAAGAAGGTCGGCTTTGTCGGCGGCATGGACATTCCGCTGATCCGCAGGTTTGGCTGCGGCTATGTCGGCGGCGCCAAGGCGGCCGGCGCCACCGACGTCATCCAGAACATGACCGGCGATACGCCAGCGGCCTGGAACGATCCGGCCAAGGGCGGCGAGATCGCCAAGACGCAGATCGACCAGGGCGCCGACGTGGTCTACGCGGCGGCAGGCGGCACCGGTGTCGGCGTGCTGCAGGCAGCGGCCGACGCCGGCAAGCTCGGCATCGGCGTCGATTCCAACCAGAACGGCCTGCAGCCCGGCAAGGTGCTGACCTCCATGGTCAAGCGCGTCGACGTTGCCGTCTACAACACCTTCATGGATGCCAAGGACGGCAAGTTCACGGCCGGCGTTAACGATCTCGGCCTCAAGGAAGGGGGCGTCGACTACGCCATGGACGACAACAACAAGGCGCTTGTCGACGATGCGATGAAGGCGGCGGTCGAAAAAGCCAAGGCCGACATCATCGCCGGCACCATCAAGGTGCACGACTACATGTCGGACAATGCCTGCCCGTATTGATCGATTGCCGTTATTGATCGACTGGCACTGCTGAACTGACGAGCCGCCGGGTGAAAGCCCGGCGGTTTTGTCTTGTCGGCCCGCTCACCAGTGCGGCGGCTTGGTCACCGGCACGTCGGGTGCGGCCTGTTCCTCCAGCGCCAGGAAGCGCTCGGCCAGCGCGTCGAGCTTGCGCTGCATGCGCTCGATCACCTTCCACTGCTCGGCGATCTGGCCGGACAGTTCCTCGATGGTCTTCTCCTGCTCGGCGGCGCGGATTTCCAGCGTCGTCAGCCGGTCCTCGGGCATGGTCATTTGAAATCCTCGATCAGGCGATTGTGCAGGCTGCGGCCACGTTGGAAATTGACAAGCATGGCGGGATTTGTCGAGAGTGAACCCTGCTCCGGCCAATTGGTACGGACCCAATTGGCACAGACTGGGCGTCATGCTAGGCGTTTGACCAAGCGGTAAAAAAATAACAGTGGGAACAGGCTGCATGGCGCAAGCCGCAATCGAGCTGATCGGCATCGACAAGAGCTTTGGCGCCGTGCGCGCCAACCGCGACATCAATCTGGAGATTATGCGCGGCACTATCCATGGCATCGTCGGCGAAAACGGCGCCGGCAAGTCGACGCTGATGTCGATCCTCTATGGTTTCTACCAGGCCGATTCCGGCGAGATCCGTGTCGGCGGCCAGCCGGCATCGATCAAGACGCCGAACGATGCGATCGCGCTCGGCATCGGCATGGTGCATCAGCATTTCATGCTGGTCGACAATTTCTCGGTGCTGGAAAACGTCATTCTCGGCGCCGAAAGCGATGCGCTGCTGAAGAAGAGCATCGCCAAGGCGCGTTCCGAGCTGGAGCGGCTCGAGCGCGAATACGGGCTCGAAGTCGATCCCGACGCCATCATCGAGGAGTTGCCGGTCGGCCTGCAGCAACGCGTCGAAATCCTCAAGGCGCTCTATCGCGGCGCCGAGATCCTGATCCTCGACGAGCCGACAGGCGTGCTGACGCCGGCCGAGGCCGACCACCTGTTCCGCATCCTCAAGCAGTTGAAGGAGCAGGGCAAGACGATCGTGCTGATCACCCACAAGCTGCGCGAGATCATGGCGATCACCGACACAGTCTCGGTGATGCGCCAGGGCACGATGGTGGCGACACGCGAAACCAGGAAGACCACGGTCGAGGAGCTTGCCGAGCTGATGGTCGGCCGGCGCGTGCTGCTGCGCGTCGAAAAGGGCGAGGCGAAGGCCGGCGGCGTCAAGCTCGCGGTCAAGAACCTGACGGTCAAGGATTCCCGGGGCGTCACAATGGTCGACGACGTCTCCTTCGACGTCCATGCCGGCGAGATCGTCGGCATTGCCGGCGTCGCCGGCAACGGGCAGTCCGAACTGCTCGAGGCGATTTCCGGCATCAGGCATGCCGTTTCGGGCTCCGTTATGCTCGACGGAAAGCCGATCGACCTCACCGGCGCCGCCGATCCCGGTGAACTGCGCGAGCGCGGCCTCGCCCATGTGCCGGAGGACCGCCATCATGTCGGCCTGGTGCTGGCCTTCGAGGAGAACGAGAATTCGATCCTCGGCTACCAGGACGACGAGCGCTATCTGAAGGGGCCGTTCCTTGACATCGATGCCATCCGTAACGATGCCAGGGACAAGATCGTCAAATATGACATCCGACCGGCGGACTGCCGCCTCAAGACCGCCAATTTCTCCGGCGGCAACCAGCAGAAGATCGTGCTTGCGCGGGAAATGGAACAAGATCCCGGCGTGTTGATCGTCGGCCAGCCGACACGCGGCGTCGATGTCGGCGCCATCGAATTCATCCACAAGCGCCTCATCGCCATGCGCGACCAGGGCAAGGCGGTGCTGGTGGTTTCGGTCGAGCTCGACGAGATCCGCTCGCTGTCCGACCGCATTCTGGTGATGTTTGCCGGCCGCATCGTCGGCGAACGCGGCCCCGACGCGACCGAGGGCGAGCTCGGCCTGCTGATGGCCGGCGTCGAGCAGCGCGAGGCGGCGGAATGAGCACTCCCTATGCCAAGCTGCCGGCCTGGGCCGACTACGTGCTGATCCCGCTGATCAACCTGTTCGTCGCCTTCGTCGTTGCCGGCTTCGTCGTCATATTGGTTGGCGAGAACCCACTGCGCGCAGCCGTCGTCCTGGTCGAGGGTGCCTTCGGCCGCGGCCAAGGCATCGCGTTCACGCTTTTCTATGCCACCACCTTCATCTTCAGCGGGCTTTCGGTAGCGGTTGCGGCGCATTGCGGCCTGTTCAACATCGGTGGCGAGGGCCAGGGCTATATCGCCGGTCTCGGCATTGGCATTGTTTGCCTGGCCTTCGACAGCGTGCTGCCTTGGTGGCTGACCTTCCCGATCGCCATTATCGCCGCCGCGGCGATGGGCGCGCTGTGGGCGCTGATCCCGGCCTATCTGCAGGCCAAGCGCGGCTCGCACATCGTCATCACCACCATCATGTTCAATTTCATCGCCGCCAGCGTCATGGTCCGTGCGCTGGTCGGGTACTTGAAGCCCCCCGCCTCGATGGCACCGCAGACGCGCACCTTCCTCGAAGGCGCGCAACTGCCGAAGCTCAACTGGGTCATCGAATTGTTCGGCGCCAAAATCCGTTCGGCGCCATTCAACGTCAGTTCCCTGCTGGCGCTAGCCATGGCCTTCCTGGTGTGGGTGCTGATCTGGCGCACCAAGCTCGGCTACGAGATGCGCACCTATGGCCACAGCCCGAAAGCGGCGCGCTATGCCGGCATTTCGGAGATCCGCATCATCATCATCGCGATGATGATCTCGGGCGCGCTAGCCGGCATGATGGCGCTCAACCCGACGATGGGCGACCAGCACAATGTCGCGCTCGAATTCGTTTCGGGCGCCGGTTTCGTCGGCATCGCGGTGGCGCTGATGGGCCGCCTGCATCCGGTCGGCATCGTCATGGCGGCAATATTGTTCGGCATGCTCTACCAGGGCGGCGCCGAACTCGCGTTCGAGATGCCGGCGATCAGCCGCGACATGATCGTTATCATCCAGGGCCTCGTCATCCTGTTCGCCGGCGCGCTCGAGCATATGTTCCGGCCCTACGTCCAGGCGTTGTTCGCCTCGCTCAGCCCGAAATCGGTCGGCATGGAAGCGGTCAAGGGGAAGGGCGCCTGAGATGGATTTCTTCAACGCCATCGTACAGGTCCTGGACTCGACCATCCGCCTGTCGGTGCCCTTGCTGCTCGCCTGTCTCGCCGGCCTCTACTCGGAGCGGGCCGGCGTCTTCGACATCGGGCTCGAGGGCAAGATGCTTGCCGGCGCCTTCGCCGGTGCGGCCGCCGCCTCGGTCTTCCACTCGGCCTATCTCGGCCTCGGCATGGCCATCCTCATTTCGGTCGCCTTCGCGCTGATCCACGGCTTTGCCTCGATCACCCATCGCGGCAACCAGATCGTCTCTGGTGTCGCGATCAATTTCATTGCCGCCGGATCGACGATCATGCTCGGCCAGGCCTGGTTCCAGCAAGGCGGGCGCACGCCGGCGCTGGCCGCCGGCGAGCGGTTCGAGGCAATCACCTGGCCAGGCGCGGAGGCGTTCAGGAGCGTGCCGATCCTCGGGCCGATCTATTCGGAACTCATCTCCGGCCACTCCGTGCTGGTCTATCTCGCCTTCCTGGCCGTGCCGTTCACCTGGTGGGTGCTGTTTCGCACCCGCTTCGGGCTCCGCCTGCGCGCCGTCGGCGAGAACCCGGCCGCGGTCGACACCGCCGGCATCTCGGTCGCCTGGCTGCGCTACCGGGCGCTGATTTGCACCGGCGTGCTCACCGGCATTGCCGGCGCCTATCTGTCGATGGTGCAGAATGGCGGCTTCGTGAAGGACATGACCGCTGGCAAGGGCTACATCGCGCTGGCCGCGCTGATCTTCGCCAAATGGAAACCGGTCAACGCCATGTTCGCCTGCCTGCTGTTCGGCTTCCTCGACGCCGCGTCGATCCGCCTGCAAGGCACGCCGCTGCCGCTGATCGGCAAGGTGCCGGTGCAATTCATGCAGGCGCTGCCCTATGTGCTGACCGTCATCCTGCTTGCCGGCTTCATCGGCAAGGCAATCCCGCCGCGCGCCGGCGGCGTGCCTTATGTCAAGGAACGCTGATCTATCATGGCTCATGATCTGTTCGAAGCGGCGAAAGCCGCCATGGCCAAGGCCTATGCGCCCTATTCGAAATTTCCGGTCGGCGCGGCGTTGCGCACCGAGGACGGCCGTGTCTTCACCGGCGCCAATGTCGAGATCGCGTCCTATCCGGAGGGCTGGTGCGCCGAAACCACCGCGCTCGGCCACTACGTCATGGGCGGCGGCGGCAAGATCACGGAAATCGCCGTGATCGCCGAACGCGTGGCAAAATGCTCGCCCTGCGGCGGCTGCCGGCAGCGGCTGGCGGAATTCTGCCGGCCGGAGACGAAGTTCTATCTGTGCGATGATAGCGGCGTGGTCGAGACCGTGACCATGGGCGAGTTGCTGCCATACGGGTTTGAAGGCGATGTGCTGAAATGAAGGAAGCGCTCGATCACCTCGTCGAAAGGCTGGACGGGCTGGCGCCGACTACCGCCTTGGTGCTGGGGTCAGGGCTTGGCGGGCTTGTCGACCAGGTCGAGGATGCGGTGCGCATCTCCTACGCCGACTTGCCGGGGTTTCCCCGAAGCGGAGTCAGCGGCCATGCGGGCGAGGTGGTGGCGGGGCTCTTTGCCGGCACGCCGGTGCTGATGCTGTCCGGCCGGGCGCATTATTACGAGCACGGCAACGCGGCGGCGATGCGGCCGGCACTCGAGGTGCTCGCCGGCCTCGGCATCTCCAGGCTGATCCTCACCAACGCCGCCGGTTCGGTCGATCCCGGGATGGGCCCGGGCTCGGTGATGCTGATCACCGATCACATCAATTTCTCGGGCTCCAACCCGCTGATCGGCGAACCGAGCGACCGCCGTTTCGTCGGCCTGACCGAAGCCTACGACGCCGGTCTCCGCTCCGCCATCGAGCAGGCGGCGAAGGCCACCGGTACCACGCTGCACAAGGGCGTCTATATGTGGTTCTCCGGCCCATGCTTCGAGACGCCCGCCGAGATACGCATGGCGCGCGTCATGGGCGCCAACGCGGTCGGCATGTCGACGGTGCCGGAGGTCATTCTCGCCCGCTTCCTTGGGCTGCGCGTCGCCGCGTGTTCGGTCGTGACCAACCTTGCCGCCGGCATGACCGGAGCCGAGCTGTCGCACCAGGAGACCAAGGACATGGCGCCGGTCGGCGGTGCGCGGCTGGCGACCATCCTGCAGCGTGTTTTTCAGGACGGGCTTCCGGAGCACAGGGTCGACGCCTGATGCTTCCCCAGGAAATCATCCGCCGCAAGCGCGACGGCCAGAAGCTCTCGGCTGAGGAGACAGCGTTCTTTATCGGAGGTCTGACCGCCGGCACAGTCACCGACGCGCAGGTCGGCGCCTTTGCCATGGCGGTGTTCTTCAACGGCATGAGCCGCGACGAGGCGGTGGCGCTGACTATGGCGATGCGCGATTCCGGCGATGTGCTCGACTGGTCGGATCTGCCCGGCCCGGTCACCGACAAGCATTCGACGGGCGGCGTCGGCGACAATGTCTCCTTGATGCTGGCGCCGATCGTCGCTGCCTGTGGCGCCTATGTGCCGATGATTTCCGGCAGGGGTCTCGGCCATACCGGCGGCACGCTGGACAAGATGGATGCCATCCCCGGCTATATCAGCCAGCCGGATGTTGCGCGGTTCCGCAAGACCGTGCTCGAAACCGGCTGCGCCATCATCGGCCAGACCGCCGATCTCGCACCCGCCGACGCCAGGCTCTACGCGATCCGCGATGTGACAGGAACGGTGGAATCGGTGCCGCTGATCACCGCCTCGATCCTGTCGAAGAAGCTGGCGGCCGGCCTTGGTTCGCTGGTGCTCGATGTCAAGGTCGGCAACGGCGCCTTCATGGAGAAATCGCGCGACGCAACCGCACTGGCCAACAGCCTGGTCGACGTCGCCAATGGCGCCGGCCTTAAGGCCTCGGCGCTGGTCACCGGCATGAACGAGCCGCTGGCGTCCGCCGCCGGCAATGCGGTCGAGGTGCGCAACGCCGTCGATTTTCTCACCGGCCGCTTTCGCGACCGGCGGCTGGAGGACGTGACGCTGGCGCTGGCCGCCGAGATGCTACAATCGGCAGGCCTGGTATCGTCCAACCAGGACGGCCTGCGCCGCGCCGCCGAAACGCTGGCCGGCGGCCGCGCCGCTTCCATCTTCGCGCGCATGGTGGCGGCACTGGGTGGTCCCGTCGACTTTGTCGACAATCCGGAAAAATATCTGCCGAAAGCGGCAACGGAATTCGCGGTCAAGGCGAGCGCGAACGGCTTTGTCACCGGCATCGCGACCCGCGAGATCGGGCTTGCCGTGGTCGGGCTTGGCGGCGGGCGGACGCGGCCCGACGACAGGATCGATCACGTCGTCGGCATCACCAGGCTGTTGCCGGTCGGCGCTGAAGTGCGGGCCGGCGAAGCGCTGGCGCTGGTCCATGCCCGCAATAGCGAGGATGCCGAAGCGGCCGCGGCCGCCGTGCTTTCGGCCTATACCATCGGCACTTCCAAACCGGCCACGGAGAAAACCGTCATCCGGCGGATCCTGCCGCGCGGGTAGAGCCATTCCGATGGTATCGGATGGGCTCTATCTTTCTTTGGACCACGATCTTGTCCGAAAACCGGTCCCCACTTTTCGCTGGCGCGGACCTGCGGTTCGGGATCACGTTCTACTGAACCAGCAGCAGCTTGCCGTCTTCGACCTGATATTTTTCGAGCCGCTGCAGAAAGCTCATGCCGATCAGGTTGGTGTGCAGCGCCCTGTCGTCGAGCACGACGGCCTCGACGCCCTCGACGGTGATCCTGCCGATCTGCAGGCGGTCGATCATGACCAATGCTGCCTTGATCGCCCCGTTGGCGGTGTTGACCTGATGGCTGAAGTCCGTCGAATTGAGCGAGATGCCGATCCTGCGCGCAGTCGAGGTGTTGATGGCGACGAGCGTGGCACCGGTATCGATCATGCCGTCGATCTGCCGGCCGTTCAACTTGAAGACCGACATGAAATGCCCGCGCGAGTCCGCGGCGACGACGACCTTGCGGCCGAGCGGCTGCGGCGTTGTGGGCCTGTCCCGGACGGCGGCGAGATTCAGGTCGGTTTGTGTGTCCGCCGGCCTGGCTCCGATGGCGGATTTCAACAGCCGCTCGATTACCTGTGAATTGGACTGATACACGATCGGCAGCGATGCCGACGTTCCGGCAAACACGCCAAGGATGAGGAGCTTGCGCAGCATGGACCGGCCTTTGTGGTTGCCGATCCTTAGTCCGACATGGTGATTGCCGCTTTAACGAGTGCGGAAACCAGCCGTTTGCGTAAACAATCGGTAAACGGATCTATTTGGTGCCGTACATGCGGTCGCCGGCATCGCCGAGACCCGGCATGATGTAGCCCTTTTCGTTGAGCTGGCGGTCGATGGAAGCGGTGAAGACCGGAACATCGGGATGTGCCTGGGTAAACCGCTCGAGGCCCTCTGGTGCCGCCAACAGGCAGAGGAAGCGGATGTTGGTGGCACCGCGGCCTTTCAGCTTGTCGATCGCCGCGATCGCCGAATTGGCGGTCGCCAGCATCGGATCGACGACGATCACCAGCCGGTCGGCGAGGTCGCCCGGCGCCTTGAAGAAATACTCGACCGCTTCCAGCGTCTCATGGTCGCGATAGAGGCCGATATGGGCGACACGCGCCGCCGGCACGAGATCGAGCAGGCCTTCGAGCAAGCCGTTGCCGGCGCGCAGCACCGAGGCGAAGACCAGTTTTTTGCCCTCCAGCGTCGGCGCCTCCATCGTTTCGATCGGCGTCTCGATGGTCGTCGTCGTCAGTTCCAGGTTGCGGGTGACCTCGTAGCCGAGCAGCAGCGAGATCTCGCGCAGCAGCCGCCGGAAGCCGGCCGTCGAAGTCTCTTTCTTGCGCATGATGGTCAGCTTGTGTTGGACAAGCGGATGGTCGACGACGGTAACGCCCTTCATGGTGTTCTCCAACTGCGCAGGTGAATAGTGGATGGTGAATGGTGAATAGTGAATAGTGAACTGGTTTGCGAGTCCTTGGTTGCGCGGAAAAACTCGCGGTTGACGAACCGAAGCGCCGGTTTCACCATTCACCATTCACCTGCCCTTGGCGCCGAGCCTGCCCAGCAGCACCGCCCTGGTCTTCCTGTCGACGAAGGCTGCCTCGATGGCCGTCCTGGTGACGGCGGTGAGCGCCTTGTCGTCCATCGCAAAATGCTCGGCAGCGATGTCGTATTCGCGTTTCAGCGAGGTCCAGAAATAGGGCGGGTCATCGGAGTTGAGCGTCACCTTGCAGCCCGCTGCCCGCAAGGCGGGGAAGGGATGGTCGGCGAAGCTGTCGAAGATTTTCAGGGCGATGTTGGAGCCAGGGCAGCATTCGAGCACGACGCCTTCGTCGGCGATGCGCCGCATAAGCTCGGGGTTCTCGATGGCGCGCACGCCATGGCCGATGCGAGACGGGCGGATGTGGTCGAGTGCCGCCTCGACGCTCTCCCAGCCCATCAATTCGCCGGCATGGACGGTGATGCCGAGGCCGGCCTCGCGGGCGATCTCGAAGGCCCTGACATAATCTTCCAGGTCGCCTATCCGCTCGTCGCCGGCGACGCCGAAACCGGTGACCAGCGGATGCCCGCAGCGCGCGGCGAAACGCGCCGCCCGCTCGATCGATTCGACACCGAAATTGCGCACGCCGGTGACGATCATGCGGCCTTCGATGCCGGTCTTCGCCTTGGCGCGGGCCATGCCTTCGCCGAGCGCGTCGGTATAGGCCTTCGGCGACAGCCCGGCCTTGCTGGCATGGTCGGGCGAGGTGAAAACCTCGGAATAGATGGCGCCGTCGCGGGCGAGGCTGGTCAGGTAATGGTCGGCCAGCCGCGCATAGTCTTCTTCGGTGCGGAACAGATCCGACGAGAAGTCGTAGGCGGCGAGGAAAGAGGTGAAGTCGCGCCAGACGAAGGAGCCGTCCTGGATGTAGCGCGAGGCTTCCTTGCCGTATTTCTCAGCCTGGCGGAGGACGAGTTCAGGCGCCGCTGCCCCTTCGATGTGGCAGTGCAGTTCTGCTTTCAAAGGCATTCAATTATCCCGTCAGGCTTTTTCTTATGACACAAGTTCCTGTCGGAAAACCGTGTGACACTTTTCCGGAACCCGCTTCGAAGCGCGGCCGAACACCGCGCCTTAAACAATAGCGCCCGCACCATCGATCGGCTATGGTCCCGCCGATTTTATGGCGGATCAAAACGATGTCGGTTGAAAGAACCACTGCTGCGGGCGGCATGGAAACCTCCTATGGTTTCAAGCGGGTAGGGCCAGGCGACAAGCAGTCCCTGGTCAATGATGTTTTCCACAAGGTGGCGAACCGCTACGACCTGATGAACGACCTGATGTCGGCCGGCTTGCATCGATTGTGGAAGGACGCCATGGTCGCCTGGCTCAATCCACCGAAGCGGCCGGGCTGGAGCGTTCTCGACGTTGCCGGCGGCACCGGCGATGTCGCCTTCCGCATCGTCGAGGCGAGCGGCAGGCACGCTCATGCAACGGTTCTCGATATCAACGGCTCGATGCTCGCCGTCGGCCGCGACCGGGCCGAGAAAAAAGGCCTGTCGGCAAATACCGATTTCGTCGAAGCCAATGCCGAGGAACTGCCTTTTGCCGACGCTACTTTCGACGCCTACACCATCGCTTTCGGCATCCGCAACGTGCCGCGCATCGATGTGGCGCTTGCCGAAGCCTATCGCGTGCTGAAGCCTGGCGGGCGCTTTCTCTGCCTTGAATTCTCCGAGGTCGAGATGCCGCTGCTCGACAAGGTCTATGAAGCATGGTCGTTCAACGCCATTCCGCGGATCGGCAAGGTGGTGACCGGCGATGACGAGCCCTATTCCTATCTGGTCGAATCGATCCGCAAGTTTCCCAATCAGCAGAATTTCGCGGCGATGATTTCGCGCGCAGGCTTCGAGCGCGCCTCATTCCGCGATTATTCCGGCGGCATCGCCGCGCTTCATTCGGGCTGGAAGCTTTGAGGCTGGCCCGCATTTTCCGACGTGCCTTGCGCCAGTTCAGGAAACCGGCAGGGCAAAGCCAGCCATGAGCAGCATCGGCGCTGGTTTCAGGCTCGTGCGGGCCGGCTGGGTGCTTGTGCGCGAGGGTGTCATCGCGGCTTTGCCCGGTGACGAGCTCTTCGGCTTGCCGAAATTCGGCTGGCGTATGGCCCGGCTGTTCACCCGCCGTCGGGCGCTTGCCTATGAGCGCGGCGACAGGCTGGCCAAGGCGGTCGTGCGGCTCGGCCCGTCCTACGTCAAGCTCGGCCAGTTCCTGGCGACACGGCCGGATGTCGTCGGCAACGATATCGCGCTTGATCTTGCCATGCTGCAGGACAAGATGCAGACGTTTCCCAAGGCCGAGGCTGTCGCCGCGATAGAGGCCTCGCTCGGACGCAGGGTCGACGAGCTCTATGTCAGTTTTGGCGAGGCCGTCGCCGCCGCCTCGATCGCCCAGGTCCATACCGCCGAAACGCTGCAGGACGGCGTCGTTAGGCGAGTGGCGGTGAAGGTCATCCGGCCGGGCGTGCGCCGCCGCTTCTTTCGCGATCTCGAAAGCTATTTCCTCGCCGCCCGGCTGCAGGAAAAGTACATCCCGTCGTCGCGCCGGCTGCGGCCGGTCGAGGTGACGGAGACGCTGGCCCAGACTACCAAGATCGAAATGGATTTGAGGCTGGAGGCAGCGGCTTTTTCGGAGCTCGGCGAGAATACCAAGGACGATCCCGGCTTCCGTGTGCCGTCGGTCGACTGGGAGCGCACCGGTCGTGACGTGCTGACCATGGAATGGGTCGACGGCATCAAGATGAACGATATTGCCGGCCTGACCGCCGCCGGCCACGACCTGAAGGCGATTGCCGCCAACCTCGTTCAGTCGTTTCTGCGCCATACGCTGCGTGACGGTTTCTTCCACGCCGACATGCACCCGGGCAACCTGTTTATAGAAGCCGATGGCACCATCGTCGCCGTCGATCTCGGCATTGCCGGCCGGCTCGGCAAAAAGGAGCGCCGCTTCCTCGCCGAAATCCTCTACGGGTTCATCACGCGCGATTACCAGCGCGTCGCCGAGGTGCATTTCGAGGCCGGCTACGTGCCGCGCCAGCACAATGTCGCGGCCTTCGCCCAGGCGATCCGGGCGATCGGCGAACCGATCCACGGCCAGCCTGCCGAGACCATCTCGATGGCCAAGCTGCTGACGCTGCTGTTCGAAGTGACCGACCTCTTCGACATGGCGACGCGGTCCGAGCTGGTGCTGCTGCAGAAGACCATGGTCGTCGTCGAAGGCGTCGCCCGCACGCTCGACCCGGCCTTCAACATGTGGAAGACGTCGGAGCCGGTGGTGAGCGGCTGGATTGCCCGCAACCTCGGCCCGCGCGCCCTGCTGGCCGATGCGCGCGACGGTGCCAACGCGCTGCTGGCGCTGGCCCGCCAGGCACCGGACCTCGCCGCCCGTACCGAGCGGCTGTCGCGTGAGATCGACCTGATGGCCGAACACGGCCTGCGCTTCGACGAAAGGACCGCACGCGCGATCAGCAAGGCCGAGGCGCGCTACACCCGCTCCGGCCGGCTGGCGCTGTGGGTGATTGCATTGACGCTGGTGTATATCGCCTGGCGTATTTTCTAGCGCTTGTTGCAAAGTGATTGCATTGCTATCATTGCACTCAGCAATTCCCGGCAAGGTGCAATCAGATGGCCAGCATCACGATCCGCAACCTTGATGACGAGGTCAAGGACCTGCTGCGCCGACTGGCGGCGGAGAATGGCCGGTCGATGGAAGACCAGGCGCGGGTGATGATCCGCGCAGCGGTCGAAGGTCAGTTCGGTTCGGCCGGTCGCATCGACCAGATCGAGAAAACACTGCGCGAACTGACGAGTTCGCAGAGTCCAGCAGCGCCGGTGGTCGCCGTCTCCAGCCCGCGAGGCATCCTCTCCGGCAAGCGCATCCTGCTGATCATCGGCGGCGGCATCGCCGCCTACAAGGCGCTCGACCTGATCCGCCGGCTGCGCGAGCGCGGTGCGGCAGTGCGGGTGGTGATGACCGCGGCGGCGCAGGAGTTCGTCACTACGCTGTCGGCCGGGGCGCTGTCGGCCGACCATGTTTTCACCGAATTGTTCGACCGGCAGGACGAGCACGACATCGGCCATATCAGGCTGTCGCGCGAGGCCGACCTTTTGGTCGTGGCGCCGGCCACCGCCGACCTGATGGCAAAGCTCGCCAATGGCCATGCCAACGACCTTGCCTCGACCGTGCTCATCGCCACCGACAAGCGCGTCTTGGTGGCGCCGGCGATGAACCCGAAAATGTGGGCGCATCCGGCGGTCCGCCGCAACCGTGCGACGCTGAGCAAGGACGGCGTCGCATTCGTCGGCCCGGCGAAGGGCGAGATGGCCGAGAGCAACGAGGTGGGCGAGGGCCGCATGGCCGAGCCGCTGGAGATCGTCGCCGCGATCGAGGCGCTGCTCGACAGCCGGCCAAAGCCGCTGGCGGGCAGGAAGATCATCGTCACCTCCGGGCCGACGCATGAACCGATCGACCCGGTCCGCTACATCGCCAACCGGTCGTCGGGCAAACAGGGCCACGCCATCGCGGCGGCGCTGGCCAGGCTCGGCGCCGACGTGCGTCTCGTCTCCGGCCCGGTCGGCATTGCCGATCCGGCCGGCGTCGCCACGCTGCACGTCGAAACGGCCGTCGAGATGAAGGACGCCGTCGAGCAGCTGCTGCCGGCCGACGCGGCAGTGTTCGTCGCGGCTGTCGCCGACTGGCGCACTCAAAGTTCGGCCGGGGAAAAGATCAAGAAGGTGGCGGGCGAGGGGCCACCGGCGCTGCAGATGGTGGAAAATCCCGATATTCTCGCCGGTGTCGGGCATCACAAAAAGCGGCCGATGCTGGTGGTCGGTTTCGCCGCGGAGACGCAGGACCTGGTCAGGAATGCCCAGGCCAAGCTTGCAAAAAAGGGTGCCGATCTTATCGTTGCCAACGATGTCTCCCATGAAGATGGTTCCCCGGGCGTGATGGGCGGCGACCGCAACAAGGTGCGGATCGTCTCGAAGGCCGGCGTCGAGGAATGGCCGGAGATGAGCAAGGACGAGGTGGCGACGCGGCTCGCGGCGCTGATCGCCGACCGGATGAAGACGGTCGTTGTCTAGTCAATCTCCCCCACGGAGATTGACAGCTTCGCCGGCTTCGTGTCGGTCGCCCCCGAAATCCGCAAGGCGGCAAGGCATCCCAGGATTCCGAGCGGGATAAACGCCAGGAACAGCCAGGCGGCGACAGTTGCCGCGGCCTCACGGTTCAGGCCTTCGGAAAAGCCTCTGGCGTTGGCGACGATGCCGGTCAGTGCCGCACCCACGGCATAACCGATGCGCTGCATGGTCGGCACAGCGGCCGAGGCGATCGTCTGCTCGCCTTCCTTGGCCGATGCCACGATGACACGCGTGACGAACGGCCAGGCGATGCCGAAACCGCCGCCTTGCAGCAAGGCACAAAGCAGGATCAACGGGATAGAGCCGGCCGGCACCGTATAGGCGAAACCGGCGACGCCCGTGGCGATCATCAGCGCCCCGCCGATGATGATCAGCCGCTCGCGCTCCGGCGGCGCATTGGCGACGAGGATCGACAGGATCGACCAGGCGATCGATTCGGCGGCGATGATGTAGCCGGTGGTCAGGATCGGAATGCCGTGCAGGCTGGTCAGAAGCAGTGGTCCGTAGACCGCGAACGAGCAGGTCGCCACCGAAAACGCCGCGACCATGGTCATGCCCGCGCCGACCGGCGAGCGCCATGAGAACAGCCGCGACGGGAACAACCGCGAGCGCGGCTTCAGTGCATCGATATGGATGAACAGCGCCAGGCTGATCAGGCCGAGGGTGAGCAGCAGCGACGAGCGCAGCAGGGCGATGTCGACGCCAGCGGTGGCGATCAGCACGACGCTGACGGCGAGGCAGCCAAGTGCCGCAAAGGGGAAGGGCGGCGCCGAGCCGCCCGTCGCCTGCGGCCTCGTTGCTTCAGGCGTATCGAGCACAAGGAAGCTTGCCAGCGCCATGGCCGTGCCTCCGAGGGTAAAGACGCCGAAGGCCCAGCGCCAGGACAGCAATTCGGTCATGACCGCGCCGAGCACCGGCCCGCTGAAGGCGGCGACACCCCAGATCGCCGACATGACGCCGAAAAGCTGCGGCCAGATCGCGCGGGCAAACAGCCGCTCGACCGAGACGAAGGCGAGCGACACCAGCGCGCCGCCACCGAGCCCTTCGATCAGGCGGCCGCAGAGGAACAGCGGCATCGAAGGCGCGGTGGCGCAGACCAGCGCGCCGGCGGCATAGAGCATTGCGGCGACCATCATGTTGGTACGCAGCGCGACATAGCTCACCAGCCGTCCGGCGGCCGCACCGGCAACGATGGCGCCGAGCTCGTAGATCGCCAGCGACCAGCCGACCAGTTGCACGCCGGCAAGTTCGCCGACCATGGCCGGCATGACCGTTGCTACCATGGTTTCGTTGGTGGCGTGCAGCAGAATGCCGAGGCTGATGAAGCAGAAGCGCGCCAGATCGCCGCACGCCCACAGCGCGCGCCAATCGACCCCGTTTGTGCTTGTTTTGGTCATTCAGTCCCCCGAGCTTCCCTAGACGCTGGTCTAAAATATTGGAGCGCTCTTCACGTCCAAATGAGTACATGCCGCAGTATGGGAGGACTTCTAGAACCTCAACCATAGTTGAGATCAAGCGGTTTTGATCGCCGTTGACGTGGCGGATTTCAAAATTGTGCGATGGGGGACGATCACGAGGCGTTGAGATTCTGGTCAGACCGAAGACAAGCAATATTGGATCGCCGCAATCTTCGGTCACGGTAACGGCATGAACACAGTTGCCATGCCGTGATCTTCGAGCGCCGCAACTTTGAACATCAGGGCGGCCCATCCTCTGCGGAGTGGGCCTGCCGGAATCTATGAGCCTTCGGCAGCTATTCGCAGGCCGACACCTACGCTCCCCGCCGCTCGGGAGCCATGCTACGCCGTTATTTGAAGGAGTGGATCAGGTCCAGCGACGTGACGGCGACCGCCAGGTTGACGCCGGTCTGTGCCTGGACACTGAGCGGCTGCAGCGAAAAGGCGCTGTCGAGGCCGCCGACCAGGAGATTGGCGCCGCCACCGGTGACCGCGCTGGCCTCGGCGTTCACGCCATAATAGCTGCCGGCAAGGTCGCCTTCATCGTGGTTGCGGGTCGCCGCCAGAACCGCCCATACCAGCTGGCCCTGATACGTCCGGCCAACATCGACGCCGAGCTTGGAAATCACCCCGGTATAGACTTCGGAGGGGCCGCCACGATGCGGACGAAAGACACAGGAAACACCCTTGTTGGAGGTGACGAGATAGGCCGTGCCGCCGTCGATGGTGCAGTCGAGCACGCCGAGCTGGAGCTTGCTGGCGCTGGCGGGAGCGGCAACGACGGTCGTGGCGAGAGCAGCGGCACAAGCGAGTTTCTTGATCATGGCAGGGTCCTTTCGAAATTGCCTTGTACAAACGGCTGAGCACGCCGAGCGTTCCGCCGAAAACTTGGCGCCAGCAAGGCGGAGCTAAACGCAGGGTTGTCGGAGTGCGGAAACGGAGGCCCGATTAACCGGCCGCTCAGCCGGCACTGGTGCGGGCCAGGCCGTCCTTGGCCGGCTGGTAGGTCGGATTGAGGTGCACGGCTTCGCGGTAGGATTTCGCGGCCCTGACCTTGTCGCCGCGCCGCTCGTAGATCAACGCCTGGTTGGACCAGGCCTCGGCATTCTTGCCGTCGAGCTTGATGGCCATGTTGAAGTCGGCGAAGGCATTGTCCTCGTCGTTCATGGCAAGGTAGGAGAGGCCGCGCCCGTTGTAAGGCTCGGAGGCATCCGGCGCCAGCGAAATGGCGGTCGAGAAATCCTCGATGGCAAAGGCGTGCTGGCCCTGACTCTGGTAGATCAGGCCGCGATTGTGATAGGCGCGCGCATCGGTCGTGTCGAGCTGGATGGCCTTCTGGAAATCGTTGAAGGCTTCCTGGACCCGGCCCGCCCTGCGGTAGAGATTGCCGCGGCCGATATAGGCGGCGTCATAGTTGGAATTGATCTGGATCGAGCGGTTGTAGTCGGCGAGCGCGCTCGCCTGATCGCCGAGGAAGCGCTGGATGAGCGCCCGGTTCGAATAGGCCTGGTAAAAATTCGGATTGAGCTGGATGGCGGTGTTGAAGTCCTTCAGCGCCGCCTGGTATTGGCCGCCGCGGCCATAGGCCGAGCCGCGCACATTGTAGGCTTCCGGATCCTGGGGGTTGCGCTGGATCACCGCCGACAGCGAGGAGATGTTCTCGCTCGAGGCTTGCGCCTTGTCGATGTTGTTGAACTCGCCGGTCGGAACGCTCTGGCAGCTGGCAAGCGCCATCCCGGAAAGCAGGGCTGCCGTCAGGGCGAGGCCACGCCACGCGGTTCTGCGCTCTACGGTAATTGCGTCCATGTCTGCCCTGTCCTTACTGCGCCGTCTGGTCCGTTCCCCCTCCGAACCGGCATCTCTCCCAACCGGTCCTCTCGGACCGGGTCGAACTCACAACAAAAAGGTGGCGGCGATTCCGCATCGCGCCACCTTGGGTATCCTTGGAAAAGGACGAAAAATTGACGTCAGAACCGCGGCGGACGCGGAGCACCGGCACCGGCAGCACCGGCCGCGACCGGACGCGGCGTCATCGGCAGCAGGCCTTCGCGCTGGGCGCGCTTGCGGGCCAGCTTGCGGGCGCGGCGCACGGCTTCCGCCTTTTCACGGGCGCGCTTCTCGGAGGGCTTCTCGTAATGTCCGCGCATCTTCATTTCGCGGAAGATGCCTTCGCGCTGCATCTTTTTCTTGAGCGCGCGAAGCGCCTGATCAACATTGTTGTCGCGGACGAGTACCTGCACGTGCAATCCTGTCTTTCGGGTTTGAAATCAACAGGCAAGCGGCCATAGCCGCAAGCCTCCGCGGCGCGTTACACCACGAATTGGGGCGGCTGATAGCAGAATCAAGGGGCTCTGTCCACAGCCGATTGAGAGGCGGTGCCGTCCGGGCGGGCACGACAGTCCCACATGGCGGCTTGATTTTTTCAATCTGTGAACTATAGTTCACGAGTGACCATCGTTGAACAAACCGCCGAGTTCCGGGACTGGCTCAAGGGTCTAAACGATATGCGGGCGGCCGAGCGGATTGCGATCCGCGTGGCACGTATCCAGTCCGGACTGATGGGAGACGTGAAGTTCTTCGATGGCATCGGCGAGCTTCGGATAGACTACGGTCCCGGTTACCGACTGTACTTCGTCAAGCGCGGCAGCGCGCTCGTTATCCTGCTCTGCGGCGGCGACAAGTCCTCGCAGAAGCGCGATATCAGGAAGGCCATTGAAATGGCCAAGGAGATCTGAAATGCCCCACGAGACCTTGCCTTTTGATCCTGCCGAACATCTCGGCCGCGCGGAGGCCCAGGCCGAACTTCTTGCCGACGCCTTTGCCACGGGCGATACCGGCTATATCGCGAATGCTCTCGGCATAGTTGCCCGCGCGCGCGGCATGTCCAAGGTGGCGAAAGATGCCGGCGTCACCCGGGAGGCCCTGTACAAGGCACTGAGCCCCGATGGCGACCCGCGCCTCTCGACATTGCTTGGCGTGGTGAAGGCCTTAGGGGTGAAACTCACCGCCGAAAAGACCGAAGCCTGAGGCCGCCGAATCCCGAAACGAAAAAACCCGCCTCGGCGGCGGGTCGCTGGTGTGAATTAGCACCATAGAGAAGTTAATAGCATAGCTGCCGGCACAAAGCAAGAACAAAATTCGCCTTGGGTCAGATAGGCGCCGCTATGCGGTGGCCAGGTGAAGCTGCTCGAAACCCTCGAAGAACTCGCCGTAGTCGCAGGTTATCTCCTCGCCGGCGGCGATGTCGCGGGTTGCGGTGGCCCCGCCATATTGCGAAAAGTCGGTGTTCGGCTTGTCGGCGTGGTTCATGAAGCGGCCATTGTCGACCTCATAGACCGTGAAGCCCGGCCGGTCCGGACTGGGATAGGCATATCTGTCGAGCAATTCCTTGAGGTGCGGCGGCGCTGCCTCGTATCTTTCCATCGGGATCAGCCGGTCGAAGTCCGGATCGAGCCGCCAGATCTGCGCGCCTTTCCGGATAGGCTCGGCGGCGAACACGCCGACGCCTTCGATTGCGCTCGCGGCGATATAGGTTCTGATCAGCAGCATGTTTCCAATCCGTCTTCGAGGCGAAGACGGAATCGTCAAATCGCCGGAAAAAGCAAGGCCGGTTTTTCCGGCATTGCGGCTGGCGGGCCCACGCCAACCGCGAAACGCTTCACGTCCGGGTGATCGAGACACCGCCGTCGGCGAACAGTGCCGTGCCGGTGGTGAAGCTCGATGCATCGGAAGCCAGGTAAAGCGCCGAGCGGGCGATCTCCTCTGGCTCGGCGACGCGCTTCAAGGCATGCAGGTTTTCGACGAAGGCCCGCGATTCAGGTGTCTTGAACGTTGCCGAGGGCGTGTCGGTGCCGCCCGGCAGCAGCGCGTTGACCCGGACGCCCTTGGCGCCATATTCGGCGGCCAGCACCTGCGTCAATCCGATCAGTCCGGCCTTGCTCGCCGCATAGCTGGTCATGCCGGGCATGCCGACGGTGTAGCCGACAAAGGTGGAGGTAAAGATCAACGAGCCGCCGCCGCGTTCGACCATCGCCGGCACCTGGTATTTCGCGCCGAGAAAGGCGCCGGTCAGATTGGTATCGAGCGTCTCGCGCCAGCCCTCCAGCGACAGCTCCGAAACCGGCCCCATCCCACCGACCGAGCCGGCATTGTTGAAGGCGATGTCGAGCCCGCCGAATTTCTCGACCGCCAGGCCGACCAGGACTTTCGCGTAGGCTTCGTCACGGACATCGCCGGCAAGAGCGATAGCCGTGCCGTCGGCGTCTTCGATTTCGGCAACCAGCGCATCGAGTTCCGCCTGGCGGCGGGCCGCGACGACGAGCCTGGCGCCTTGCTCGGCAAAGAGTTTTGCCGTGGCGCGGCCGATGCCGGAGCTAGCGCCGGTGACGATGGCAACTTTGTTGATAAGTGCGAGCATTTTTTTGCATCCTTTTTGGCGCCGGCCCTTGCCGGCAATCGGGATGCTTGGTCGCAAATCGGGGCGGCGCGAACCACCCGATACCTGCGAGGTGGTGTCGGCCTGGACTATTGCCTAAGCAGCCAGCCGAGCCGATCGAGCGAAAATGCGTAGCTGACGGCGATCAGCAGGGCGACGGCCATGCCGGCCGTCGTGTAGCCGGCCAGGTGGAATCCGGCAGCGCCGCCGAACAGGATGACGAGTTCGAGCACCAGCCGCAAACCGCCCGGCACCGGAACCGGTGCCCGCCCCGAGCGGCTCGGATCGTTCGGCACCGCGAAGACTCCCCAGAGCGCGGCGGCAACGAACGGCAATGCCACGGCAAGGATCCAACTCCACATGCCCGCTGCGAGGCTCCAGCCCGCCATGCCGAGGCCGAGCAAAGCGGCGAGCTCCAGCAAGAAGCGCAATGTCAGGTTCCACCAGACGTTACCCACCGCCATAATCCTCCGATCGTCAGGCGACGGATAGCGGTGGAAGGCAATTGCATCAACCTGCCCGGATGCGGCTTTTTCACCACGGCGCAAAACGGCAAGCGCCGTCGCAAACAGTGCAAGGCTGGCAGCGCCGTTTCGCTAGTGATACAGCTCGCGCGCCGGCGTTCGAGTGAATGCCCGGCCGTCATTTGCGAGGCCTGCGACGTTGAAGAAATACTCGGTATTCGCCATCGCCCGCGAGGCCATGCGCGGTCACAAGGGCTGGGAGGAACAATGGTCCTCACCGGAGCCGAAGAAGGAGTACGACGTCATCATCGTCGGCGCCGGTGGCCACGGCCTGGCCACCGCCTATTATCTCGCCACCGTGCACGGCGTCACCAACGTCGCGGTATTGGAAAAAGGCTGGCTCGGCGGCGGCAATACCGGCCGCAACACCACCATCATCCGTTCCAATTATCTCTATGACGAAAGCGCCGGCATCTACGACCATGCGCTGAAGCTGTGGGACGGGCTCAGCCAGGAGCTCAACTACAACGTCATGTATTCGCCGCGCGGCGTCATGATGCTCGCCCATAACATCCATGACATCCAGGTCCTGAAGCGGCACGTCCATGCCAACCGGCTGAACGGCATCGACAATGAATGGCTGACGCCGGAGCAGGCCAAGGAATTCTGCCCGCCGCTCAACATTTCGCGCAATGCGCGCTATCCGGTGATGGGCGCCTCCCTGCAGCGCCGCGGCGGCACGGCGCGGCACGATGCCGTCGCCTGGGGCTATGCGCGCGGCGCCTCGGCGCGCGGCGTCCACATCATCCAGAATTGCGAGGTCACCGGCGTCAAACGGGCGCCGAACGGCGCGGTAACCGGTGTCGAGACGACGCGCGGCTTCATCGGCGCCAGGAAGGTCGGCGTGGTTGCCGCCGGGCACTCATCGGTGATCATGAACATGGCCGGCGTGCGCATGCCGCTGGAAAGCTATCCGCTGCAGGCGCTGGTGTCGGAGCCGGTCAAGCCGGTGGTGCCTTGCGTGGTGATGTCGAACACCGTGCATGCCTATATCTCGCAATCCGACAAGGGCGAGCTGGTCATCGGCGCCGGCACCGACCAATATGTCTCCTATTCGCAGACCGGCGGGCTGCACATTTTGCAGCATACGCTGGACGCCATCTGCGAGATGTTCCCGATCTTCACGCGCATGAAGATGCTGCGCTCATGGGGCGGCATCGTCGATGTGACGCCGGACCGTTCGCCGATCCTGGCCAAGACGCCGGTGCCCGGCCTCTATGTCAATTGCGGCTGGGGCACAGGCGGCTTCAAGGCGACGCCGGGTTCGGGCCATGTCTTTGCCCATACGATCGCCAGGGACGATCCGCACCCGATCAACGCGCCTTTCACCATCGAGCGTTTCCGCACCGGCCGCCTCATCGACGAGGCGGCGGCGGCAGCGGTGGCGCACTGATGATGACCGAGATGGCCGTCGCCATGCCGCTGATGCTCGCCGGCGAGCAGGGCCTGTTCCATATCCCCACGCCAGAGGAGGTGCGCCTGCAGCCCATCAGCCGCGTCGGCAATGAAGCGGATTGGCCGTTTTCCGTCGACGAGGGTGTACTCGCCTGCGCCTGGAGCGCCGGTCAGAGAGTGGTCACCTTTATGGAGAACCGGCCAGCCGATCTCGAGGAAGGCGAAAAATTCGAGCGGCGCTACGTCATCGTGACGACCGAACCGATGACGCTTTCGGTCGGCAATATGGCGTATCGCGACCTTTTCCGCCCGGTAGCCAGCATCGAGGAGCGCATCCGGCTGGTCGCGCCCTTCGTGACGATGGGCCAGAGGCTTTGCGACCAACCTGCCGGCGCTCGCGTCGGCCACGGCGAACTGTAGGACCAACCATGCTTCTCATCCGCTGCCCCTATTGCGAGGAAGAGCGTCCGGAGCTCGAATTCCGCAACGCCGGCGAGGCGCATATCGCGCGTTCCCCCAACATCGCCGGCGAGAGCGACGACGACTTCGAAAAGTTCTTCTTCATCCGCTCAAATCCCAAAGGCATCATCTATGAGCGCTGGCGGCACATGCATGGCTGTGCGCGGTTCTTCAATGCCGTGCGCGACACCGTCAGCGACAGGTTCCTGATGACTTACAAGGCCGGCGAACCGAAGCCCACCAAGCTGCCGGGAGCCGCCAAATGAGCGCCACGTTCCGCATTGCCGGCGCCGGGCGGCTCAAACAGGCAAAGATAGCTGGCTTCAGCTTCGACGGCCGCCCCTATACCGGCATCGAGGGCGATACGTTGGCCTCGGCGCTGCTTGCAAACGGCGTCCATCTCGTCGGCCGCTCGTTCAAGTACCACCGGCCGCGCGGTTTTCTGTCGGCTGGCGCCGAAGAGCCGAACGCGCTGGTCGAGATCAAGCGCGACGCGGCACGCAAGACGCCGAACGTGCGTGCCACGGTGCAGGAACTCTATGACGGATTGACCGCACAGTCGCAGAACCGCTGGCCGTCGCTCGCTTTCGACATCGGTGCCGTCAGCAGTATTGCCTCACCGATGCTTTCGGCCGGCTTCTACTACAAGACCTTCATGTGGCCGAAGGCCGCGTGGAAAAACCTCTACGAGCCCAAGATCCGCGCCGCCGCCGGTCTCGGCGTCGCTCCTGACCAGCCGGATCCCGACCACTATTCGGCGCGCTTCGCCCACTGCGAGGTGCTGGTACTTGGCGGCGGTGCCGCGGGCATTGCCGCGGCATTGGCCGCGGCCGAGACCGGCGCGCGCGTTATCCTTGCCGACGAGCAGGCGGAATTCGGCGGCAGTCTGCGCTTCGAGAGCGGCGCGAAGATCGAAGGCCAGGACGGCTTTTCCTGGGCGCAATCGGCTCTCGCCAAGTTGAGCGCGATGGACAATGTCCGCGTGCTGCCGCGTACCACGGCCTTCGGCTATTACGCGCAGAATTTCGTCGGGCTGGTCGAGCGCGTCAGCGACCATCTGCAGAACCCCGGCCGCGACCTTCCGCGCGAGCGGCTGTGGCAGGTTCGCGCCAAACGCGTGGTGCTGGCGACCGGCGCCATCGAGCGCCACATGGTGTTTGCCGACAACGACCGGCCGGGCATCATGCTGGCGTCGGCGGCGCGCACCTATCTCAACCATTACGGCGTCGCAGTCGGCAGGAATGTCGGCGTCTATACGGCGAACGATTCCGCCTATGCGGCGGCGATCGACCTGAAAAAGGCCGGCATCAACGTGGCGGCGATCGTCGACCTGCGCGACAACCCGACCGGGCCGGCGATCGACGAGGCGAGGGCGCTCGGCCTCGAGGTCAATTTCGGCCGCGCGGTGATCCGCGCCGGCGGCAAATTGCGGGTGTCGTCGATGACCGTACAGCCGAAGAATGGCGGCGGCGAACGCACCATGCCGGTTGACGCAATCCTGATGTCGGCCGGCTGGACGCCATCGGTGCATCTGTTCTCGCAATCGCGCGGCAAGGTCGCCTTCAATGACGAGACCAAGCGCTTCGTGCCCGGAATTTATGCGCAGGACTGCGTCTCGGTCGGCGCCTGCAACGGTACCGACGGGCTGTCGGCGACGATCGACGAGGCCTATGCAGCGGGCGCGAAGGCGGCCAAGGACGCCGGCAGCAGGCCGGCCAAGGGCACCAAGCCGAAGGTCGACGCCGGCGAGAGCTGGTCGCGCGGCATGCTGGGTGCAGCACCCGGTGCCGGATCGGATACGACGGTCAAGGCCTTTGTCGACTTCCAGAACGACGTCACCGCTAAGGACATCCGCCAGGCAGTGCATGAGGGCATGCGCTCGATCGAGCACGTCAAGCGCTTCACCACCAATGGCATGGCGACCGACCAGGGCAAGACCTCCAACATGCACGGCCTGGCGATTGCCGCCGAGACGTTGGGCAAGCCGATCCCGCAGGTCGGGCTGACGACGTTCCGCGCGCCCTATACGCCAGTGACATTCGGCTCGATCGTCGGGCACGCGCGGGGTCCCCTGTTCGACCCGACCCGCAAGACGGCGATCCATCCCTGGGCCGAGCGCCAGGGCGCTGTATTCGAGGATGTCGGCCAATGGAAGCGCGCCTGGTATTTCCCGAAGCCGGGCGAGGACATACATGCCGCCGTCGACCGCGAATGCGTCACGGTGCGCAAGACAGCCGGCCTGTTTGACGCCTCGACGCTGGGCAAGATCGAGGTGGTCGGGCCGGATGCGGCCAAATTCATGGAACTGCTCTACACCAATCCATGGGAGAAGCTCGAGCCCGGCCGCTGCCGTTACGGCATCATGCTGCGCGAGGACGGCTTCATCTATGACGACGGTGTCGTCGGCAGGCTTGCACCCGACCGTTTCCATGTGACGACGACGACCGGCGGCGCGCCGCGCGTCATGAACCATATGGAAGACTATCTCCAGACCGAGTTCCCGCATCTCAACGTCTGGCTGACCTCGATCACCGAGCAATGGGCGGTGATTGCCGTGCAGGGACCGAAGTCTCGCGACATCATTGCGCCGCTGGTCGAGGGCATCGACATGTCGGATGAGGCGCTGCCGCATATGTCGGTGCGCGAAGGCCGGATCTGCGGCGTGCCGACCAGGCTGTTTCGCATGTCGTTCAGCGGTGAGCGCGGCTTCGAGGTCAACGTGCCGGCCGATTACGGCGAGGCAGTCTGGGAAGCGCTATGGGCCGAGGGCCAGAAGCATGGCGCCTGTGCTTACGGCACCGAGTCCATGCATGTTCTGCGCGCTGAAAAGGGCTACATCATCGTCGGCCAGGATACCGACGGCACGGTGACGCCGAACGACGCCGGGCTCGACTGGGCGGTCGGCAAGAAGAAGACCGACTTCGTCGGCATTCGCGGCATGGCGCGGCCGGATCTGGTCGCCAAGGGCCGCAAGCAGCTTGTCGGCCTGAAGACCAGGGATCCCAAGGTGGTGCTGGAGGAGGGCGCGCAGATCGTCGCGGACCCGAAGCAGGCAATCCCGATGAAGATGATTGGCCATGTCACCTCAAGCTATTGGTCGCAAAATTGCGGCCGCTCGATCGCGCTGGGGCTGGTCGCCGGCGGCAGCGATCGCACGGGCGAGAGGCTCTATGTGCCGATGCCGGACGGGGTGATCGAGGTGGAGGTCACCGGCATGGTGTTCTTCGACGAGAAGGGAGAGCGCCTCAATGGCTAAGGCCGCTTTGAAAACCGACGCCGCCGGACCCTCAGTCGAACGCCGTCCGGCTCTCGCCGGCCAGTCGCTTTCCGCCGCCGGCGTTGCACTTGCCGTGCTGCCGCCGGCCGGGCGCATATCGCTGCGCGCGCCGGAAGCCTCGATTGCGGCACTTTCGAAAGCGCTCTGCGTCGTCCTGCCGCAAAGGCCGAAAACCTCGGCGGCAAAGGCCGGACGCACGGCCTTGTGGCTCGGGCCGGACGAATGGCTGGTCATCGACGAGAGCGGAAAAGATCCACTCGCCGACTGCGCCAGCATTTCCGTACTGCATTCGGCGGTCGGCATCTCGCACCGCAACGTCGCCATATCGGTTACCGGTCCGGCTGCCGCGGCAACGATCAATGCCGGCTGCCCGCAGGATCTGTCGCTCGACGCCTTTCCGGTCGGGGCGGCGTCGCGTACCATTCTCGGCAAGGTCGAAATCGTGCTGTTGCGCACGGCGGCCGACGCGTTCCGCCTCGAATGCTGGCGTTCCTTTTCCGATTATGTCTTTACTTTTCTGTCGGAGGCAGCGCGCGACGCGGCAGCATAGGCATGTTCGCCGCGCCCGACCGTTCTGCGACAGCGAGCCGAGGGAGAATGCAAATGCCGCCGAACTCCGCGCCGAAGTCGCCGGTCAAGACGCCGGCCGTGCGCTCTTTCGAAGACGAGCAGCGCACTGGGACGGATATCGAAGAGGAACTCGAGGAAGGTCTCGAGGATACATTCCCGGCCAGCGATCCGGTGTCGATCACCGGAACGGCCATTCCCGGCGCACCGGCAAGACCCGGCAAGCCCAAAAGCGTGGTGGGACAGAAGCGCAAGAAGTGATCTGCGCGGGGTGACAAAAAGCAGGGCTGAGGCCGGCACGATGGGCGGCCGTAAATTGCTGCCGCCCTTTCGTTTCCTCACCGCGTATTGTTGCCCGATCGGCTCAGAAGCTGCTTGGCACGATCCATGGGTCGATGCCGATGCCGAGCCTCGGGCCCTTGCTGCCGGCCTTGTGGGCCGCGGCATCGGCCTTTTCAAGCGATCCGGTCGGCGCGCAATCAAGCTTCGCACCGGTCTTGGTATCGATGCAGGTCACTTCTTGCTTGCCTGACTGATTGCTGCCGGCAAATGCGGCGCCAGAGAGCGCCAGCAGGGCGGCGAGCGTGAGGATTGCCTTCTTCATCGTCGGTCTCCGGTTCAGCTATTGAATTTCTCGTACATGTACGTCATTGCGTACAGATACGCCCTGGACTCCCGGTGTTCAAGCAAAATCGTACGCGTACGGAGAATTGCCGAACGCCCGGCGCCGCAGCGCAGATCGTTCGGAGAAGATCCTGCAGATCGGCAGGAGCGCCGCTCTTCAACAGTTGACCGGCGGCGTGAGCGGCGCAATCTCGTGCGCGGCGATGGCTTCGAGCATGATGTCGCCGATCCGTGTGATGAACGTCGTCTGGTCGCCGAACGGGTAGAACGGGAAGGTGATCAGCAGCGAGATGGCGCCGTGGCCGACCGCCCACAGCATGGTGGCGATGGCGCGTGGATCGCCTTTGAGCCTGCCGGCGGCAACGCAGGCTTCGACCCTCGCGATCAGCACTTTCATCGCCGGGTTGCCGCTCTCCATTTCGGCGAAGGTCTTTCCGGCTGGCGGCCTGACTTTTTCGGTCATGAAGACGGTGCGGTATTCGTTGGGATTTTCCAGTCCAAAGGCGGCGTATTCGACAAGCACCGCCTTGAGCGCCTCGATCGGGTCGTCGGCCGTATGATTTGCGATGCGCCTGGCCAAGGTCTCGAAGGCATCCTCGGCCAGCGCGAACAGGATGTCCTGCTTGTCGGCGAAATAGGAATAGACCGACATCGGCGCATAGCCAACGCGCTTGGCGAGCTTGCGGATGGTGAGGCCGTCATAGCCTTCTTCCTGGACAAGCTTGTGCGCGGCGTCGACAAGTTCGGAACGCAGTTCAGCCTTTTGTTTTTCGCGGCGCTCCTGGACGCTTAGCTGCAACTTTCTACTGCCTTATGACTGATGGCTGGATGCAGCATATATACGCTGTACGGCGTCGGGCAAGGGTGGCACGAAGCAGAAGCTTGACTGTCGCGTGGCTGGCGATCGCGCTCGGCTTCGCCATGGAAGCTCTCATTCTGACCGTCAGATTTGCGGCAGGTGCCTACCCGGCGACGACGCAGGTTCTGATCGAACTGGCGCAAGGCGTGACCTGGTCGTTCTTCGCCTGCGCCGGCGTCAGCCTCGGCACGGCGCTCACCAAGGTGCGAGGCTCGCTCGGTGGCCTGATCGGTGCGATTTCGGCGCCACTGGCGATGGGCATCGCCAAAGGGACGCGAAAGGTTATGGTCAGCGCGCTGGACGCGGCGGCAAAGCCGGCCATCCTGTCGCTCACGACGCTCGGTGTGCTGCGGGCGATCGAATACGGGCTGCTCGGCTGGACACTGGCGTCGCTGGAATCGAAGGAAGAACCGCGTCCGCTCCATTTCGCGCTGGCAGGCGCCCTGATAGGCGCGGTATTCGGCGGCGGCATCACGGTGCTGACCATCGAGACGGCCGCGGCAAATGACGCTGCTCTCGCAATGCCACAGGCGATCGCAACCGGCCTCAACGAGATCGTGTTCCCGATCGGTTGTTCACTAGTCGTCTACATTGCGCTGCAGGTCAGCCGCCACATGAAGTACGTCGCGGCCGAAGCCAAATAGATTTGGCACAGATAGGCTTCTCCGCCTGACGAGAGTCAGACCGCTTCCGGCTGGCGTTCGATCAGCGTCAGCGTCAGCCAGCGCGCGGTCAGCGCCGGTTTTTTCGAGCCCTCGATCTCGATCGTCACGTCGTGCGCCGTCTGCACCCACCCCGACGGCCTGACCTTGACGTCGGCCAGCACGAAACGGGTGCGGATGCGCGAGCCGGTCTTCACCGGAGCCAGGAAGCGCAGCGAATCGAAGCCGTGATTGACGCCCATCTTGCTGTTTTCCAGCGGCGGCATGGTTTCGAAGGTCATCGCCGACAACAGCGAAAGCGACAGGAAGCCATGCGCGATGGTGCCGCCGAACGGCGTTTCGCGGCTGGCGCGTTCCGGATCGCAATGGATGAACTGATGGTCGTCGGTGGCATCGGCGAACTGGTCGATCATGCGCTGGGTGACGACCCGCCATGGCGACACGCCGACTTCCTTGCCGACGTTGGCCAGAAGCACATCGAGACTGATCGGTTCCACGCTGATGTCCTCCATCTTCACCCCCGGCATTTCACTCGCCGGATGGCGTGCGTCTCATTCCTTGAACAATGTCAGCCCGTGTTGCACCGACTGCCCGCCATCGATCGGCAGGATGGCGCCGGTGACATAGCTGCCGGCCCGGCTGCACAAATAGAGCGTTGCGCCGGCAATGTCATCCGGTGCGCCGATGCGGCCGATCGGAACGTGGTTGCCGATATGTCTTGCCTGGTCCTCGGTGCCGGTGGCGAAGGCCGTCATCCGGCTCCGGAAAGGGCCAGGCGCAAAGGCGTTGACGGTGATGCGGCGGGCGGCGAATTCGATCGCCAGGATGCGTGTCAGGTGGTGAACCGCAGCCTTCGAGGCCGAGTAGGAGTAGGCATCTTCGGCCAAAGGCTGCGTGCCCATCACCGATCCTAGGTTGATCACCCGGGCCGGGTCGGCATCGCTGGCGGCGGCCTCGAGCAGAGGCAGCAATTCGCGCGTCAGATGGAAAACCGCGGTGACGTTGACGCCGAACACCTTGGCCCAGGCATGGTAGGGAAAGCTTTCCAGCGGCGCGCCCCAGGAGATGCCGGCATTGTTGACCAGGATATGCAGCCGCTCGGTCCGCGCCTGGACCTCGGCGATAAGTGCTGCAATGCCGGCCTCGCTGGAGACGTCGCCGGCAAAACCTTCCGCCCGGCCGGAGGCGCCAAGCCCGTTCAGTTCGCCGGCAACCCCGACGCAATCCTCGCCCTTGCGCGAGGCGATCATCACCGAGGCGCCGGCCATGACCAGAGCGGTCGCCGCCATGCGGCCGATGCCGGTGGCGGCGCCGGTGACCAGCGCCGTCTTGCCGGCGACTGAGAACAGCTCGTCCAGATAGCTCATCGTACCCTCCGTGCAGTTCACCGCGCTTTGGTTCAAGGAAGCGGCTTCACGTCGACAAGGCTAGCCGAACTTCGATCATGCTTGCCATGGGTAAAGTAGCTGGGGTGGGGCACGCTTAGCGGCTGAATGGTTAAGCCCGAAATGCAAGGTGGTCATTCGGCCGTGACATGGGTCGGATGAATGATGCGGCCATTTCCGTTAACGAGCACCTTGTAAGCGGTTAATTTCGCACGTGAAGCAAGTCGTCATTACTCCTCCGCCCAAGCCGCAGGCGGGTCTTGAGGAGTTGGGAGGTGGCCGAGCAGTGGGGCGGGACTGACATTCGTATTCGTGGACGGGGACTATGCTTTCGGGGGGAAAGCCATGGGTAAGAAACAACGCACCGTCCTGCTGGCAGCGATTTTTGCGACTGCCTTTGGCGTCTTTTTGCTGATCCTGATCCTGCAGATGATCAGTTTTTTAGTGGACTAGACCGAAGCGAAACGCGTCCCGTTCCGGAGGGGCTCTACCGCAGGCTTTCCAGTTCGCGGATGCGTTTGGCGCCGTCGGCTTCGAGCTGCCTTGTGACCGCGCCGATCAGCGCTTCGGCAACGACGAAAAGTGCGGCGGATGAGTCCCACGCCGAAGGCACTGCGGTGCGCCCGGCGATGACGTGGCGGGCGAAGCGGGCGATCGGCGACAGCCACTGGTCGGTAAACAGCACGATCTGCACGCCGCGCTGGTTGGCGGTCTCGGCAAAGCGGACCAGGCTGTCCTGATAGCGCCTGATGTCGAAGATCACCAGCACGTCGCGCTTGCCCATGTCGATCAGCCGGTCGCGCCAGACGCTTTCCTGCCCGCCGAGGTGAAAAACGTTGGGCTGGATGATGGCGAGGTGGGCGGCCATGTAGCGTGCCAGCGGGTCGGTAAAGCGGCCACCGATCAAGAATGTCTTGCCGCGCCGGTCGGCCAGCTTGGCGACGATGTCGGCAAGCTGCTTGTCCGAGAGATGCCGGAATGTCTCGCGCATATTGTCGAGCGTCGCCTCCAGCATCGGCGAGACGGCGCTGGCGCCCTGCGATGGCGGATTGAGCGTGCGCGAGGCCGGCGACTGCAATTGCGCCGCCAGTTCGTCTTGCAGCGTCGACTGGAATTCCGGATAGTTCTGGAAGCCGAGCCGGGCGACGAAACGCAGGATCGTCGGCGACGACACGCCGGCGGCAGCCGAGAATTCGGCGACCGTCTTCAGCCCGATCAGCGGATAGCTGGCGATCAGCGTTTGTGCTGCGCGCCGCTCGCCTGCCGGCATGGTGCCCATGCGGTCGGAGATCAGTTCGGCAATGCTGGAAACCATGTTTTTCCCCACCCAGGCCGTGCCGTTACCGCATTATCGAAATCGCGTTTGACAAAGCCGGCCAAACTGTATGAAATCATCCGCAGGGACGCAATGAGGCAAAATACGTAACATACGATACAGCGCTCCCCGGGGACAGCAGACAATGGAGACAGCACGGCCCGCCAGCCTTGCATCGCCTGAAACCGTAAGGGTGACGAACCCCGGCGGATCGAGCCCCTTCGTGCTGACCTGCGACCACGCCTCCAATTTCCTGCCACCGGAATTCGGAACGCTCGGCCTTGCCGCCGAGGATCTTTCCCGCCACATCGCCTGGGATCCCGGCGCCTTGCCGGTGGCGCGCCGCATGGCCGAGGCGCTCGATGCGACGCTGGTCGAGACCTGCATCTCGCGGCTCATCATCGACTGCAACCGCCCGCTCGACGCGCCGGACCTGATAGTGACGGTCAGCGCCAGCGAAAAAACCGTGGTCCCGGCCAACCAGGGACTTTCGGCCGACCAGCGGGAGGCGCGCATCGGGCTGGCGTGGCGACCGTTTCACGAGCGGATCGCAACGGTCATCGACGAGCGCCTGGCGGCCGGGCGGGAGACCAGGCTGGTCTCGATCCATTCCTTCACGCCGCTCTACAAAGGCAAAAGCCGGCCCTGGCACATCGGCATCATCCACGACGAGGATCGCCGGCTGGCGGCGCCGCTGATCGCGACACTGAAGCGGCTTGCCGGCGTCAGCGTCGGCGTCAACGAACCCTATTCGCCGGCCGACCGGGTCTATTTCACGCTGGAACGCCATGCGCGCTCGCGCGGGCTGCCCTGCGCAATGATTGAAATCCGCAACGACGAGATCGCCGGCGCGGCCGGGCAGCGGAAATGGGCGGATCTGCTCACCGGTATTTTTCTCAATCTGGAGCCCGAAGCGGCCAAGGCCTCCAGACCAAGCGCAGTCGGAAAGTCAGTTCAATCGGCCAGCTAAGAAACCAAAAGGGGACTTTAAAATGGTAGCACCGGGTTACAGCGAAGTTGACAAGAAGGAGGACCTGAAAGTTCTCCACGGAATGGGCTATGCTCAGGAACTGTCGCGAAGCATGAGCCGCTTCTCGAATTTCGCGATCTCGTTCTCGATCATCTGCATCCTCTCAGGCGGCATCAATTCCTTCGCGCAAGCGACGTCGTCCATCGGTGGCGCCGGCGCTGGCATCGGCTGGATCGTCGGGTGCATGGTTTCGGGATTTTTCGCGCTCGCCATGGCCCAGATCGCCTCTGCATTTCCGACCGCCGGCGGCCTCTATCACTGGGCATCCATCCTAGGGAACCGTTTCACTGGCTGGCTCACCGCATGGCTCAATCTGCTCGGCCTGATCACCGTGCTCGGCGCCATCAACATCGGTACTGCTTTCTTCTTCGTCGGCACTTTCGGCGGAGCCTTCGGCATGACTGGCACGCCTGGTGAGATCGTCGGGTTTGTCGCCTTCATCACCGTGTTGCAGGCGCTGCTCAATCATTTCGGCATCAAATTGACGGCTATGTTGACGGACGCCTCCGGCTTCCTGATCCTGGCAACGACAGCCGTGCTGATCGTCGCCTGCCTGATGTTTGCTCCAGCGATCGACATCACGCGGCTGTGGACGTTCACGAACTATTCGGGCGACGCGGGCGGCGGTGTTTTCCCGCAGTCCGATTCCATGACGTATCTCTTCCTGCTCTGCCTGCTGCTGCCGGTTTACACCATCACTGGCTATGACGCGTCGGCGCATACTTCGGAAGAAACGTTGAGGGCGGCGCACTCGGTTCCGCGGGCAATCGTTTCGTCCGTAGTCTGGTCGTCGCTGATCGGCTGGGTGATGCTGTGCGCGATCGTACTGGCGATTCCGGATCTGGCGGCCGGCGCCAAGCAGGGCTGGAGCGTATTCTTCGCCACGATGGACGCGATCTTGCCGGCGTGGCTGAAGACACTGCTCTATCTGGGCATCCTGATCGCGCAGTTCCTCTGCGGTCTGGCAACGGTCACCTCTGCCTCGCGCATGCTTTTCGCCTTCTCGCGTGACGGCGGCATGCCGATCGGCTCGGCCTCGCTAGCCAAGGTCAGCCCGACCTGGCGCACGCCGGTCAATGCGATTTGGACGGCTGCTGTGCTCGAGGTCATCTATGTCTTTCTTGCCCAGTTCATCTCGGTCGGCGGCACGAACATCTATACCATCGTCGTCAATTCGACATTGGTGTTCCTGTTTCTGTCCTTCATCATTCCGATCGTGCTCGGCATGATGGCTTTCGGAACGGAAAAATGGCCGAACCCCGGCCCATGGAACCTCGGCGCCGGCCTGTTCAAGCTGTTTTGCATCCTGTCGGTCATCGGCATGGCGATCATCTTCTACATCGCCATCCAGCCGCCGAACGACAAAGTGCTCTATATCACCCTGGGCTTCATCGTGCTGACCGCGGTGCTTTGGTTCGGTTTCGAGAACCGCCGCTTCCAGGGTCCGCCCATCGGCGACCAGATCGCAAAGCGTCAGGCGGCGATCAAGGCAGCCGAGCTAGCCATAGGCGAAGCCGGCGCCTGACCCCCTCTCATGACCATGGCCGGCATTCGCGCCGGCCGTGGTTTTCGTTTCCTTTTCAAAGTGACAAGCCCGAAACGACAAGCGCTGGAGTGCCAAAGGAATGGCCGGAAATTTCTCGTTCGATCAGTTGAAGCAAGCGGTCTCCAGCGGCGAGGTCGACACGGTGCTGGCCTGCATCGTCGATATGCAGGGGCGGCTCGCGGGAAAGCGTTTCCTGGCCCGTTATTTCGTCGATTCCGCGCATGACGAGACGCATGGCTGTAACTATCTCTTGGCGGCAGACATCGATATGGAACCGGTGCCCGGCTACAAGGCGGCGAGCTGGTCGAAGGGTTATGGCGATTTCGTCATGAAGCCGGACCTTGCGACGCTGCGGCTCGTTCCGTGGCTGGAGAAGACGGCGCTGGTGATCTGCGACGTGCTCGACCACCATACCCATGACGACCTGGCGCATTCGCCGCGCGCCATGCTGAAGAAGCAGGTCAAGCGGCTGCAGGATCGCGGCTATATCGGCTATTTCGCTTCCGAGCTCGAATTCTATCTGTTCAGCGAAACCTACGATTCCGCCCGCAAGAAGCACTGGCAGGGCCTCGAGACGGCATCGCCCTACATCGGCGACTACCAGATCGGCATCACCACCAAGGAAGAAGGCGTCATGCGCCGGCTGCGCAACGAGATGGAGGCGGCCGGCATCCCGATCGAGAATTCGAAGGGCGAGTGGGGGCCAGGCCAGGAAGAGATCAATGTCCGCTACGCCGAGGCGCTCGACATGGCCGACCGCCACGTCATCCTGAAGAACGGCGCCAAGGAAATCGCCGAGTCCGAAGGCAAGGCGATCTCGTTCATGGCCAAGTACAATTACGGGCTCGCCGGCAATTCCAGCCACATCCATAATTCGCTGTGGAGCGCCGACGGCAAGACGCCGTTGTTCTACGACAAAAATGCCGAGTGGACGCTGTCGACACTCGGCCAGCAATGGGCGGCCGGCCAGCTCAAATATGCCAAGGAATTCACCTGGTTCCTGGCGCCCTACATCAATTCCTACAAGCGCTTCCAGGCCGGCACGTTTGCGCCGACCAAGATCATGTGGAGCGAGGACAACCGCACCGCCGGCTTCCGTCTTTGCGGCGAGGGCACCAAAGGCATCCGCATGGAATGCCGCATCGGCGGCGCCGATTTGAACCCCTATCTGGCTTTCGCCGCGCTGATCGCGGCCGGGCTTGCCGGCATCGATGAAAAGCTTGAGCTGCAGAAGCCCTTCGTCGGCGATGCCTACCAGGCCTCGCAGCTGCCCGAAATTCCAAAGACATTGCGCGACGCCGCGGCGACACTGGCGGAATCGAAAATGCTGAGGCAGGCGCTCGGCGACGATGTGCTGGAACATTACGTCCACACGGCACACTGGGAACAGTTCGAGTACGACCGCCGGATTACGGACTGGGAACTGCACAGGGGGTTCGAGCGGTATTGAATAATCTGGCAACGTTGGCGCCGCTCCTCACCCTCAGCCTCTCCCGTGAAGAACGGGGGAGAGGGGGCCCGGCGCTGAGCTTGTCCCTTCTCCCCGTCAGTATACGGGAGAAGGTGCCGGCAGGCGGATGAGGGCGGCGCTAACCAACGACATTATTGTAGAATGCGAGGACCCAAGGCATGACCGAAACGGTCAAGATAAAATCCCCCGTCGACGGTTCGATCTATGCCGAACGGCCTCTTGCCACCGACCAGGCGATCGGTGCCGCGGTCGAACGTGCCAAGGCGGCGCAGGAGAAGTGGGCTGAGACGCCGGTCGTCGAGCGCGGCAAGTACATGCTTGCCATGCTGGAAGCGCTGGTCGCCATGACCGACGAGATCGTGCCGGAGATCGCCTGGCAGATGGGCCGGCCGGTGCGCTATGGCGGCGAGTTCGGCGGCGTCAGGGAACGCGTCAGCTACATGGTCGAGATCGCCGAGGCGGCCTTGAAGCCGGTCATGGCCTCCAACCCGAAGGACGGCTTTCGCCGTTATGTGAAGAAGGTGCCACTCGGCGTGGTCATGGTGATCGCGCCGTGGAACTATCCCTATCTCACCGCCGTCAACACCATCGTCCCGGCGCTGATGGCGGGCAGCGCCGTCATCCTCAAGCATGCGGCACAGACATTGTTGGTCGGCGAACGGTTTCAGCAGGCGTTTGATAAGGCCGGCCTGCCCAAGGGCCTGTTCCAGAACCTCGTCCTGAACCACGCGCAGACTGAAAGGCTGCTCGGCTCCGGCAAGATCGACCATGTCAACTTCACCGGCTCGGTCGCCGGCGGCCGCGCCATCGAGAAGGCGGCGGCGGGCACCTTCATGACGCTCGGCCTCGAACTCGGCGGCAAGGATCCGGCCTATGTGCTGCCGGACGCAAAGATGGACCATGCCGTTGCCAATCTGGTCGACGGCGCCTTCTACAATTCCGGCCAGTGCTGCTGCGGCATCGAACGCGTCTATGTCCACGAGAAGGTCTACGATGAATTCGTCGAGGGCTTCATTGCCGAGACCAGGAACTACGTCGTCGGCAATCCGCTCGACCAGGCGACCACCATGGGGCCGATGGCGCAGGCGCGCTTCGCCGACCTGATCCGCGAGCAGAAGGCCGAGGCGTTGCGCAAGGGCGCCAGGGCGCACATCAATATGAAGGTTGCCAACGACAGGCAGGGTTCGCCTTATCTGGCGCCGGAAGTGCTGACCCAGGTCGACCACCAGATGAGCGTCATGCGAGAGGAAAGCTTTGGCCCGATCGTCGGCATCATGAAGGTGCGCAACGACGAGGAAGCGATCGCGCTGATGAACGACAGCCCCTATGGGCTGACGGCCTCGATCTGGACGCGCGACACCGACCACGCGGCGGCGATCGGCGATCGTGTCGAGACCGGCACGGTGTTCATGAACCGCTGCGACTATCTCGATCCGGCGCTGGTCTGGACCGGCTTCAAGGACACCGGCAAGGGCGCGGCACTGTCGGCCATCGGCTACGATAATCTGACCAGGCCGAGATCATACCATCTGCGCGAGGTGATCTAAGGTGGCGATCGACAAGCATGCGATCGCTGTTGAGGGGGAGTAATGGCGGATACACAACAATCGGCTTTGCCAGATCGTGAGGGTCCCGAGGGTATCGGCGGATGGCTTGTCCTGCCGATGCTCGGGTTGATGCTCACGCCGATACTGGGGTTGGTACAACTGCACAATACCGACTATCTCGGCATGCTACAGAACTGGCAGGCCTTCAGTTTGTCCCAAGGTGTGCTGATTCTTGCCGAATTGTTGATATTCGGCATACTAAACCTATCGGCCCCGGCCCTATTATTGTTCTTCATGTTCAAGCGCTGGCAGATATTCCCCGGCTGGTACATGATTTGGGCATTCGCGATGCCGGTATATGCCGTTCTCGATCCATGGGCTGTGCATCTGGCTTTTTCCACCGCCGTTCCAGAATTGGCCGACGCGTACGACGCAGACACCGTGGGCGGAATTTCGCGCTCGATATGGGCCGCAGTCATCTGGGTTCCGTACATGATGCGGTCGGAACGTGTGGCCAACACCTTTGTGAACGAATGACATCCAAGAGCACGAAAGCAGTCAAGAAGGTCGAAATGACAAAACTCGTTTCCAAATGGAATTACCCGACGACCGTCCGCTTCGGCGCCCGACGCATCAAGGAGCTGCCGGAGGTGCTGGCGGCGACCGGCATCAAGCGGCCGCTGTTCGTCACCGATCCGGGACTGGCCAGGCTGCCGGTGGTGGCCTCGACGCTGAAGATCCTCGACGACGCCAAGGTGCCGTATGGCGTGTTTTCCGAGGTCAAGCCGAACCCGGTGGATTCCAACCTGACCGCCGGCATTGCCGTGTTCAAGAAGGGCAAGCATGACGGCGTTATTGCCTTTGGCGGCGGCTCGGCGCTCGACCTCGGCAAGCTGATCGCCTTCCAGGCCGGGCAGACACGGCCGGTCTGGGATTTCGAGGATGTCGGCGACTGGTGGACACGCGCCGATGCCGATGCGATCGCGCCGATCATCGCCGTGCCGACCACGGCCGGCACCGGCTCGGAAGTCGGCCGCGCCGGCGTCATCACCAATGAAGCGACCCATACCAAGAAGGTCATCTTCCATCCAAAGCTTTTGCCGGCGATCGTCATTGCCGATCCGGAGCTGTCGGTCGGCATGCCGGGCTTCATCACCGCCGGCACCGGCATGGATGCGCTGGCCCATTGCCTCGAAGCCTATTGCGCGCCGGGCTATCACCCGATGGCCGACGGCATCGCCGTGGAAGGCATAAGGCTGGTCTTCGAAAACCTGCCGAAAGCCTATGCCAACGGCAAGGATCTGGTCGCCCGCGCCAACATGATGAGCGCCGCTGCCATGGGAGCGGCCGCCTTCCAGAAAGGGCTTGGTGCGATTCATTCGCTGTCGCATCCGATCGGCGCGCTCTACGACACCCACCATGGCATGACCAACGCCGTGTTCATGCCCTACGTGCTGGCCTTCAACCGAGAGGCGATCGAGCCGCGCATCGCCCGGCTTGCCGCCTATTGCGGCATCAAGGGCGGCTTTGACGGTTTTGCGAAGGCGATCATCAAGCTGCGCAAGGAGCTCAAGGTGCCGCATGCGCTGCCCAGCCTGATCAAGGGGCTCGACATGGACAAGAAACGCAAGGGCCTGATCGCCGACATGGCGGTGGTCGATCCGACCGCCGGCGGCAACCCGGTCAAGCTGACCAAAAAGGCGGCGCTGACGCTGCTCGAAAACGCCATCGCCGGCACCGTCTGAGACAATTTTCGCATCGGAAATCGACTTGGGAAAAGAGGCAAAGGAAAGGGGGAAAGATGAAAGGCAAGATCGAAACTAGTTAGCCGGAAAAAGAATCGCGAAGCGATTGCTCCAGCCGGTTAAAAAGAGTTTACTTTTTCGTACTGCGGGGCATCGCGTTCACAAAGCTTTCATCTGGCTGTCACACGAAAACGATACCGCATCGCAGGCGTCCAACGGCGTCAGTTCAACGGAGAGAACACATGTTCAAATTCACGGGAAAACTGCTTTCCCTTTCGGCCGTCGCCCTGATGGCGACCTCTGCCATCTCGTCGGCCCAGTCCATGGATGAACTGGTCGCGGCAGCCAAGGCTGAAGGCCAGCTCACGGTCATCGCGCTGCCGCATGACTGGTGCGGCTACGGCGCAGTCATCGACGGCTTCAAGGCGAAATATCCGGAACTCACCATCAACGAGCTCAACCCCGATGCCGGCTCCGGCGACGAGGTCGAGGCGATCAAGGCCAACAAGGACAACAAGGGCCCGCAGGCGCCCGACGTCATCGACGTCGGCCTGAGCTTCGGCCCGACCGCAAAGAAGGATGGCCTGATCCAGGCTTATAAAGTATCAACCTGGGACTCGATCCCGGACAGCGCCAAGGATGCCGAAGGCTTTTGGACCGGCGACTATTACGGCGTGCTTTCGTTTCTGGTGAACAAGGACCTGGTCAAGGAAGCGCCGGCCGACTGGGCCGACTTGCTGAAGCCGGAATTCGCCAATACCGTGGCGCTCGCCGGTGACCCGCGTGCTTCGAACCAGGCCATCCAGGCAGTCTATGCCGCCGGCCTTTCCGGCGGTGCGGCTGCCGGCGAAGCCGCCGGCACGGCTGGTCTCGACTTCTTCAAGAAGCTCAACGCCGCCGGCAATTTCGTGCCGGTCATCGGCAAGCCCGCGACGCTTGCCCAAGGCCAGACGCCAATCCTGGTGACCTGGGATTATAACGCGCTTGCCGGCCGTGATACGCTGAAGGGCAATCCGCCGGTCGACGTCGTCGTGCCGAAGACCGGTGTCGTCGCCGGCGTCTATGTTCAGGCGATTAGTGCTTACGCGCCGCACCCGAATGCTGCCAAGCTGTGGCTGGAATATCTCTATTCCGACGAAGGCCAGATCGCCTGGCTGAAGGGCTATTGTCACCCGATCCGCTTCAACGACCTCGCCAAGAATGGCAAGCTCCCGGCTGACGTGATGGCCAAGCTGCCGCCGGCCGAGTCCTATGCAGCCGCGGTGTTCCCGACGCTCGACGAGCAGGGCAAGGCCAAGGAAGCCATCACCAAGAACTGGGATGCCGTCGTCGGCGCCAACGTCAAGTAAGACTTGAGATCAGCCGGGCGGCTTAGATCGCCGCCCGGCATACCTCCAGGACGGTAGCCGGCGCATGACCGATATCTCGTTGTCCGATCACGCTGTTGCCGGGAAGACCGCGCCTCCTGCCGACGCCCGCAGCATGAGGCTGCCGACGCAATGGCTTGGCGTTGCGCCTTTCTTCATCTTCGCCATCATGTTCCTGATCCTGCCGACGCTCTATCTGATGCTGGGCGCATTCCGGAACGATGCCGGCGAATTCACTTTCGAAAACATAGCGGCCTTGGCGCAGCCGTCGATCGTTGCCGCCTACTGGATCTCAATCAAGGTCAGCCTCGCCTCGTCGCTGATCGGTGCTTTCGCGGGACTTGCCATTGCCATCGCCATCGTGCGCGGCGGGCTGCCGGAGTGGATACGCTCGGCGACACTGACCTTTTCCGGTGTGGCCTCCAATTTTGCCGGCGTGCCGCTGGCCTTTGCCTTTCTCGCGACGCTCGGCCGGCTCGGGCTCGCCACGGTGCTGCTCAACGTCTTGGTCGGCTTCAACATTTATGCCCATGGTTTCAACATCCTGTCGTTCTGGGGCCTGACGCTGACCTATGTCTATTTCCAGATCCCGCTGATGGTGGTGATCATCGTGCCGGCGATCGATGGGCTGAAGAAGGAATGGGGCGAAGCGGCGGCAACGCTTGGCGCGACCCAGGCGCAGTTCTGGCGCATGGTCGTCATTCCGGTGATCTGGCCAAGTTTCCTCGGCACCGTCATCCTCTTGTTCGCCAACGCCTTCGGTGCCATCGCCACCGCTTACGCTCTGACCGGCTCCTCGCTTAACATCGTCCCTATCCTGCTCTACGCACAGATCCGCGGTGACGTGCTGCACAATGCCCATCTCGGCTACGCCATCGCCTTCGGCATGATCGTAATCACTGGGCTGGCCAATGTCTTCTACATCTGGTTCCGGACGCGCTCTGAGAGGTGGCTCAAATGAAGTCCGGCAGATTCTGGGCCTGGATCGTCTTCGCGCTGGGCGCGGCCTATTTCTTCATTCCGCTGATCGCGACCGTGGAATTCTCCATGCGCATGCGGCGCGGCGCGTATTCCTTCGATGCCTATCAGGTCGTGCTCGGCGATCCCCGCTTCCAGGCGACCTTCATCTATTCGGTGGTCGCAGCCATCTTCACCATCGTCCTTGGCGTGCTGGTGGTGGTGCCGGCGGCGTACTGGATTCGTCTGCGGCTGCCGCAGATCAGGCCCGTCGTCGAGTTCATCACGCTGCTGCCGCTGGTCATTCCGGCCATCGTTATCGTCTTCGGCTACATCAGAATGTACGGGTCGAACTCACCGCTGCCGTTCCTGGCCAGCGAGACAGGAGCCAATGCCTTGCTGGTCATCGGTTATGCGACACTGGCGCTGCCCTATATGTATCGTGCCGTCGACACCGGGCTTCGCACCATCGACGTGCGGACACTGACCGAAGCGGCGCAGATCCTCGGCGCCGGCTGGGGCACGATCATCACCCGGGTCATCCTGCCCAATGTGCTGATCGCGGTGCTGTCAGGCGCCTTCCTGACCTTCGCCATCGTCATCGGTGAATTTACCATGGCCAGCCTGCTCAACCGGCCTGCTTTCGGACCCTATCTGCAGAACGTCGGCGCCAACCGCGCCTACGAGCCGGCGGCGCTTGCCATCATCGCCTTCGCCATCACCTGGGGCTGCATGTCGCTGATCCAGATCCTGTCGCGCTTCGCGCCGCGATCGGCGAACCGTCCGAACTGACCCGAAGGAAAAAGCCATGACCGAGCCATTCCTCTCAATCCAGCATGTGCAGAAATCCTTCGGCGCCGCCATTGTGGTGCAGGATTTCAACCTCGACGTCGAGCCGGGCGAATTCGTCTCCTTCCTTGGCCCGTCGGGCTGCGGCAAGACGACGGTGCTGCGCATGGTCGCCGGTTTCGAGGAGCCAAGCGCCGGCAAGATCGTCGTGGCCGGCAAGGACATCACCCGGCTCAAGCCCAACCAGCGCAATGTCGGCATGGTGTTCCAGGCCTATGCGCTGTTTCCGAACCTCACCGTGGCGCAGAATATCGGCTTCGGGCTGAAGGTCGCCGGCATGCCGAAGGCCGATGCCGACAGGCGCGTTGCCGAGATGCTCGACATCATCAAGCTGCCGCAGATGGGCGACCGCTATCCCTATCAGCTCTCCGGCGGTCAGCAGCAGCGCATCGCGCTGGCGCGGGCGATTGCGCCCAAGCCGAAACTGCTGCTGCTCGACGAGCCGCTGTCGGCACTCGACGCCAAGGTGCGCGTGTCACTGCGCGAGGAAATCCGCTCGATCCAGAAGAAGCTCGGCATCACCACCATCTTCGTCACCCACGACCAGGAAGAGGCGCTGTCGATCTCCGACCGCATCGCCGTCATGTATGGCGGCAAGGCCGAGCAGGTCGGCACGCCGTTCGAGATCTACAACCGTCCGGCAACCAAATTCGTCGCCAATTTCGTCGGCACGCTGAACGTGCTCGAAGGCACGGTCACCGACGCCGCTTCGGGCAAGGTGCGCGTCAACTCGCAAGAGGTCTCGCTCAAGGGCAAGCTCAACGGCTCGAAGTCCGGCGACACGCTGTCGCTGGCGTTGCGGCCCGAGGCGATCTCGCTCGGCCGACACCCCGGCCGCGATTCCAGCCTTTCGGGCGAAATCGCCGAGGTGCATTTCCTCGGCTCGGTCATCCGGGTTCGCGTCGGCATCGGCGGCAGCACGGTCTCGCTCGACACGTTCAATAGTCCGGCCACACCGCCGCCGGCCGTCGGCGAAAAGGCCGAGATTTCGTTCTCGTCGGGCGACATGCTGGTGCTGCATTAGGAGAAGAGTGAATGGTGAATAGTGAATAGTGAGAATGCGCTTTACGCGCCGAAATTCCTCTGCACGCAGCCATTCACCATTCACGAGCAGCCAAAGCCGTCGCCGTTTTTGCAGTGCCAATCGCCCGGCTTCACCGCTACGATAAGGCATGGCGCTTTTTGAACTCACCCTTGTCCTGCTTCTCATCGCGGTCGCCCTGACCGCGCTGTCGCGGCGTCTGCAGATTCCCTATCCGTCATTGCTGGCGCTGGCCGGCGCCGGCATCGCCTTCCTGCCGTTTGCCCCGACCATCGAGATCGACCCGGAGCTGGCGCTCGCTCTGTTCATCGCGCCGGTTCTGCTCGACGCGGCCTATGACACGTCGCTGCGCGATCTCAACCGCTACAAGGTTTCGCTCATCCTGCTGGCGCTTGGCGCCGTCATCTTCACCACCGTGACGGTCGCGCTGGTCGGCTGGACGATGGCAGGCCTGCCCATTGCCGCGGCCATAGCGCTCGGCGCGATCGTAGCGCCGCCCGATGCGGTGGCGGCGGCGGCCGTGCTCGGACAGTTCAAGGTGCCGCACCGCATTACCGCCATCCTGGAAGGCGAGAGCCTTCTCAACGACGCCACGGCGCTGTTGATCTACAGGATGTCGGTTTCCGCAGCCGCCGGCTCCATCCTGTTGAGCAGTGCCGTTCCAATGATCCTGCTGTCGACGGTCGGCAGCCTTGCCGCAGGCTATGTGCTCGGCCGCTTGTCTCTCGCCATACTCGGCCGCATCGACGACCCGGCGAGCGGCACCGTGGTGCAATTCGCCTCAACCTTCGGCGTCTGGATCCTGGCCGACAGGATAGGGGTTTCCGCCATCATCACGATCGTCGTCTATGCCATGACGATCGCACGTACATCGCCGCGCCACATGCCGGCAAGGAATCGTGTCAGCTCCTACTCGGTCTGGGAGACGGCGGTGTTCGTGCTCAACGTGCTGGCCTTCGTTCTGATGGGCCTGCAAGCGCGGTCCATCGTCGGCCGACTTGCCGAGCAAGGACAAAGCGAGGCGTTCGTCTTTGCCCTGGCTGTGCTGGCCGTCGTCATCGTATCGCGGCTCGTCTGGGTTCTGGGCTGCGGCGCGATCCTCAGAGCGCTGGCACGTCTGAGCGACGAGGACAGGCGGAAGGACGCACCGACACTCCGCGGCGGCGTGCTCATCGGCTGGTGCGGCATGCGTGGCCTGGTGACGCTTGCGGCAGCCTTCGCCTTGCCGGCCGACTTTCCGGGCCGTGATCCGATCGTGCTCGCCGCTTTCACGGTCGTGCTCGGCACATTGGTGCTGCAAGGCGTCAGCCTGAAACCGTTGCTGCTTCTGCTCAATCTCGACCTCGATCGGACGGTCGACCGGGAGGTGGCGCAGGCGCGCGTCGCCATCATGCAGGCGGCGCTGGACGTGCTCAGCGGCAAGACATCGAGCGCGGCCGGGGCGGTGCGAGAGCAATATGCCGCCCAGCGCGCCATCGCCGAAAACCCGGAGGATGCCCAGGCGGCGACCGAGTATGACAGGTTGCGTCTTTACGCCATCAAGAGCCAGCGCGATGCGCTGGAGCGTTTGCGCATCGACGGAACGATCGGCGACGAAGCCTACCACCGCCTTGAGGAAGAAATCGACTGGTCGGAACTGGCAGCATCCCCGCCCGGTCGGTTCCAGCCGCTGACCACTTAGCATCTGGCCCAAGCTCCCTCCGCCCGGCTGCACATTGCAAGGCTGTCAGCGAACGGCTACTGCCAGCAGGAAACTGAGCCGGATAAGCAATGAAGCTGGTCAGCTATAACATCCAGTACGGCTTCGGCAGCGATGGCCGCTATGACCTGGCGCGTTGTGCCAAGGTCGTGGCCGGCGCCGACATCATCGCCTTGCAGGAGGTGGAACGGCACTGGTTGCGCAGCAACGAGGACGACCAGCCGGAACTTCTTTCGCAATTGCTGCCCGACTACCATTGGGTCTACGGGCCGGCCTTCGACATGGATGCCAGCCACCGGCGTGAAGGCCGCATCGTCAACCGGCGGCGGCAATTCGGCACCATGGTTCTGTCGAAGCTTCCGATCGTCTGGTCGCGGCTGCATACGCTGCCGCTCAGGCGCACGCTGCGGCCGCTCAACACCCGCAATGCCGCACTCGAATGCATGATCCGCACCCCTGCCGGTCCGGTGCGGGTGCTGTCGTTGCATCTGGCGCATATCGCGGCCGAGGAGCGGCTGGAGCAGATCGACTATTTGCTCGCCGAGCATCGCCGTGCGCCGTCCGAGGGCGGCCCATGGAGCGGCGCCGACGACGAGCCGGCGCGCAACTGGAGCAATGGCGAACAGGAGCCAGAAAACCCCGTAGCGGCGATCTGGTTGGGCGACTTCAACATGGAGCCGGATAGCGCCGAGTACCGGCGCATTGTCGGCAGCGCGCCCTATCATCGCGGTGCCGCCTATCTCGACGGTTTTGTCGATGTCGCCGCCGTCGCAATGGAACCGACAGCGGATTTCCACACCCATGTGAAGACTATCGATGGCAGGCTGGCAAAGCGCCGGCTCGACCATTGCTTCGTCGGCGGCATGTTTGCCGGGCGCGTGCGCTCGGTCAGCGCCGATATCGGCCAAATCGCTTCCGACCATTTTCCGCTCTGGGTCGATATCGACCTAGAGACGCCGATCGTCATCGGGACGGGCGGCGGATGAACCGCCGATGAGCCTGTTTGTCTTTTTCGCGGTGCTCGCCGCCGCTTCCATGCATGCGATCTGGAACGCGCTGGTCAAGGTCCATCTCGACCGTTTCCTGTCGATCACACTGATGACGCTCGGCATGGGTGCCGCTGCGCTGGTGACGTTGCCTTTCGTCGAGGTGCCGAAGCCGGAAGTGTGGCCATACATCCTCGCCTCGGTTGTCTTCCACATGGGCTACAGGACGTTCCTGATCGGCGCCTACAAGGCCGGCGATTTCGCCCAGACCTATCCGCTGGCGCGCGGCACCGCGCCATTGCTGGCCGCTTTGGGGGGCGTTGTGGTGGTTGCCGAGATGCCGGCGCCGCTCGCCATTCTCGGCATCCTCTTGTTGTCGGCGGGCACGCTGGTGCTGTCGTTTCGCGGCGGCGCGCATCTGGAGAAATTGAACCTGCGCGCCGTCGGTTTCGCGTTGGGCACATCGATCTTCATCGCCAGCTACACGCTGTCGGACGGCAGCGGCGCGCGGCTGGCCGCCACCGCGTCGAGTTATGCCGCCTGGCTGTTCGTCTGCGATGCGCTGTGGGCGCTGGTGCTATGCGTCGTCTCTCGCGGCCCACAGGCGCTGCCGGTGCTGGCGCGCGACTGGAAGGCCGGAATCTATACCGGCGTGCTCAGCGGCGGCGCCTACTGGATCGTGATGTGGGCGATGACCAAGGCGCCGATCGCCTCGGTGGCGTCGCTGCGCGAAACATCGATCCTGTTCGCCATGATGATCTCGGTCTTCGCGCTCGGCGAGAAGATGACGGCATGGCGAGGTGCCGCGGTGCTTAGCATCGTTGCCGGCGTCGTTGCGCTGAGAATGGGATAGTCACGCGATCTCCAGATCAAACACCATCAGCCCGTCGGTGCCGCCTTCGAGCGCCGCGACCAGTTTTGCGCCGGCTCGCTGATGCGCTTCATGCTCCAGATAGGCATCGCGTGCCGCAGCATCGCGAAAGTCGATGGTGAAGCCGTGCGTGAAGCCGCGGGCGAAGGGTTCCGGGCTGGTATTGGCGCTGAATTCGACCTTGCCCATGCCGTCGATCACCGCCCGCAACGCTTCGAGATCGGCATGGATTGCCGCGCGCTCGGCGTCGGCGACATCGTTGCGAAATCTGACGAAGACACAGTGCCTGATCATTCCTTGTCCCTCATGCCGCTTGGTTGGTGGAAAACACCGCCGGCGGCAGCGGCTCGCGGCCAAGGATCAGATCGGCGCCTTTTTCGCCAACCATGATCGTCGGGGCATTGGTGTTGGAGGAGGGGATGCGCGGCATCACCGAGGCGTCGCAGACGCGCAGGCCCTCGATACCGCGCAGCCTGAGATCTGGCGTCACCACGCTCATCGCATCGTGGCCCATGCGGCAGGTGCCGACCGGGTGGTGGTCGGTCTTGGAACTGCGGCAGGCGTAGTCGAACAGCTCGCCGCCGCTCTGCAGGTCGGGTCCCGGCAGTACCTCGCGCAGCACATAGGGCTGCAGCGCTTTCTGCCGCATGATCTCGCGCGCCAGCCTCAGCCCCTTGATCGACATGTCGCGGTCATAGGGATCGGACCAATAGTTCGGATCGATCAGCGGGCGGTCGGCCGGGTCGGCACTGTTCAGCCGCACGGTGCCGCGCGAGCGCGGGCGCAGGAAGGCCGAGTTCAGTGTCACGCCCGGATTGTTCAGCTTCTCGACGCCGGCCTCGATGCCGGAGCCGAGGCCGAGATGCAACTGGATATCGGGAGAGGCGGCGGTCGGATCGGCGTACCAGAAGCCGCCGGTCTCGAACAGGCTGGAGGCTACCGGGCCTTTCTTCAGGAGCAGATACTGCAGCCCGGCCCACGCCGTCCAGTGCAGCTTGGCGTAGTTGTCGTAGGTGTGATCGCCGGTGCATTCGGCGATGACGAACAGGTCGAGATGATCCTGCAGGTTGGAGCCGACGCCGGGCAGATCGTGCACCGGTGTCACGCCGACCGCCTTCAGATGGTCGGCCGGGCCGATGCCCGACTGCAGCAAAAGCTTCGGCGAGCCGATGGCGCCGGACGAGACGATCACCTCGCGCTCGGCGCGCAGGATCGTTGGCTGGCCGCCCGGCCTGTCGACGATCTCGACGCCGACGGCGCGGCCCTTGTCGACGACGATGCGCGTCACCAGAACGCCGGTCCTGACGGTGAGATTCTTTCGCTCGCGGATCGGCCGGAGATAGGCGACAGAGGCGGAGGAGCGCTTCGCGTCCTTCTGCGTCAGCTGATAATAACCGACGCCCTCCTGGGCTACCCCGTTGAAGTCGGGATTGAAGGGGATGCCCATCTCCTGTCCGGCACGGAAATAGGCCTCGCAGATCGGCAGCGGCGCGATCGGGTTCGATACGCCGAGCGGGCCTTGGTCGCCGTGGAAATCGTTGGCATAACGCTGGTTGTTCTCCGCGCGCTTGAAATAGGGCAGCACGTCGCGATAGCCCCAGCCGGCAAGGCCTTCTTCCTTCTCCCAGGCGTCGTAGTCGCGGGCGTTGCCGCGCGTGTAGATCTGGGCGTTGATCGAAGAGCCGCCACCGATCACCTTGGCCTGCGTGTATCGGAAGACACGGTCCTGCATGTGCTTTTGCGGCACTGTCGACCAGCCCCAGGCGGCGATGCCCTTGGTCATCTTGGCGAAACCGGCCGGCATGTGGATCAACGGATGCCAGTCCTTGCCGCCGGCTTCGAGCAGCAGCACCTGATGCGACGGATCTTGGCTCAACCGGTTGGCGAGTACGCACCCGGCCGGGCCGGCGCCGACGATTATGTAGTCGGTCATGGCATCACCTGTTCATAGCCTCGGCACCGACAGCGCGCCGTCGATATTGATGACCGAGCCGGTCGAAAAGCCGAACTTGCCGCCGGCGAGCGCCGCCACGGCGGCACCGATATCTTCGCTCTCGCCCCAGCGCATCGCCGGCACCAGCCCGCCGTCGATCAGCCCGTCATATTTGGCGGTCACACCGGCGGTCATGTCGGTGCGGATGATGCCCGGGCGCACCTCGAACACGGCGATATTTTCGGCGGCGAGCCGCAGTGCCAGGTTCTTCACCCACATCGAAAGCCCAGCCTTGGAGATGCAGTAATCGGAACGTTCCGGCGAGGCCATGGCGGCGCTGACCGAAGTGATGGTGATGATCGATCTCGCACCATCGCTTGGCAGGCCGAGCATCGCTTTGGCGACGGCCTGGCTGAGGAATACGGTGCCGCGCAGATTGATGCCGAGCACCCGGTCGAAATTTTCCGGCTTGAGCTCGAGCAGATCGCCGCGCAGGACAGTGCCGATGCCGGCATTGTTGACCAGGCAGTCGATGCGGCCGAAGGCGCTTGTCGCGGCATCAATCAGCGCTGCGTGGCCGTCGAGGTCGGCGATGTCGCAGCTGACATAGGCGAATTTCGCGCCGCGCCCGGTGATGTCGGCGGCGAGCCCGTCTGCGGCTTCGTCGGCAAGGTCGGCGACGAGGATGTCGAAGCCTGCGCCGGCCAGCGCCTCGGTGCAGGCAAGGCCGATGCCGCGCGCGCCGCCGGTGACGATCGCTGCCGGGCGGCTCATGTTGCAAGCTCCGTCTTGCGAATATGATCGGCGACGCGCAGCGCCTGTGCGGCGATCGACAGCGCCGGATTGACGGCGGCCGAATTCGGCAGGAAGCCGGCATCGACGACGAACAAATTGCTGTGGTCGAAGGAGCGGCAGAACGGATCCAGCGGCGAGGTCGCTGGATCGTTGCCCATCTTCACCGTGCCGCACTGATGTGAGGGCGTGCGCTTGTCAAACGGACGCGACAGGACGATCGGATAGCCGCAGGCGCGGAAATTCTCGCGCATCACCTTGGTCAGTCCGTCGAGCGACTGCATGTTGGAGCGCCGCCACTGCATGACGATGTCCTTGCCGTCGACCACGATGCGGCTCTCGGGATCGGGCAGGTCCTCGCACATCAGATACCAGTCGACGGCGTGGCCGGCCATGAAATCCAGCGCGAATTTGGGCGCGCGCCGGACATTGGCCTTGAGGATGTTGCCGTCGATCTTGCCGAGAAGCTGGACGTTGCCGAGCGGTTTGCCGCCCTTGCCGTCGGACAGATAATAGTCGTTCAGCATCAGCGTCTTCTGGTAGACGGATTTGTTCCTGCGGCGCGGATCGATCGCCAGCATGGCGCTCGAATTGTGGTTCATGAAGTTGCGGCCGACCTGGTCGGAACGGTTGGCCAGGCCTTTGCCACCTCCCTTGCCCTTGGAAGAAGGGGAAGGCGAACGCAGCAGGATGGCGGCTGAATTGACCGCGCCGGCCGACAGGATCACCAGCTTCGGCGCGACTTTCTTCAGCGCACCGTTCTGTCGATAATGGACGGCGATGATCGCCCTCGCATCCGGCGATGCCTCGAGATATTCGACATGGGCGCCGGTCTCGAGCTTGATCTTCGGGTCGGCAAGGGCGGCGGCCAGCGGTCCCGTTTGCGCGTCGATCTTGCCGGTCCCGGTGTTGGGAAACGCGTCCCACGGCGTGCTGCCATCTTTCAGCCAGGCCTCAATGTCGACGCCGAGCGGCAGCGATGCCGGATGCAGGCCCAGGCTCTTCAACTCGGCGCGCGCACGCGCGATCGGCGGCTCGTCTGGTACCGGCCCGAAAGGGTAGGGCGTAGAGTGGAACGGCTCGGTCGGGTCTTCGCCGAGTGCACCGCGCACGCGAAAAAGCTGCTCGGCCTTGGAATACCAGGGTTCGAATTCCTCATAGGAAAACGGCCAGGCCGGCGAGATGCCGCCATAGTGCTCCATCTCCGAAAAGTCTTCCCTGCGGTAGCGGATCAGCACAGCGCCGTAGAATTTCGAATTGCCGCCGACATAGTAGTAATTGCCCGGGTTGAAAGGCGCTCCGCCGGCCTCGAGCCACATCTCCTTCGGCCGATAATGGCCGTCGACGAAGATCGCGCGGGTGTCGCGTGTGTGCGGCGTTGCCGGCAGGGCTTCGCCACGCTCCAGCATCAGGATCGAGGCGCCACCGCCGGCAAGGCCGGAGGCGATCGTGGCGCCGCCTATGCCGGAGCCGATGATGACGATGTCGGGATTTGTCATGGCCGTTAGACGATGCGTTTCTCGGTCGCCGGATCGAAGAACACCGCCTTGGTCAGGTTGAAGGCGAGCGGCGTGACCGTGCCGGGCTGGATTTTGGCATCGGCGCGCAGCCGCGCCACCACCGCCTTGCCGCCGAGATTGGTGACCGCGAACGTATCCGAGCCGGCCGGCTCGATGACCTCGATGTGACAGTCGGCGCGGGCGATGTTCGAGGCGTTGCGTTCGGCACCCTCGGGATCGGTCAGTGCTTCCGGGCGGACGCCGAAAATGATCGGTTTTCCCTGGAATGCCGACAGGCCGGCCGGCGCATTGCCCAGCGGCAGCGAGATCGGCTGGCGCGCCTCGCGCTCCATGACGACGGAGAAGCCGCTGCCGTTGCTGCCGATCGTCGCCGGGATCAGGTTCATCGCCGGCGAGCCCATGAAGTCGGCAACAAACAGGTTGACCGGATTGTTATAGATTTCGGCTGGCGTGCCGAACTGCTGCACCTCGCCGTCGCGCATCACCGCGATCTTGGTGGCCAGCGTCATCGCCTCGATCTGGTCGTGGGTGACGTAGACGATGGTGGTGCCGGTGGTGGCATGCAGGCGCTTGATCTCGATGCGCATGTCGACACGCAGCTTGGCATCGAGATTGGACAAAGGCTCGTCGAACAGGAACAGCTTTGGATCACGCACCAGCGCCCGGCCCATGGCAACGCGCTGGCGCTGGCCGCCGGAGAGCTGGCTTGGCTTGCGCTTCAGCAGATGGCCGATCTGCAGGACCTTCGCCACCTTGTCGATTGCCTTCTGGCGCTCGCCGGCCGGCACGCCGCGCATCTCCATGCCGAAGGCGATATTGCCGGCAACCGTCATGTTCGGATAGAGCGCGTAGCTCTGGAAGACCATGGCGATGTCGCGCTTGGAGGGGTGGAGATCGTTGATCGTGCGTCCGTCGACGCGGATTTCCCCTTCGGTGATGGTTTCCAGGCCGGCAATAGTGTTGAGCAGCGTGGACTTGCCGCAACCGGAAGGCCCGACCAGCACGAGGAAGCCGCCCTTTTCCAGGTCGAGGTCGATGCCTTTCAGGATCTCGACCGCTCCGAAACGCTTCTTCAGCCCGTCAATTTCCAGAAAAGCCATGCGATTATCCTTTGACGGCGCCGGCCATCAGGCCGCGCACGAAATAGCGGCCGGCGAGCACGTATACGAGGAGCGTCGGCAGCGCGGCGATCATCGCCGCCGCCATGTTGACGTTGTATTCGACGACGCCGGTCGAGGTGTTGACGACATTGTTCAGCGCCACCGTCATCGGCATCACGTCGCCTGAGCCGGCATAGGCGGAAGCGAAGAGGAAGTCGTTCCAGATGTTGGTGAACTGGTAGATCACCGTCACCACGATGATCGGCAGCGAGTTGGGCAGCATGATGCGCCGGAAGATCTGGAAGAAGCTGGCGCCGTCGATCTGCGCCGCCTTCACCAGCTCGTTCGGAAACGCTTCGTAATAATTGCGGAAGAACAGGGTGGTGAATCCGATGCCGTAGACGACGTGAACGAACACCAGATTCACGGTCGGATTGCCGAAGCCGAAGGTGAGGCCGGTCGCGTTCTGCAGCTTGACGCCGAACCGGCCGAGGCTGCCGAGGATCGTTGCCATCGGCAAGAGGACGGACTGGAACGGAATGAAGCAGGCAAACAGCATCAGCCCGAACACCAGCGTCGCCCCGCGAAAGCGCCACTTCGTCAGCACATAGCCGTTGAGCGCGCCGAGCAGGGTCGAGATGATGACGGCCGGAACCACCATCTTGATCGAGTTCCAGAAATAACCCTTCATGCCGACGCAGGTGAGACCCGAGCAAACCTCGCTCCACGCCCTTATCCAAGGTGCGAAGGTCGGCTCCTGCGGCAGCGCCAGCATGTTGCCGTTCTGGATTTCGTCCATGGTCTTGAACGAGGTCACAAGCATGACGAACAGCGGCATCAGATAGAACAGCGCGAACAGCGCCAGCAGCCCGTAGATGACAATACGGTTGACCGTCCTGGCGCTGATACCGCCAGTGCTCTGGCGAGCAGGAGTGGCCACGGCGCTCATCGCGGCTTCTCCCGAAGCTCGGAATAGAGATAGGGAACGATGATCGCGGTGATGGTCATCAGCATGATCACGGCGCTGGCCGAGCCGACGGCCATCTCGTTGCGCTTGAAGGTGTACTCATACATGAAGTTGGACGGCAGCCAGGCCGAACCGCCCGGCCCGCCGCTGGTCAGCGCGACCACCAGATCGTAGGATTTGATGGCGAGATGCGCGAGGACGATCAAGGCGGACAGGAAGATCGGCCGCAGCAGCGGGATGACGATGCGACGGTAGAGCTGGAAGGTGGTGGCGCCGTCGATCTGCGCCGCCTTCAGGATCTCGCCGTCGATGCCGCGCAGGCCGGCCAGGAACATCGCCATGATGAAGCCCGACGCCTGCCAGACGCCGGCGATGACCACCGTGTAGATGACGAAATCCTTGTTCTTGATCCAGTCGAAATGGAAGCTCGTCCAGCCCCATTGGTGCAGTGTCTGCTCGAGGCCGAGGCCGGGGTCCAGAAACCATTTCCAGGCAACGCCGGTGACGATGAACGACAGTGCCATCGGGTAGAGGTAGATCGGCCGCAGCACACCTTCGCCGCGGATCTTCTGGTCGAGCAGGATCGCCAGGAACAGGCCGAGCGCCAGGCAGATGGAAATGTAGAGGAAGCCGAAAATCCCCATATTGGTGATCGACGTGTACCAGGAGGACGGCGGATCGCTTTCGAAAGTCCAGCGCCATAGCCGCTGATAGGCGCGTGGCCCGGTGATCGCATAGGAGGGAAAGGTCTTGGAATTGGTGAAGGACAGATAGATCGTCCACAGGATGAAGCCGTAGACGAAGACGATTGTGGCGGCGAAGCTCGGCGCCAGCACGAGCTTCGGCAGCGCATTCTGAAGGCGCGAGCGCACCGTGGCGCCCGGACGGGCATCGTGCTCCGGCGTCAGCGTGATACTGGTTTCAGCAACTGTGCTCATCTGTCCATTCCGTATGGCGGGTCCGGAATTCTGCTGTCTCGGGCTCTGCGGCACGAAAGCGTGCCGGTCGGCGCAACCGCAAAACCTCGCCGCAGGGGATCTCCCCGGCTTGCGCCGGGGAGATCATTCACATGGGCGGGTGCCTTACTTGGCGTCTTCGATCGCGCTGACCAGTTGGGTCACGGCCTCGTCCGAGGTCTTGATCTGGCCGTGCACGAATTTCGAGACGACATCCTTGTAGGCGTTGGCAACCGCGGGAGGCGCGCCATAGCCCTGCGCCAGCGAACCGAACAGCGTGCCGCCTTCATTGGCGGCCTTCAGGTCGGCCATGCCCTTCTTGCCGCAAGCGTCGAAGTCGGTGTCCGGCACGTCGGTGCGGGCCGGGACAGAGCCCTTGACGACGTTGAAGGCCGACTGGAAGCTCTTCGACAGCGTGGCGGTGGCCAGGGCGATCTGGGCGGCCTTGCGGTCCTCCGGAACGTTGAACATGCCGAACATGTCGGAGTTGTAGACGACGCTGCCGTCGGTGCCCGGGAAGCGGTAGCACAGGAAGTCGGTGCCCGGGACCTTCTTGGCGGCGTTGAATTCGCCCTTGGCCCAGTCACCCATCACCTGCACCAGCGCATCGCCCTTGATGACCATGGCGGTGGCGAGGTTCCAGTCCCGGCCCGAGAAGTTCGGGTCGACATAGGTGACGAGCTTGGCGAGATTGTCGAACGACTTCTTCATCGTGTCGGACTTCAGCGACTCCTCGTCGAGGTCGTTGAAGGCCTTCTTGTAGAACTCAGGCCCGCCGGTCGACAGCACGACTGAGTCGAACATTGTCGCTTCCTGCCAGTTCTGGCCGCCCAGCGCGAGCGGGATGACGCCCGCCGCCTTGGCTTTGTCCAGCAACGCAATGAAGTCGTCGAAGGTCTTGGGCTCGGTGCCGCCGATCTTGTCCATCACCGCCTTGTTGATCCATAGCCAGTTGACCGAGTGGACATTGACCGGAGCCGCGACCCACTTGCCGTCATAGACGGAGAATTTCTGCAGGGCCGCGGGAACGGACTTGTCCCAGCCTTCCTTTATCGCCGTCTCGGTCAGGTCGCCCATAACGCCGGCTGCGGCGTAATCGAGCACGGTATAGCCAAGCATCTGCGAGGCGGTCGGGTAGTTGCCCGCTGCCACCATCGCCTTCAGCGCGGTCATGGCAGCGTCGCCGCCGCCGCCGGCCACCGGCACGTCCTTCCAGGCAAAGCCTTCCTTGGCCAGATCCTGCTTGAGCACGTTCAGAGCGGCAGCTTCGCCGCCCGACGTCCACCAATGCAGCATCTGGACTTCCTTGACGTCCTCGGCATGGGCCGCGAACGCAACGCCCGATGCGAGAGCCGTCCCGATAAGCAGTTTGCGCAACATGTACTTCCTCCCTTGTTGAACTTACACGACCGGCGGATGCCCGCCGGGTTCTTCCCAACTCAGCCGACCCACCATCCGGTGCGCTGGCCGCGATGAAACTGGATTGTCTTTTCCTCGGTATAATCCTCGACGGCGCGCTTGCCGAGTTCGCGTCCGAGACCGGACTGCTTGTAGCCGCCGAAAGGCAGCTCGGGGTAACCCTCCATGAACGTGTTCACCCAAACGGTTCCCGAACGCACATTCCGCGCCACCGACATGCAGGTATCGATGCTGGCGCTCCACACGCCCGCCGACAGACCATAGGGCGTGTTGTTGGCGATGTGCAACGCCCTTTCAATCGATTCAAAAGTCAGCACCGAGAGCACCGGACCGAACACTTCCTCGCGTGCAATGGCCATGTCTTCGGTGACATCGCGAACGATGGTCGGATCAAGATACTGGCCGGCGCTCGAAGCAAGCTGATTGCCGCCGCTACATATCCGGCCGCCGCTGTTTTCCGCTGCCGTCACGTAGCCGGTGACCTTGGCCATATGGTCGGCGGAGATCATCGCGCCGACCTTGGTGCGGTCGTCGAGCGGGTCGCCGACAACCACCTTGGCGGTGAGGGCTTTGACGGCGCCGAGGAACTCGTCGGCGATCGCCTCATGGACGATCAGCCGGCTGCCGGCATTGCAGCATTCGCCGGCATTGAAGAAGCCGCCGAACACCGCCGCATCGGCGGCGGCCTCGAGGTCGGCATCGGGAAAGACGATCTGGCCGTTCTTGCCGCCGAGCTCCATCGCGACTTTCTTCAGCGAGTTGGCGGCAGACGCCATGGTCATCCTGCCGACGCGGGTGGAGCCGGTGAACGACACCATCTCGACCAGCGGATGGCTGACCATCGGTGCGCCGACATCGGCGCCCAACCCGGCAAGGATGTTGACGACGCCGTCCGGCAGGCCGGCCTGCATCAGGATCTCGCCGAGCACAAAGGTCGAGGCCGAGGTCATCTCGCTCGGCTTGACCACCGCCGTGCAGCCGGCGGCGAGCGCGAAGGGCAGCTTCTGGCTGACGATAAGGAACGGGAAATTCCACGGCGTGATGATGGAGACGACGCCGATCGGTTCGCGTAACACGACGCCGAGCATGGCATCGCCGAGATTGGCGTAGCTTTCGCCGTGAAGCGTGCGGGCAAGTGCCGCGGCATAACGCCAGATATCGACGGCGCCGCCGATCTCGCCGCGCGCCTGCGCAATCGGCTTGCCGGATTCCAGTGCGTCGAGCCGGGCAATCTCGTCCAGCCGCGCCTCGATCAGGTCAGCAGCCTTGAGCAGGATCGCGGCGCGCTCGGCGGCCTTCATGCGCGGCCACGGGCCGGCCTCGAAGGCCCTGTGCGCGGCCTGTACCGCAGCCTCCACGTCCGCCGCGCCGGCTTGTGCATAGCGCGAGACGGTGAAGCCGTGGCCGGGGCTGCTGCGCTCCAGCGTGCGGCCGTCCTGGGCGTCGATGAACCTGCCGCCGATCAGCAGCCGGTAGCTTTTCGGCGCTGCGGCTGCCTCGGCGGGTATGGCGATGTTGAGGGGTGCGTTCATGTGATTTCCAGGTTCCTAAGATCTTGAGAACGCCGGCTTCTGCTTGGCGTTGAAAGCCTCGACGCCGGTCCTGAGATCGCTTGTCAGCGCGATGAAGCCGCTGGCCAGCGCTTCGGTCGCGGCAGCACTCTCTTCGCCCTCGGCGATGGCAATCATCAGCTTGGCGGCTTCGGTCGCGAGCGGGCCGCGCTCGGCGATCTTGCCGGCCCAGGCCTTGGCTTCGGCGAACGCCTTGCCGGTCTCGACCACCCGGTCGACAATCCCCACTGCCATCGCATCGGTAGCCAGAAACACCTCGCCGCCGAGCGCCATCCGCCGCACTGCCTGCGCACCGAAGCGGCGCACGGCGCGCTGGGTGCCGGACCAGCCGGGAACGACGCCGATCGAGGTTTCGGGGAACCCCAGTTTCACCTGTGTTTCCGCCACGCGGAAGTCTGCAGCGGCCGCCAGTTCCAGCCCGCCGCCCAGCGCATGGCCGGCAAGCACGGCGATCGTCGGCTGCCGCAGCCGCGCCAGCCGGTCAAAGACGCGATGGCCGTAGCGCACCCATTGCACCTGGAAATCGACAGCGCTCATTTCTGCCCAAGCCTCGACATCGCCGCCGGCGCAAAAACCCTTGCCTTCGCCGCAGATCAGCACGACGCGGACGTCGGTTGCTGTCTCGGCCTCGTCGAGTGCCGCTTCCAGCGCCCGCAGCATCGGAATATCGAGCGCGTTGAATTTCTCCGGCCGGCGCAGTGTGACAATGCCGATGGGGCCGTCGGTTTCAAACGTTACCAGACGCTCAGCCATGTGCGCCTCCAAGCGATGCGCCGCCATTGAGCGACAGGCCGATCGGCCGGTCCCGGTAGAGCGCATCCGGTGTGATTTTCAGGTCGTTGGCGACGGCGAGCGGGATCTCGGCCTGCGCCAGCACATCGCGCTCCAAGTCTACACCTGGCGCCAGCTCGGTCACCATCAGCCCTGCCGGCGTCAGCTTCATCACGCAGCGCTCGGTGACATAGGTGATGTCCTGTCCCTGGGCGACGGCACGCTTGCCCGAGAAGGAGATATGCTCGACCTCGCCGACGACTTTCTTGACCTTGCCCTCCTGGTCGATGCGAATGCCGCCACCGGCAAGCGACAGCTTGGCGCCGGCGTTAAAGAAACCGGAAAAGACGATCTTCTTCGCCCGCGCGGTGATGTCGACGAAGCCGCCGGCGCCGGCGGTGACGTGGGGCCGCGCCGAAAGCTTCGAGACATTGACGGAGCCGTGGCGGTCGATCTGCAGGAAGGACAGCAGCGAGGCGTCGAAGCCGCCGGCCTGGAAATAGATGAACTGGTGCGGCGAGGGCATGAAGGCGTCGGCGTTCGACGAGCAGCCGAACTTGAAGTCGAGCAGCGGCACGCCGCCGACCGCCCCCTGTTCGATGACCCAGGTGACCTTGCCGTGCTGGCCTTCCTCGATAAGGATGCGCGGCACATTGGCCGAGATGCCGAAGCCGATATTGACCGCCATGCCCTGGGCAAGCTCCATGGCGACGCGGCGCGCAATGACCTTCTGGACGTTCATCTCGGCGTTGCGAAAGCTCGACAGCGGCCGGAAGATCTCGCCGGAGATGGCCGGATCGTAGGGCGTCAGCGTCGTCTGCAACTGGTCGGGCGCCACCACGATATGGTCGACCAGCACGCCGGGCACGCGCACATCGTGCGGCTTCAGCGTGCCGTTCTCGACGACGCGCTTGACCTGCGCGATGACGATGCCGCCATTGTTGCGGACGGCCAGCGCCTGTTCGAGGCCGCCGAGATAGGCACCCTCATGCTCATAGGTAAGGTTGCCGCGCTCGTCCGCCGTGGTGGCGCGAATGATCGCGACCTGAGGTACGATCGAGCGGAAATAGAGCCATTCCTCGCCGTCGAACTGCTGCACCGAAACGATCGGCTCGCTGGCGGCAGCATTCATGGCGCAACCCTGGTGGCGCGGGTCGGCAAAGGTGTCGAGCCCGACCTTGGTCAGCACGCCGGGGCGCTTGGCGGCGGCCTCACGATGCATGTCGAACAGGATGCCGGACGGCACGTTGTAGGCGGCGACCGTATTGTCGCCGATCATCTTCCAGATCTGCGGCGGTTCCGACGATGAAGGCCCGGACGGATAGGAGCCGCACAAAGTGCGCTTCAACAGGCCGGGCTTGGCTACATGGTCGATGCCCTTGATGCCGTACATGTCACCGGCGGCGATCGGGTGCAGCGTCGTGATGTCCTTGGGATGGCCGTCGGCGTCGAAGCGCTCGCCGATGGCGGCAAGCACCGCATCCGGGCAGCCGAGGCCGCTCGACGACGACACGGAAACGACCACGCCATCCCTAATCAGGCCGGCAGCCTCAGCCGCGGAAACGAGTTTGCTCACGCTGCGCTCCCGAGCTTCGGGTCGATGGCAACGGCCTTGCCGGACCTGGCCGATTGCAATGCCGCTTCGGCTGATGTCAGCGACCAGACGCCGTCCTCGCCGGTGGCGGAAGGCTGGCCCTCGCCGCGGATCGCCGCGTGGTATTGGCGCAGCGAACGGGCATAGAGGTCTTCGCGGTCGAAGCTCAATTCCTCTTCGTCCTGTGCCGTGCGAAGCAACACAGAGCCGAGCGGCTTCTGCGTCATCACGTCCTTGGCGATCAGCGAGCCTTCGCTGCCATGCACCTCGAAGCCGGTGCCGGCGAATTTGGTGGTGAAGCCCTCATGCGATTGGGCAATGATCCCCGATCCGAAGCGCCAGAGGCACATGGCGCCGTCTTCCAGCCCGCCGGCGGCCATGCCGGCCGACTGCGTGAATGCCGAGATCTCGACGGGATCGTCGCCGAGCACGAAGCGCAGCGTGTCGGCATCGTGGACGGTGATGTCGAGCACCACGCCGCCGCCGGCGTCCGGCCTGGTGATGCGCCAGCCCTGCAGGTTTTCCGGCAGATAGACGGAGTGGAACACGCGCGCGGCGATCGGCCTGCCGATGCAGCCGGCAGCGATCGCTTCGCGCATCGCCCGATGCGAGCCGGCATTGCGCAGGTGGTGATTGGTGCCGAGCACGACGCCGGCGGCCCTGGCCGCCGCGACCATCTTGCGCGCGTCGGCGCTGGTCAGCGCCAGTGGTTTTTCGCAAAGCACATGCTTTCCCGCCTCGATGGCGGCGAGTGCCTGTTCGAGATGCAATTCGTTGGTGGTCGAGATGTAGACGGCGTCGATGTCGGAGCCGAGCAATTCATCAATCGTCGCGACCGCCGCCGGAATGCGGTTTTCCAGAGCATAGGCGGTAGCCCGCTCCGGGCTGGAGCTCATCACTGCGGCGATCTCGCCGTCCGGCTGCGCGCGGATGGCGCCGATCATGAACTGTCTTGCGATCGTGCTGGCGCCGATCAGCCCCCAACTGACGGTCATGCCGCGTCTCCCATTCCTGCGCAGCCATGCTCCTTGCGATCGGGGCCGCAGCTTTCCCTGACCACGAGGTTGACGGCGCCGATATGATCCTCGGCGCGCGTGGTGCGCGATTGGATCATCTTCAGCACGACATGGGCGGCGCGCTCGCCGAGGCCGGCGGTGTTCACCGCGACGCTGGTCAGCGCCGGCATATAGTGCTCGGCCTCGGCGACGTCGTCGAAGCCGACGACGGCAAAGTCCGCGCCGGGTTCCAGGCCGCGCTTGCGCAGCGCCAGCAAGACGCCGAAGGCGACCGCATCGTTGAAGCAAAGGGCCGCGGTCGGCGGCGCGGCCATGGCAAGTGCGGTTTCCAGGCAGGCAATACCGCCCTTGCGGCTGGTTTCGCCCTCGAAGACCAGCCTGTCGGCCGGATCGATGCCGAGCGCTTCACAGGCCTCGCGAAAGCCGCCCAGGCGCTCGTGATAGACGACAAGGTCGGACGAGCCGCCGAAGAAGGCCAGCCGGCGGTGGCCCTTGCCGATCAGATGGGCGGTGGCGAGATAGGCGCCGCGATGATTGTCGGGCGTGATCACCGGGATACGGCTTTCGGGAAGCCGGCGCATGACGAAGACGACCGGAACGCCTGCGGTCTCAAGGCGACGGAACGCACCAGGCGTGGTGCCGCGCGCCGGCGACACGACGAGCCCGGCGACACCCTGCTCCATCAACGATTTCAGAACCTCTTCCTGGCGCACCGGGTTTTCAGCCGTATTGGCGATGAAAGGCACGACTCCGGCCGACTGGAAGACGCGCTCCATGCCGACCGCGAGCTCGGCGAAAAACGGATTGGTGAGATCGTTGATGACCATGCCGATGACGTTGGAATGGGCCTTGCGCAGATTGGCGGCGCCGCGGTTGTAGACATAGCCGACGTCCTCGATCGCCTTGCGCACCTTGAGCGCGGTTTCGGGCCGGATCAGCCCGCTGCCTTGCAGCACCAGCGATACCGTCGATTTGGACACGCCCGCCTCACGGGCGATGTCGAGTATCGTTGCCTTGGCCCGGCTGGCCATCCAGATCTGTCCTCCCGGTGGTTTCTTGTGCGATTTTATTGGAACGATCTAATCCCTGCGGCGCATTTGAGTCAATCGCGTTTTTGCGAAGCCGGGAAAAATGCGGCTCGGTGGCGCAATTCTCCGGCAAGCAGGGCTTTCGGCTGCTGCGATGCAGCAATTTTCGCTGCACGAGGCAGGAGTCAAAATATCTTGATTTGTTGGAACGTTCCATTTAATAGGCGTTGGCAAGGGAGAGAGCCATGGACATCACCTTGCCCGGGGAAGGCGCCGGCCGTGTCCGCTGCCGGCTTGTCGGCCAGCCGGTACAGCCTGTGGCCGGCGCTCGCTTCTCGCGTATCGCCTACGCCGCCGCCCATGTCGTTGCCGATCCCCTCGCCATGACCGATCCGTGGTCGAGGCCCGCGGTCGACTGGGACAAGACGATGGCGTTTCGCCATCACCTCTGGGGGCTTGGCTTCCGTGTCGCCGAAGCGATGGACACCTCTCAACGCGGCATGGGTTTCGACTGGGCGAATGCCAAGGAATTGATCCGCCGCTCGATCGCCGAGGCGCGAAGCGTCGAAGGCGCCGATCTTGCGTCGGGCGCCGGCACCGACCATCTGGCGCCGGGGGGCGCCAGCAGGCTAGACGATGTCATCGCGGCCTATGAAGAACAGCTCGGCTTCATCGAAGGGCTTGGCGGCAAGGCGATCATGATGGCCAGCCGGGCGCTGGCGGCGGTCGCCAAAGGCCCCGACGACTATATCGGCGTCTACGACCGCATCCTGTCCCAGGCCTCCGGCAAGGTCATCCTGCACTGGCTGGGCGACATGTTCGACCCCGCGCTGAAAGGCTACTGGGGCAGCAGCGACTTCGAAACTGCGCTGGAGACGGTGGTCGCGATCATCGAACGCCATGCCGGCAAGGTCGAAGGCATAAAGATATCGCTGCTCGATGTCGGCAAGGAGATTGCGCTCAGGGACCGGCTGCCTGAGGGCGTGCTGATGTTCACCGGCGACGATTTCAATTACCCCGAGCTGATCGCCGGCGACGGCGACAGACATTCGCACGCGCTGCTCGGCATTTTCGATGCGATCGCGCCGGTCGCCAATGCAGCGCTGGCAAAGCTGGCCGACGGCGACCGCGCCGGCTATGGCGCGCTGATGGCGCCGACAGTGCCGCTGTCGCGCAAAATCTTCGAGGTGCCGACCGAATATTACAAGGCCGGCATCGTCTTCATGGCATGGCTGAACGGCCACCAGGAGCATTTTTCGATGATCGGCGGCATGCAATCGGCGCGCGGCATCCGTCACTATTCCGATGTCTTTCGCCTTGCCGACCAGGCAGGGTTGCTGGCCGACCCCGAGCTTGCCATTGCCAGAATGACAAGCCTCTGCGCGGTAGCGGGCGTCTGATCGCGAGCGCTACAGCGTCCGATCCAAAGGTTGCTTCGGGTGGCTTTGCGATTTGCCTTGTCTGGGCAAATCTGTATGCGGTATGCGTCCGGCAACAGAGAAGCCGATCCGGCGCTCCGCCGGCCAACTGGCATAGCTGCCGTTCTGCATTGGGGTAAGCTGATGACCTTCGACCTTCAGGGCAAGCGCGTTTTCGTGGCCGGACATCGCGGCATGGTCGGCTCGGCCATCCTGCGCAGATTGGCCGACGAGGATTGCGAGGTTATGACCGCCTCGCGCGCCGAGCTCGATCTTCTCGACCAGGCCGGCGTGCGGCGCTGGATGGCCGACCGCAAGCCGGATGCAGTGGTGATGGCGGCGGCCAAGGTCGGCGGTATCCTGGCCAACAACAGGCTTCCCGTCGATTTCCTGCAGGACAATCTCGTCATGCAGAACAATGTCATCGACAGCGCCTTCCGCAACGAGGTGCAGAAGCTGCTGTTTCTCGGCTCATCCTGCATCTATCCCAAATTCGCGGCGCAGCCGATCTCCGAGGACGCCTTGCTGACCGGGCCGCTCGAGCCCACCAACGAATGGTATGCGATCGCCAAGATCGCCGGGCTGAAACTGTGCCAGGCCTATCGGCGCCAGTACGGCGTCGACTACATCTCGGCGATGCCGACCAATCTCTACGGTCCGGGCGACAATTTCGACCTCAATTCCAGCCATGTCGTGCCAGCTCTGATGCGCAAGGCGCACGAGGCCAGGCGCGCCGGCCGCAACAGCCTGGAGGTGTGGGGATCAGGCACGCCGATGCGTGAATTCCTGCATGTCGACGACGCCGCCGACGCGCTGGTCTGGTTGCTGAAGAATTATTCGGGCGACAGCCACATCAATGTCGGCTCGGGAGAAGACATCACCATTGCCGATCTTGCCCGCACCATCGTGTCGGTCGCTGGCGCCGATGCTGCGATAACGTTCGATGCGACGAAGCCGGACGGCACGCCGCGCAAGCTGATGGACGTGTCGCGTCTGTTCGCCACCGGCTGGCGCCCGCGCTACTCGCTGCGCAGCGGTCTGGAACAGACCTATGCGTGGTTTCTGGAGCACGTCGAGACCGGGGATCTCCGCCTCGGCGCGGCCTGAGGCCGGTATTGGCCGGGAACATCAGTCGACGAAAAATACCGACGGCCAATTGAGGGATTATCTGGATGGTGGGCGTGACAGGGATTGAACCTGTGACCCCTGCAATGTCAATGCAGTGCTCTCCCGCTGAGCTACACGCCCATCCGAAGCCGCGCATACACCATTTTTGGTTCGGCACGTCAATAGCGGGAAAAGCGAAAGAATGGCTGGCTTGCCGGGTCGGTCAAGACGCGACAAAAAGCGCGTCAGGCGGCCTGCAGCATCTTTTCGACCTCGTTGACGAGGTCGCGCAGGTGGAACGGCTTCGATAGCACCTTGGCGTCTTTCGGCGCCTTGGAATCAGGGTTCAGCGCGACGGCGGCGAAGCCGGTGATGAACATCACCTTGAGGTCGGGATCGATCTCCGTGGCCCGTCGGGCGAGCTCGATGCCATCCATCTCGGGCATGACGATGTCGGTCAAAAGCAGCGAAAAAGGTTCCTCGCGCAGCCGCTCATAGGCGCTGGCGCCATTGTCGAAATCGCTGACCTGATAACCGGCGCGCTCCAGCGCCTTGACGAGGAACCGGCGCATGTCGTCGTCGTCTTCCGCCAGCAGAATGCGTGCCATCTTGTCCCGTCCGAATCACCCAACCGACAATGCCGTGCGGCAAGCCCGTTAACCATGCTGTATATGAGGAGGTGACGGTAAACATCAAGTGAACGTTGGCCGCACAATCCTGATTTGGCTGGCGCTTCGGCGGCTGGACATGCGGGCGGCGAGGTGGCACTTTCCCATCATGATGCATTGGTATTCCCGGGTTCGTTCAAATTGAAAACGGCAGCCGAGGATTTTTCGGTCGTTCCACCCTTCGAAATCCGATCGGGCGCCGAACAGCGCGTTCCCTTCCTCTTCAACTCGCCGCATAGCGGCCGCTACTATCCGGACCGGTTCATGGCTATGGCCAAGCTGGACCGCAACGCCATCCGCCGCTCCGAGGACTGCTATGTCGAGGAATTGTTCGGCGGCGCCGTCGCGCTCGGAGCGCCGATGCTGGCGGCAAACTTCCCGCGCGCCTATCTCGACGTCAATCGGGAGCCGTGGGAACTCGACCCGCGCATGTTCGCCGAACCGGTGCCGTCATTCTGCAACATCCGCTCGGCGCGGGTGGCCGGCGGGCTCGGCACCGTGCCCAAGCTGGTCGGCGAGGGGCTCGACATCTATTCCGGCCGCTTGCCGCTGGCGGAAGCCGTGGCGCGCATCGAAGCGGTCTACAAGCCCTATCACGAGACGCTGAAACGGCTTTTGACCAGAACCCATGCGCGCTTCGGCTACGCCGTGCTGATTGACTGCCACTCGATGCCGGCAAGCATAAGGGTCGGCGACAGCGGATTGCGGCCGGATTTCATCGTCGGCGACCGTTTCGGCATCTCGGCCGCGGCGGCGTTGACCGAGACGGCGATCGGCCTGCTCACCGGCATGGGCTACAGCGTCGCCCACAACAAGCCCTATGCCGGAGGCTTCATTACCGAGCACTATGGCCGCCCCGTGCGCCATCTGCATGCGCTGCAGATCGAGGTCAATCGCGGGCTCTACATGAATGAGCGGACGTTCCAGAGATCGGCTGGTTTCGACGCACTGGCCGACGATCTAGCGCGGTTTTCGGCCGAACTGATGGCGATGCCCGATCACAATTTCATGGATCTGCCGCTGGCCGCCGAATAGCCGCGGAATCGCGGTACCGCCGCTCATGCGGCAGCGTAAAAAAAGACCGCATCGTTTGCACGACACGGTCGAAGTCTAGGGAGGAAACGCCCAAGGAGGGCATGGACAGGAACCCCTGTCCGAGAACAAACGTATTGTGCGCTGCACAAATGTCAAGGCGCGTTCCGGCTTTTTTAATTCACTGTGAAGTGGAAACTGCATTTCCATGACGGCGGCGTTGCATTCGAGCAACAGTTGGCACCATGCGAAAGGCTCCGAACGCCCTTGTTTCGGCATAAATCCGTAGGCAAACGGGTATCTCCAAACATGCTGGAGCGGGAGAATCAGTTGGACATCAACATCGAGTTCATGCGGCGCATTGCGCGTGCCGCCGCAGCCGAGACCTTGCCGCGCTTCCGCAACCAGGGCGCGGTCACCAACAAGGAGCGCGGCAGCTTCGACCCGGTCACCGAGGCCGACCGCGAGGCCGAGCGCGCCATCCGGGCGCTGATATCAGCGCAATACCCCGATCACGGCATTCTCGGCGAGGAACATGGCAGCGAAAACATCTCCAGCCGGCATGTCTGGGTGATCGATCCGATCGATGGAACGCGCGCCTTCATTTCCGGCCTGCCGGTATGGGGCACGCTGGTCGGGCTGACGGTCGACGGCGATGCCGTCGCCGGCATGATGTCGCAGCCCTTCACCGGCGAGTTGTTCTACGCCAATGCCTCCGGCTCGCATTATGAAGGTCCCGGTGGCTCCCGAAAACTCGCTACGCGCAAGACGACGAATCTCGCCGAGGCGACGCTGTTCACCACCACGCCGGCGCTGTTCAAGGGAGACGCGCGCCTGCGCTACGACCTGTTCGAGCAACAGGTCCAGCTCGCCCGTTACGGCACCGACTGCTATGCCTTCGCGATGGTGGCGGCGGGCAGCGTCGATATCGTTGCCGATCCCGGATTGAAACCGTACGACATCGTCGCGCTGATCCCGATCATCGAGAAGGCAGGCGGCGTTGTCACCACCTTCGAAGGCGGGCCGGCGGAAAACGGCGGCGACATCCTGGCGGCGGCGACACCGGAGCTGCACGCAGCCGCGATGGCGGCGCTGCGCGGCTGAGCATCCGGTGCACCCACGCGTCTGTTTTGCGCAAATCCGACGGAAACCGCGGTACGGTCCTAAAGCAAATCGCGTCGCGTTCGAGTGAACTCATGTGACGCGCTTGTTTTATGCATGTTATCGCAAAACCGCTGCGCGACATGCATTAGCTGTCGGCAGGCCAAGCGTCCGAGAGACGCAGGCCCCACAAAATGAGCACGAAAGAGATGAGGCCGGTCGGCGCGGACGAATACGCCACACCTTTGATCACAGCTTCCTGAAAGGCACTTCCGTGGAAGGCTCCGGCCGCCAACGGCATAGTCTCGTTGCCGGCCGCCCAGGCGCTGGCGATCACGTAGGCGGCCAGGATCGCCAAAGCCGAATAGATCAGCAGCCAGAAAGCAATCCGCGACGTCGCCGCGCCGAGATTGAGCCTAGACCATGTGAGGCCTAGACCCAGCAAGAGAACGCCCTCCAGGGCGCTGAGCGTGTGCGCGGACAGTCCGAGCCGCGGTGCGGCGAGATACGGTATTGCAAACCCTTCGAATGACGAAAACAGCAGCAGCGCGACGCCAATCTGCAGTAGCCGATGCCCCTGACGTGACAGCGTATTCGATGCGTTCATGGTCGTTTTTCTCCCGGCGAATGGCCTCCATTCTCTTTGGCAGCAACCTAGCGCTCGATGCCTTAACGGGAATAAGGGGGCACGCTGCGTCGGACAAGCGACCCGTGCGGGCTTTGTTGGCGGGCGCCGGCGAAGCGGTCAAACAGCGTCGCCGGTTCCGGGGATGAAGGCATCGAATGCCGCAAGCAACTGCTCGCGATAGAGGTCGGCTTCCTGGAGAATCTCATGGCGGGCGCCGTCGATCATCACTAGCGAGCCGACGCGCAGACGTCTCGCATAGGCTTCGACTGCCCTGGTCGAGACGACCTGGTCGGCGCCGGCGGCGATAATCAGCAAGGGCACCTGGATCTTGGCCATGAAATCGGGGTCGCTGACGATCAAGGACGCCTCGGTGGCCGCCTTCAGCCAGCGGATCGTCGGTCCGCCGAGCGCCAGCTGCGGATAGGTTTCGTAGATCAGCGTGTTGCGCCGATAGCGCGCCGGGTCGCTGGTCAGCTTGTTCATGGCGAAGGGCACTGATTCCTTCGGTCGCGGACCCCATGCGGCATAGAGCCGGCCAAGGCCGAGAAGGCAGAACAGCGAACAGGTGCGGCGAACGGTTTTTATCGAAACCGGCAGGTCGGGCACGGTGAAGAATGGTGCGATCAGCACCATGCGGCGCACGCGGTTCGCCATTGAGGGCGCGGCGAGCAGCGCGATCACCGCGCCGGCCGAATGGGCCAGTATGTAGTAGGGTCCTCGGCAATCGGGCAGCACGATCTCCTCGAAGAACTGCTCCAGATCGCCGGTATAGTCGAAGAAGCTCTGGACGTAGCCGCGCTGTCGGTCGCCGATCATCCGGTCGGAAGCGCCCTGGCCGCGCCAGTCGAGGGTTGCCACGCCAAAACCCCGGTCGGCAAGGTTGCGAATGGTCTCGAAATACTTCTCGATGCATTCGTTGCGGCCGGTCAGGACGACCACGGTGCCCTTCATCGGACGGCTAACCGCGGCAAACAGACCATAGCGGATCTTCTTGCCGTCGCGCGTGGTGAAGAACCCGCCGGCTGCGTTTTCCGGCAGCGGATTGCCCGGAGTCTCATGGAAAGGCGGCGTCTGGTGGAAGAGATCGGTCATACGGTGTTTGGTTTGGGATCGGTGCCGGCATGGGCGCAAGTTAGGCATAGACGCCCATGCGCCAAAAGCAAAGGAATTCGGGACGCCGGAGGTCGACCGAGGCAGCGAAGAAATAAGGCCGGAAGCAGCCTTGGGCGTACTTCCGGCCTCTGTCGACCCGGGAGGAAGGGACGTTACACCCGGTTCGGCCTCGTCGTGTCGCCTTTTCCGGCGACCTGTTCGTGATCTCGAGAACAGTTTTAGTGCCGCCTGGCTGAACGCTCGCCGAAGCCACGGTTCATCTGCCGTTCATCGGCATCGGGACGTGGGCCGGGACCGGTCGCGTTCGGACGCGGGAAAATCTTGAAATGCCGTCGCCGGCTTCCCAAATTTGTCATGCGGTCGCCAATGTCGGGGCCGCTGGCCAATCCGGAACGCCGTCACGGGTTTCGCACCGGCCATACGCAACCTTGTTGCTCAACAGGAGAACACACCATGCGTCACGTTGATTTTTCCCCGCTCTACCGTTCGACCGTCGGTTTTGACCGGCTGTTCACCATGCTCGATTCGCTTGCGCAGCCGGAAGGCCAGACGTATCCGCCTTACAACATCGAGCGCACGGGCGAGGATGCCTATCGCATCTCGATGGCTGTGGCCGGCTTCTCGGAAGATGAGATTTCGATCGAAGCTCACCGCAATGTGCTGACCGTCAAGGGTGAGCGCAAGGAGGAAGGCAATGGCGAAGGCTCCGAACTGCTCTATCGCGGTATCGCCAGTCGAGCCTTCGAGCGCCACTTCCAGCTTGCCGATCACGTCGAGGTTGTCGGCGCCGCGCTGAAGAACGGCCTGCTCTTCGTCGACCTCAAGCGCAACATCCCCGAAGAGCTGAAGCCGCGCAAGATCGCGATCACCTCGGCTCCGGCCAAGGCCAAGCAGATCGAGGCCAAGACTGCCGCCTAAGCCAGGCAGCTTAACTCCGGGACGCCAACTCCCCGGGAAGAAAGGGCGGTGCAGCAATGCGCCGCTCTTTTGCTGGTGGGCAAGGCTTGCTATCCGGCGAGCAGGTAGCCGAAACGGTCGACCTCGTCGGGCGTGGTCGCGAAGCTGGTGACAAAGCGATAGAGCGCTTCGTCTTCGCCAATGTAGCCGTCGTAGCCGAGCGGCCTGTGCCAGTCGTGGAAGGCCGCCCCTGCCGCTTGCATTCTTTCGGCCTCGGCCTTTTTCATGACTGCGAAGACCTCGTTCGCCTGCGGCAGCCAGGCCAGCCGGGCCGAAGGGGAATCTTCTATCGCCGCGGCAAGCCGTGCCGCCATCGCATTGGCGTGCCGTGCTGTGTCGAGCCATAGCCCACCCCTGAAATAAGCATCGAATTGCGCGGCGATGAAGCGCGATTTCGAGAACAGCTGGGCCGCGCGCTTGCGCAAAAAGGCCAATTCCTTGGCTCGCTCGAGGTCGAACAGCACGATCGCCTCGGCGCACCAACAGCCATTCTTGGTGCCGCCAAAGGAGAGGATGTCAACGCCATGCTTCCAGGTCATTTCGGCCGGCGTCGTTTCCAGCGCGACGAGCGCATTGGCAAAGCGGGCCCCATCCATGTGCAGCGGGAGTCCATGCTGCTTTGCGATCGCCGAAATCCTGGCGATTTCGTTCAGCGTGTAGACGGTGCCGACTTCGGTCGACTGGGTGATCGAAACGGCAACCGGCCGCCCGGAATGGACGTTTTCGGGTGCGAAATGGTCCACCGCCCGTTCCAGATGGCCGGCATCGATCCTGCCGAGTGCGCCTTCGACTGTATAAAGCCGCGAACCGCCGGTGAAATATTCCGGTGCACCGCATTCGTCCTCGATGACGTGCGATTCGCGATGGCAGAAGGAAATGCCGCCTGGCTTGTTATAGGTAGTCAGCGACAGCGAATTGGCAGCGGTGCCGGTGGCGACGAAAAACACCGCGACCTCGCATTCGAAGATTTCATTGAAGCGCTGGTAAACGGCCTTGTCGAGGGCACCGTCGCCATAGGCGGTGGAGAAGCCGTCGGCATGGGCCGACAGACCGGCAGCGATACGGGGATGGGCGCCTGCCCAATTGTCGGAAGCGAAAATCATGCGTCTGCCTATGCTGGGGAAATCGATGCGAGCTTGGCCGCTTTCGCATGCCGGCCGCAAGTGGCAGATGCCGAAAATCCGCTAAAGCCAGCGAAACGCATGAGCGTAGATGCAGCGACTGAAGGCTACGCTGACACGGCGTTCCGCGCAATTTTCTGTCGCGAAAGCTTCAAGAATTTTGTGAATCGGTCTTGTGTGCATCCAAAATTTCTGTCATAAAAATTTAGGACAGTAGTGCTGTCTTATTTTGTCGCACAAAACTGGCCGCATTGGCATATGATTGCGCCTCTGCGGCATTGCCGCGAGCGACAGCTAGACAGTCTGGCTCCAGCCTGTACGAATACCATATGCGAACGATGCGGAAAGCCGCACGGTCGGCAAGAATTTCGCAAGACGTGCCGCAAGATTGAAAGGGGAGCCACGCGCTTCCCGACGGAAACCAGCGCCCGAAGGGGACGGAACGGAGGACAGGACGATGACGGACATGACGCCATCTGCGACGAAGGCCGCGCAGACGAAAGCGGCAGCCGTCAAAAATCCGTCCCTGACCAATATTGGGCGAACCAGCACCGGCTATGCCGCGCACGGCCTCTATGATCCGCGCAACGAGCATGATGCCTGCGGCGTCGGCTTCATCGTCAACATGAAGGGCGTGAAGTCGCATCAGATCGTCGAGGACGGCCTTGCCGTGCTCGAAAACCTGACGCATCGCGGCGCCGTCGGCGCGGATCCGCTGATGGGCGACGGCGCCGGCGTGCTGGTGCAGCTGCCGGACCGCTTCTTCCGCGAGGAGATGGCCAAGCAAGGGGTCGAACTGCCGAAGCCCGGCCACTATGCAGTCGGCCATGTGTTCATGCCGCGCGACCCGGAGCTGCAGGCGCATATCGAAGGCATCATCGCCGAGGTGGCGCAACTCGAGGGCCAGCCGCTGCTCGGCTTTCGCGACGTGCCGGTCGATAATTCATCGCTGTCCAAGGCGCCCGACATCGCCGCTTCCGAGCCGGTGCACCGACAGGTATTCCTGGGCCGCGGCGCCGAGATCGAGAACGACGACGATTACGAGCGGCGGCTCTACATCCTGCGCAAGGTCATTTCCGGCCGTATCCACGAAGAGACCAAAGGCGTCGACAACGGCTTCTATGTCGTCTCGATGTCGTCGCGGACCATCGTCTACAAGGGCATGTTCCTGGCCTATCAGGTCGGCGCCTACTACAAGGACCTCACCGACCCGCGTTTCGAGACGGCGCTGATCCTGGTCCACCAGCGCTTCTCGACCAACACGTTCCCGTCGTGGAAGCTGGCGCATCCCTACCGCATGGTCGCCCACAATGGCGAGATCAATACGCTGCGCGGCAACGTCAACTGGATGGCGGCGCGGCAGGCCTCGGTCGATTCCGAACTGTTCGGCAACGACATCTCGAAGCTGTGGCCGATCTCCTATGAAGGGCAGTCGGACACCGCCTGCTTCGACAATGCGCTCGAATTCCTGACGCAGGGCGGCTATTCGCTCGCCCACGCCATGATGATGCTAATCCCGGAAGCCTGGGCCGGCAACAAGCTGATGGGTCAGGACCGCAAGGCCTTCTACGAGTATCACGCAGCCCTGATGGAGCCGTGGGACGGGCCAGCGGCGGTTGCCTTCACCGACGGCCGCCAGATCGGTGCCACGCTCGACCGCAACGGGCTGCGGCCGGCGCGCTACATCGTCACCGATGATGACCGCGTCATCATGGCCTCGGAAGCCGGCGTGCTGCCAGTGCCGGAGGAAAGGATCGTCAAGAAGTGGCGGCTGCAGCCCGGCCGCATGCTGCTGATCGACCTGGACAAGGGCCGCATCGTTTCCGACGAGGAAATCAAGTCGGAGATCGCGACCAGGCATCCCTACAAGAGCTGGCTCGCCAACACACAGCTCATCCTCGAGGATCTGAACCCGGTCGAGCCGCGCGCCCTGCGCAGGGATGTCTCACTGCTCGACCGCCAGCAGGCGTTTGGCTACACCCAGGAGGACACCAAGCTGTTGATGTCGCCGATGGCGACCACCGGCCAGGAAGCCGTCGGCTCGATGGGTACCGACACGCCGATTTCGGCAATGTCGGACAGATCGAAGCTGCTCTACACCTATTTCAAGCAGAATTTCGCACAGGTCACCAATCCGCCGATCGACCCGATCCGCGAGGAGTTGGTGATGAGCCTGGTGTCCTTCATCGGGCCGCGGCCCAACATCTTCGATCTTGTCGGCAATTCGCGCCGCAAGCGGCTCGAAGTGCGCCAACCGATCCTGACGAACGGCGATCTGGAGAAGCTGCGCTCCGTCGGCCACACCGAAGACCGTTTCGACACCAAGACGATCGACATCACTTACGGTTCGAATGAAGGCGCGGCCGGCATGCAGGGCGCCATCGACCGGCTATGCGAGCGCGCCGAGGCGGCGGTCGCCGGCGGCTACAACATCATCATCCTTTCGGACCGTCAGCTCGGCCCGGATCGCATTGCCATTCCGGCACTGCTGGCGACTGCGGCCGTGCACCATCATTTGATCCGCAAGGGATTGCGCACCTCCGTTGGCCTCGTCGTGGAATCCGGCGAGCCGCGCGAGGTGCATCATTTCTGCTGTCTCGCCGGCTACGGCGCCGAGGCGATCAATCCCTATCTCGCTTTCGACACGCTGCTCGACATGCACAAGCGTGGCGAATTGCCGGCGGAGGTCGATGCCTACGAAGTCGTCTCCCGCTACATCAAGTCGATCGGCAAGGGCATCCTCAAGGTGATGTCCAAGATGGGCATCTCCACATACCAGTCCTATTGCGGCGCGCAGATATTCGACGCCATCGGCCTGAAGTCGGACTTCGTGCAGAAGTACTTCACCGGCACGGCGACGCTGATCGAAGGCGTCGGGCTGGACGAGATCGCCGCCGAAACGGTCAGCCGCCACACCGACGGCTTCGGCAACGACCCGGTGCTGCGCAACAGCCTCGAGGTCGGCGGCGAATACATGTTCCGCATGCGCGGCGAGGCCCATATCTGGTCGCCCGACGCAGTGGCGACCTTGCAGCACGCCGTGCGCCAAGGCTCGTGGGAGACGTTCAAGGACTATTCCGCCCAGATCGACAGCGAGACGGCGCAGGCGCAGACCATTCGCGGCCTGTTCAAGATCAAGCTTGCGCAAGAGACCGGGCGTAAGAAGGTCACGCTCGACGAGGTGATGCCGGCGGCCGATATAGTCAAGCGCTTCTCGACCGGGGCGATGTCCTTCGGCTCGATCTCAAGGGAAGCGCACACGACGCTGGCGCGCGCCATGAACGCCATCGGCGGCAAGTCGAACACCGGCGAGGGCGGCGAAGAGGCCGACCGCTATCTGCCACTGCCGGGCGGCGGCAAGAACCCCGAACGCTCGGCGATCAAGCAGGTCGCCTCGGGACGCTTTGGCGTCACGGCGGAGTATCTGGTCAATTCCGACATGATGCAGATCAAGGTCGCGCAAGGGGCGAAGCCAGGCGAGGGCGGCCAGCTGCCGGGTCACAAGGTCGATGCGACCATAGCAAAGGTCAGGCACTCGACGCCGGGCGTCGGCCTGATCTCGCCGCCGCCGCATCACGACATCTATTCGATCGAGGATCTGGCGCAGCTCATCTACGACCTGAAGAACGTCAATCCGGCGGCCGACGTATCGGTCAAGCTGGTCTCGGAAGTCGGCGTCGGCACGGTTGCGGCCGGCGTCGCCAAGGCGCGTGCCGACCACATCACCATATCAGGCTATGACGGCGGCACCGGTGCCTCGCCGCTGACCTCGCTCAAGCATGCCGGCAGCCCGTGGGAGATGGGCCTTGCCGAGACGCACCAGACGCTGGTGCTCAACGGCCTCAGGTCGCGCGTCGCGCTGCAGGTCGACGGCGGCCTGCGCACCGGGCGTGACGTCATTATCGGCGCACTGCTCGGCGCCGACGAGTTCGGCTTTTCGACCGCGCCGTTGATCGCGGCCGGCTGCATCATGATGCGCAAGTGCCATCTCAACACCTGCCCCGTCGGCGTCGCGACACAGGACCCGGTGCTGCGCAAGCGCTTCAAGGGCACGCCCGAGCACGTCATCAACTTCTTCTTCTATGTGGCGGAAGAGGTGCGGGCGCTGCTTGTCGAGATGGGCTACACCCATCTCGACCAGATCATCGGCGACACCGACCTTCTGGAAAAGCGCGAGCTGATCCAGCACTGGAAGGCACGCGGGCTCGACTTCAGCAAGATGTTCTACAAGCCCGATGCGCCGCACGAGGCGGTGCACTGGACCGAGCGGCAGAAGCATCCGATCGACGACGTGCTCGACCGCAAGCTGATCGAACTCGCAAAGCCGGCGCTCGAAGCCAGGCAGCCGGTCAGTATCGAACTGCCGATCCGCAACGTCGACCGTTCGACCGGCGCCATGCTGTCGGGCGAGGTGGCAAAGCGCTTCAAGCACAAGGGCCTGCGCGAGGACACGATCTCGGTCAAGCTCACCGGCACGGCCGGCCAGTCCTTTGGCGCCTTCCTGGCGCGGGGTGTCTCGTTCGAACTGGTGGGCGCTGCCAACGACTATGTCGGCAAGGGCCTGTCGGGTGGCCGCATTGTCATCCGCCCGCCGGAGAACACGAAAATCGTTGCTGCCGAGTCCATTATTGTCGGCAATACCGTGCTCTACGGCGCAACCGAGGGCGAGGCCTATTTCTGCGGCGTTGCCGGCGAGCGTTTTGCCGTGCGCAATTCGGGTGTCGCCGCCGTCGTTGAAGGCGTCGGCGACCATGGTTGCGAATACATGACTGGCGGTATCGTCGTCGTCATCGGCCAGACCGGCCGCAACTTCGCCGCCGGCATGTCGGGCGGCGTCGCCTATGTGCTCGACGAGGCGGGTGATTTCGCCGAACGCTGCAACATGGCGATGGTCGAGCTGGAGCCGGTTCCGGAAGAGGACGACCTGATGGAAAAGCTGCTCCACCATGGCGGCGATCTCGACCATAAGGGCCGTGTCGACGTATCCGGCGATATGACCAGCCATGACGAGGAGCGGCTCTACCAGCTGATCTCCAACCACGTCCACTACACCGGCTCGGTACGAGGTCGCGAAATCCTCGACGACTGGGCGACTTTCCGGCCGAAATTCCGGAAGATCATGCCGGTCGAATACCGCCGCGCGCTGATCGAGATGGAGCGGATGCGCATGAACGTGGCGGCGGAATAGATTTGGAAATTGCCGGGAGGCCATGCGTCCCGGCAACCACCTTCATCAACAATCCTGACCTCGGACTGAAGGTTGCCACAGCTGCCTTATGAGGTTAACGGGTGCGTCGCCAGGCGTGCCTTCCGGACAGCAGGGACTGGACTATGGGCAAGGTAACAGGATTTCTCGAGATCGACCGGCAGGTGCACAAGTACCAGCCGGCTTCCGACCGCATCCGGCATTTCCGCGAGTTCACCCTGCCGATGTCGGACAAGGAGGTCGAGAAACAGGCCGCGCGGTGCATGGATTGCGGCATTCCGTATTGCCATGGACCGACCGGCTGCCCGATCCACAACCAGATCCCGGACTGGAACGACCTCGTCTACAATGGCGACTGGGAAAACGCGATCCGCAACCTGCATTCGACCAACAATTTTCCGGAATTTACCGGCCGCATCTGCCCCGCACCTTGCGAGGAAGCCTGCACGCTGAACCTCGAGGATATTCCGGTCGCCATCAAGACGATCGAGCAGGCGATTGCCGACAAAGCCTATGAAACCGGCCATATCCGGCCCTATCCGCCGGAACGGAAGACCGGCAAGCGCGTCGCGATCATCGGCTCGGGGCCGGCAGGCATGGCGGCTGCCCAGCAACTCGGCCGCGCAGGCCATGACGTTCACGTCTATGAGCGCGAGAGCCGGCCGGGCGGGCTGATGCGCTACGGCATCCCCGATTTCAAGATCGAGAAGCATTATATCGACCGGCGCATCGAGCAGATGCAGGGCGAAGGTGTCAGCTTCCATTGCGGCGTCAATGTCGGCGTCGACAAGCCGGTCGCCGAACTGCTCGCCGAATATGATGCCGTGCTCTATTGCGGCGGTTCCGAAACGCCGCGCCCGGCCAACATCCCGGGCGACGATCTCGACGGCGTGCACGACGCCATGCCCTATCTGGTGCAGCAGAACAAGCGTATCGGCGGCGAGCCGATCCAGTCGGTCGCATGGCCGTCGCGCCCGATCGTCGCCGGCGGCCAGCATGTCGTCGTCGTCGGCGGCGGCGACACTGCCTCAGACTGCGTCGGCACCGCCTTCCGCCAGGGCGCGGTGCGCGTCACCCAGCTCGACATCCGGCCGCAGCCGCCGGAAAAGGAAGACAAGCTGTCGGTCTGGCCCTACTGGGCGACCAAGATGCGCACGTCATCGTCGCAGGCCGAAGGCGCCGAGCGCGAATTCCAGGTGGCGACGCTTGAATTCATCGGCGAGGACGGCCAGCTGACCGGGGTCAAATGCTGCGAGGTCGACGAAAAGCGCAAGCCAATCGCCGGCACCGAATTCGTCATCCGCGCCGATCTCGCGTTCATCGCCATCGGCTTTGCCGGGCCAGCCGCTCGCGGGCCGGTCTCGGAACTCGACGGGCAGATGAAGATCGTCACCGACAGCCGCCGTTCGAAGAATGTCGAGGCCAATGACCGGGACTACAGGACCAGCGTCGAAAGGCTCTATGCGGCGGGCGACGTGCGGCGCGGCCAGTCGCTGGTCGTCTGGGCGATCCGCGAGGGCCGCCAGGCGGCGCGCGCCATCGACGAGGCGCTGATGGGATCGAGCGTGCTGCCGCGCTGAGCCAGTTCCGAAGAGGTTCTGTTTACTGGCGGATCGCCGTCGTCGTATCGGATGCGGCCGCCGTCGCAGGTTGTGTCTTGGGCGGCCAGGAGAAGTCATCGGCGCGGCCCGGTGAGGCGTCGGGCGCCTTGCCCTCGACGATCAGCCTTTCGCCCGGCAAATTCTTGTCAGCTTTTGCCGGCGGGGCGGCGCCGAGAAGTTCCGAGCCGCCGTCCAGCGCCGGATCGCTGAGCAGCATCGGCGCGGTGCGATCGACAGCTATCGGTGCGGCAGCAGGTGACGGCGCCTCGACGGGAGCGCCGGCCGGGGCAGACGCTGTCACCACGCTTCCCGGCGCGGCCAGCCCAAGGATCTTCATCAGCGGCTTTTCGGTATAGAAGGCGAGCTTGCGCTTGCCGGCCTTCGACATGTTGATGCCGTCGTCGGAGCGCAGGCGCACCGATTGGCCGTTGATGTCCGGTCCGCTGGTGATGAAGGCGCCGTTCTCGTCGACGAACCCGTCCCAGACGTCGACGAATTCGCCGCCGTGGCTTTCGGCGGACGAGCGGAAGATGTCGTTGAAGGCCAGCATGTCGGAGGTCATTTTCGAGACCCGGAAGGCCGGCATGCCAACCCACAGATACGGCACCTTGGTTGCTGCGATGGCCTTGCCGAACGCTTCGGTCCGGCGCTCGTATTCCTTGGTCCAGTTTTCGGATCGCGGCTGCTCGCGCACATCGCCGACGCGCATCTGCTGCCGGTCGTTGGATCCGAGCATGACGACAACGGCTGCCGGTTTTTCGGCGGCGATCAGCGACTTGACCTGGCCTGGCCAGTTGTAGACATCGTCACGCACGAAGCCGGACGATCCGTTGGCACGGATGACGATCCTGACGCCAGTGTTCTCGGCAAAGGCGGCGTCGAGCCCCTCAGCCAGCCCAGACGCCATGAAATCGCCGACCACCAGAACGACGCGTGCATCCGGCGCCTTCTCGGCCACCGGGGTTGTCGGCTCGGCCGGCGGCGGCCGGCGAACTGACCGGGGCTTTCTCAGCTTGGGCCTGGGCTTTGTTCTCTGGAATTCTCTCTGGAATTCGGGCGGCGGCTGCTCAAACCGCTCGCTTCTGCGCGGAAACAACAGGTCGCGCAGCGACCAGCCACGACTTTCCGGCTCCTGCGCCATGGCCGAGGTATGAAAGGCACTGGCTGCGCCGACTGCCAGAACGGCGATCGCCAGAACCACGATCGGCACGCGACGAACGATTAACCGGATGCGCGCAGCCGAAACCAATCACCCTCTCCATCCCGCAACCGGCTCTAGTTCTGCCTGAGCCATTTGAGCACTTCCTTGCTCGGATACCCGTCCTGGGTCAAGCCAGCCTTTGCCTGGAAGGCCATGATGGCGGTTTTCGATCCGTCACCGATCTTGCCGTCGAACTTGCCGTCGTAATAGCCGTGCTCGGAAAGTCGCTTCTGAAGCTCCTGCCTTTCCTCGAAGGAGAGCTTGGTAAACGGTCGCTTCCAGTCCTGCACAAGCCCGCCATAGCCGGCGATTTCGTCGGCAAGAAGGCCCACGGCGAGCGCATATTTGTCGGCATTGTTGTAACGCTTGATGACGGAGAAATTCTTGATCATCAGGAAGGCTGGCCCGCCGCGGCCGCCGGGCAGCTTCAAAGTCGCCTTGTCCGCACCGTTCTTGAACGGCTTGCCGTTGGCACGGGTGACGCCCAGCGCCTGCCATTGCGACAGCGACTTCGAGCCTCCGGGCAGCTTCTTGCCGTCCGGAAGGCTGACCTCATAACCCCAGGTCTTGCCTGCCTGCCAGCCGTTCTTCCTCAGCAAATTGGCGGCTGTCGCCAGAGCGTCGGGAATCGAATTCCAGATGTCGCGCTTGCCGTTGCCGTCCATATCGACCGCATAGGACTGGTAGCTGGTGGGGATGAACTGGGTATGGCCCATCGCGCCGGCCCATGAGCCGCTGAGATGGCTTTCGTCGATGTCGCCGGTCTGCAGGATCTTCAGCGCCGCGATCAGTTGGGTGCGGGCAAATTTCGCTCGCTTCGGGTCGGCATAACCAAGCGTCGCCAGCGAGCGCACCACATTGCGCATGATATTATCGCGCTTGAGGGTTTCGCCGTAGTTAGATTCCATAGACCAGATGGCCAGCAGGATGTAGCGGTCGACGCCGTATCTTGCCTCGATCCTGTCCAGCCAAGGCTTCCATTTCCTTGCCATCTGCTGGCCGACGGCGACCGACTGGTCATGGACGCGGTTGTCGAAATAATCCCAAGCGGGTGCGGTGAATTCGGGTTGAGTACGGGCCTTTTCCAGCACCACCGGGTCAGCATCGTTGATGCCCTTGAATGCCTGGTCGTAGACGGAGCCGGAAACGCCGCTCGCCACGGCGGTAGCACGGAAGCTGGCGACCCATTGGCGGAAGCCGGCATCGGCAAAAGCCGACCCGCTGGGCATGAGCAAGGCAAGCGAGAGGCTGGCGGCCGTCAGGACGCTGGTGAAGCGCCTTGCGGCGTTGCGAACGGACATCTTTTCCTCCTTCTTCATCTCAGGAAGACTATTCATCGCCGAACCCGGTTAGCATTTGGTTTACCATAGGTGCCGTCCGGGGTGAAAAGATGCGTCAATGCTTTACCAGCTGAGATTTCTGACCCGCCGTTCAGTAATCCTCGATTTCGGCATGAAAATGTCTCGAATCGGGATTGCCGAACAGGCATGCAAATGGATAATTGGCACATGAAGAGAGTTCGCAAGGCAGTGTTCCCGGTTGCCGGTCTCGGCACGCGCTTTCTCCCCGCCACCAAGGCCATTCCCAAGGAAATGCTGACGGTCGTCGACAGGCCGGTCATCCAGTATGTGGTCGATGAGGCGCGCGAAGCCGGGATCGAGCATTTCATCTTTGTGACCGGCCGCAACAAGGCGGTCATCGAGGATCACTTCGATGTCCAATTCGAGCTCTACGACACGCTTGCGCAGCGCGGCAAGGACGACCAGCTCGCCCGCCTGCAGCGGCTGCAGCCGGCGCCGGGGCAGACCAGCTTCACCCGCCAGCAGGTACCGCTCGGCCTTGGTCACGCCGTCTGGTGCGCGCGCGAGCTCGTCGGCGACGAGCCCTTTGCGCTGCTGTTGCCCGACATGATCATGCAGTCGGAAAAAAGCTGCATGAAGGACATGGTCGAGCTTTACGCCGAGACCGGCAACAACATCGTCGCCGTGCAGGAATGCGATCCGGCCGAGGCGCACAAATACGGCATTGTCGGCCGCGGCGAGGCCGCGCATCACGGTTTCCGCATCTCCGGCATGGTGGAAAAGCCGAAGACCGGCACGGCGCCGTCGAACCTCTACATCAACGGGCGCTATATCCTGCAGCCGGAGATATTCAAGATACTCGAAGGTCAGGAAAAAGGCGCCGGCAACGAGATCCAGCTCACCGATGCAATGCTGAAGCTGCAGAAGCAACAGCCCTTCTACGGCTACCACTACCGCGGGCGAACGTTCGACTGCGGCTCGCCCGAAGGCTTCGTCGAGGCCAACGTTGCCTTCGCACTGTGGCGCAGAGACATGAATGCCAGCATGGCCGGTGTCATTCGCACGCTTCTCGACGAACTCGCGCCGTCAGAACGCCGCGGCGTAGCCTTGTAGTTTCAACACCGGTTGCCGCGCTGATCGGCTAAAGCGCGCCGCGTTCGACCGGCCTCATGCGACGCGCTTTAGGTTCTTGTTTTACGCAAGTCGTTATCGCAAAACCGCTGCAAACTTTTGCGCGACATGCATTTAGCGCTGCAACTTCAAGCCGACGAAGATACTGTTGGCCGTGTAGTCGCGCCCAACCAGGTTGCTGGTCAGTTTTTCAGTCCTGGCGCGGGTGGTGAGCCCGGTGTAGCGGTTCAGCCACCACGTCAGCCCAGCCTCGGCGCTCAGCGTCAAATCATGATCGTCGGAGCCGGTATAGTCGCGCCATTCAAGGCCGAGAGCGGCATTTCCGGTCAGGTTGGCGCGGATCTGCCGCTCGCCGGTGAGGCTGCCGGAATAGAGCATGTCGCCGCTTTCGCCCGCATTCGTCGTGTTCTCGGCGGTCGTCTGTGCGGTGAGCCCGATCGTGGTGCCGCGTTCCGGCGACCATTTGAGATCGGCATTGACCGTCGCGCCCGAAATAGCCGGCAGGGCATCGTCGTCGATAGCTTCGCGCAGCCAGCCGACCGAGAACTCGCCGGTAAGCTTCTCGCGGAGATCGAGCTCGACGCCGGCCCGTGCGCCAAGCCTGGTCGAGGAGCGCTGGAAGCCGTTTGGATCGACGCGCAAATCATAAGCGCGCCGGCCGATCTCGATTTCGGTGAACGGGGTGATGGCAGGCGAGATCTCGTAACCGGTACGCAAAATGGCCGTGTAGAGCGTCGAGTCGCGGCCCTTCTGCGACAGCGATCCGCCCGACGAAAGCTTGGCGTCGCCAAAGATGTCGTGCTCGACCGCGCCGGTCAGCGCGAAGCGCATCTTGCCGGCATCCTTCTCGACGGCGAGACTGCCGTTCACGGTCTGGCGCACCGGCTGGCCAACGGCGCCGACGACCGCGTCCGGCGCCGAGGCCGATTCGGGCAAGGCCTCATAGCCCAGCTTGGCGATGGCGCGCAGATCATTGTCGAGATCGATGTTGAGTGTGCCGTCGACGCGGCCTTGCGCCTCGTGAATGTCATAGCCGGACAAGGTTTCGCGGAAGATGCCATAGCCCTCAACCGTCGCCGAATTCTCCCGCCAGTCGGAGACGGCGTTGAAGCGCAGCGTCGTTTCCGACAGCAAGGCCGGCTTGCCGAGGCTGCTCGAATCGGCGTTTGTCGAAGACGTCAGGCCTTGCTCGAGCGTCGGCCGGATCACGAAGGAGCCGAGCTTGATGCCGGTGGCGGCGAACGGGTCGTCCTCGTTCTTCTTGTCCTGGCCTTCGATGGCTTCGGTGCGCTCGGCGCCGGGGTCGAGCTTGAGCCTCTCGGCGGAATCGATGGTGACGGCACGGCGGTTGACCGTATCCTGCTCGTCTATGGCGGCGGTATCGGTGTCATCGGTCGCCGCCGCGGCTGCAGTCGCGGTTCTCTTGCGCTTCTGGCTGTCAGCGGTCTCGTCTTCGGCGTTGGCCGCATTGGCGGCGCGTTGCGTCGCGCTTGGCCGCCGTCGGGGGGGCGGAGCAGGGTTGTCGGGAAATGGGTCGCCGCTGGCCGCTGGTTGATCGAAAGTGCCGCCGGTTGTGGCCGCCTCGCCCGTGCCGTCGTCAGGCAACGCCCCTTGGCTGGCCGGGCGATAGGTAGGCAGCGGCGTATTGTCGTTGGCGGTTGCAGCAGCCTGCGCGGCTTGGGTTCCGGCTATGCTCGATTGCCTGATCTTGTACTGCTGATCGTCCAGGATTGTCGATTCCGAAACCTCGCCGCGCAGCTCGGTTTCCTGGGCGCAAAGCAGTGCCGGCCGCGACAACGCAAAGACACTGGTTGCCAGCAGCAAAGCGCAGACCGCCTTGCCCTTTCGTCCCATTTTGTTTTGAGGCTGAAACCCGGACATCGGCACCACTGCTTGCGCGGCGCACGCGCGCCATACTTACGAAACCGTAAATGGGGATGGTTAACGGAGCGTTGAGGCATGGCCCGTCAGGAGGTTCGGGACGGCAATTCCGTTGGACAGGCGCGCGCCGAAGCGCTAATCGCATCGTCCATGGACGTGAAATCCCCAGACAGGAAGCGGCATGACGGGCAGGCCGCGATTGCCTCGGCGCTGAGAACCGTGGCGACGGAGCAGGCCGGCGTCGCGGCACTGGCAGACGCTCTCGAAAACGGGCTGGCCGAGCCGTTCGCACGAGCCGTCGGCATGGTGTCGCAGATCGATGGCCGCGTCATCGTCACCGGGGTCGGCAAAAGCGGCCATATCGGCTCGAAGATCGCCGCAACGCTCGCCTCGACCGGCACGCCGGCCTTCTTCGTTCACCCTGCCGAAGCCAATCACGGCGACCTCGGCATGATCGCCAGGAACGACGCCATCATCGCGCTGTCGTGGTCGGGGGAAAGCCTCGAGCTCAAGGGCATCATCGCCTATTCGAGGCGCTTCTCGATCCCGCTGGTCGCGGTCACCGCGGGCGAAAAATCGGCGCTGGCGCGCGCGGCCGACGTGGTGCTTCTGCTGCCGCGAGCACCGGAAGCCTGTCCGCACGGGCTTGCGCCGACGACCTCGACGCTGCTGCAAATGGTGATGGGCGATGCGCTGGCCATAGCGCTGCTCGAGGCACGCGGCTTCACCCCGGACCATTTCCGCACGTTCCATCCCGGCGGCCAGCTCGGAGCCAACCTGACGCAGATCCGCGAGATCATGCATGTCGGCGACAGGCTGCCGCTGGTATCGTCAGGTACCGGCATGCGCGAGGCAATCCTCGAATTGTCGCGCAAGGGGTTTGGCTGCGTGGCCGTGACTGCCGCGGACGGCAAGCTGATCGGCATCATCACCGATGGCGACATCAGGCGCCATATCGGCAGCGATCTCCTGGCAATGAGCGTCGATCAGGTGATGACCAGAGAGCCGAAAATGGCCGCGCCCGACACGCTTGTTGCGACGGCGCTGCAGACGATCAACGACTCGGCTATCACCAGCCTGATGGTGGTCGAAGGCAGGCGGCCGATCGGGCTCGTCCATCTGCACGACCTGCTGCGCATCGGTGCTGCCTAGCAGGCTTCTAGACCGCCTCGACCGTCAGTTCCAGGTCGGTATCAGCGGCGCCCGTCACGCGCACTTGCGTGCCGGCCGGCAGGTCAGGGCCGGAGACGCGCCACAACGTGTCGCCCAGCTTTACGCGGCCGCGCCCGTCCTTGATCGCCTCGGCAAGGGTCGCCGTCCGGCCGACCATCTGTGCGCCGCGACGGTTGAGCAGGGGCTGGTCGGTTTCATCATGGCGCCCGCCCACCAGCCGCTTGCCGACATAGGCCGAGACCAGCGACAGCGCGAGGAAGGCGAGGACCTGGACTTGCCAGGTCCAGAAACCGGCATCCCAGATGAGCAGTGAGACGACGCCGATCAATAGCGCGGCAATGCCGATCCACAGCATGAAAATGCCCGGCGCGATGACCTCCATTACCAGCAGGACGAAGCCGAGGACCATCCAGCTCCACGGGCCGAGTTCGGAAACAATGCGGTCGAGCATGGCTGTGGCCTCAGGTTTCGCTCGGACGAACGACCGGCGGGCGGGCAGCCTGTCGTGCGGCACCGGCGGTGCCTTCGCTTCGGAAAACTTCCTTGGCGATTTCGCCAATACCGCCGAGCGTGCCGATCAGCGATGAGGCCTCCATCGGCATCAGCACGAGCTTGCTATTTGTCGCTGAGCCGATCTTGGTCAGCGCTTCGGTGTATTTCAGCGCGACGAAGTAGTTGAGCGCCTGCACGTCGCCTTTGGAAATCGCCTCCGACACCACCTGCGTGGCGCGTGCTTCAGCCTCGGCCGAGCGCTCGCGCGCCTCGGCGTCGCGGAAGGCGGCTTCCTTGCGCCCTTCGGCCTCCAGGATCTGCGATTGCTTGAGGCCTTCGGCGGCGAGGATCTGCGCGCGCTTATTGCGCTCGGCCATCATCTGTCGGCCCATCGATTCGACGAGATTGGCCGGCGGGTTGATGTCCTTGATCTCGACACGAGTGATCTTGATGCCCCAGGGATGCGCCGCCTCGTCAACGACGCGCAGCAGGCGCTCGTTGATGGCGTCGCGGTTCGACAAAAGTTCGTCGAGGTCCATCGAGCCCATCACGGTGCGGATGTTGGTCATCGTGAGATTGAGAATCGCATTCTGCAGGCCGGAGACCTGGTAGGCGGCCTGCGCCGCGTTGAGCACCTGATAGAAGGCGATGCCATCGACGGCAACGGTGGCATTGTCGCGGGTGATGATCTCCTGCGTCGGAACGTCGAGCACCTGCTCCATCATGTTCATCTTGGCGCCGACACGGTCGACGAAAGGCACGATCAGGTTGAGGCCTGGGTTCAATGTCTTGGTGTAACGGCCAAAACGTTCGACGGTATAATTATAGCCTTGCGGAATTGTTCGGAAGCCCTTGATAAGCACCAGCACGACAAGGGCGACAAGAACAAGAAGCGCGATATCAAAACCACTGAAACCCATTTGGCTCTCCCCTCAAAGGCCGGCCATGTTGGATATTCCACGCGACCGATTCCCATCAAACACTTAAGTGTGTTTCAGCAATGTTACAATCAGGTGATCACGGATTGCGGGTGCATAGACGGGTGATCTGTTCAGGCCCAGCCGGACAGCTCGCGCCGCACCATCGCCTCGATCACCGCCATGCCCTCGGCACTGTCGTTGAGGCAAGGGATGTGTGCGAACTTTTCGCCGCCGGCATGATGGAAGGTCTCGGACGCTTCCCTGCCGATCTCGTCCAGCGTCTCGATGCAGTCGACGGAAAATCCTGGATTGACGATGGCGACCGATTTCACGCCTTCGCGCCCTAGTCTTTCGACCGTCTTGTCGGTGTAGGGCTGCAGCCACTCCTGCGCGCCGAAGCGCGACTGGAAGGTGGTAATCAGCTTGTTTTCATCCCAGCCGAGCTTTTCGCGCAGCAGTCGGGTCGTCTCGAGGCAATGGGCGTGGTAGGGGTCGCCCTTGTCGGAATAGGGTTTCGGAATGCCGTGATAGGAAGCGATGACAATTTCCGGTTCGAAGTCGAGGCTCGCCAGATGCTTTTCGATCGAACGGGTGAGCGCCTCGATATAGGCCGGCTCGTTGTAATAGGGTGGCACGCTGCGAATGGCCGGGGCGCGGCGCATCTTCATCAGGGCGCGAAACAGCTGGTCGTTGGCAGTCGCAGTCGTCGTCGCCGAATATTGCGGATAGAGCGGGAAAGACAGGATGCGGTCGCAGCCTTGCTCGACCAGTCTCTCGGCCACGCTCTCGGTCGAAGGGTTGCCGTAGCGCATCGCCCAGTCGACGACGACATTGGGTAGCTCGCCGAGCGCGAGCCCGAGCTTCTCGGCCTGGGCGCGGGTGTAGGTTCGCAGCGGCGACTCGTTGCGCTCCCGGTTCCATATCCTGGCATAGTTGGCCCCTGATTTCTTCGGCCGGGTGGTGAGGACCACGCCGTAGAGGATCGGATACCAGATCGCCTTGTTGAGCTCGATGACGCGCGGATCGGACAGGAACTCCCGGAGGTAGCGCCACATCGGCTTGAAGCCGGTGCCGTCCGGGGTGCCGAGATTGATCAGCATGACACCGACCTTGCCGGTCCTGACCAGAGGGCGCCCTGCCGACGGCGAGGCGGCAGTCTTCTCGGCTTTGATTTCAGCAGGGTTGGCAAGCGCCATGAGGTTCTCCAACACCGCGAACCAACGGTGCCGCGGCGAAAGTAGCGATGCCGCGCTGGTTTTCAAATGCTGCGTCTGGCCGCACCTTATTCCAGAAATGCAACACCCGCCCGGTCTGCCGGGCGGGTGCATTGCGTTCCTGCGGCCGGATTACTTCGAGGCCGCCGGGATCGTCAAGGTTGCGCCGACCGGAAGGCGGCGTGGCTCGTAGGCTTTGTTGGCATCGGAGATTATTTTCCATTTGGTGCCGTCGCCATAAGCCTTCACCGCGAGATCCCAATAGGTATCGCCGGCGACGATCACATGGCTGCTTTCGGCCGGTGCCGGCTCAGCCGGAACAGGGGTCGCCGGAGCCGGTGTGGCCGGAGCCGCAGGTGCCGCCGGCTGGGCCGGCTCGGCGGGTGCGGGTGCCGGCGCTGTTTCAGCCGGGACGGCCGGCGGCGTCTTGGAAATGTCGCCGGAGCCGGCCGGCATTTCGGGCATTGCCGGCTCAACGGGCTTTGCCGGCGCAGCCTCGGCAGGTTTTGGCGGTTCGGCAGGGTTGGCAGGTTCTGCGGCCGGGGCTACGGTCGCGGCGATCTCGGTGATGCGGCCGTCGAGCTTCGGCGTATAGGGCCGGTGCGCGCCTAGGTAGTCGGCGACGACCTGTTCCAGCCCCGGGCCGTAATCATAGGCGTTCTTGGCCTTCTCGGCGAACACCTTGTAGCCGTCGCCGCCCTGGCGGACATAGTTGTTGGTGGCGACCAGGTAATCCTTGTCCGGCTTAATCGGCGTCCAGGCGCCGCCTTCCATGACCTCGACCGATTTGACGCGTCCGTTAGGCGGCGCCGATTTGTCGAACGCATATTTCAGGCCGGCAACTTGCGGGAAGCGCCCGGCGCCGTCCTCGACCTGGCTGAGGCCGCTTTCGAGGCCGGCAACCAAATCCTTGCCGGAGATCTGGAAGGTCGCCAGAGTATTCTGAAACGGCAGGACGGTGAGAACCTCGCCCATGGTGACGGTGCCCTGGTCGATGGAGGCGCGCAAGCCGCCGCCATTCGAGATGACGATCTCGACACCTTGGCCCTTGACCCGGTCGAGGACGGCGTCGGAGACCAGATTGCCCATCTCGCATTCGCGGGCGCGGCAGTTTTCGCGACTGCCGTCGATCGCCTTGGTGGTCTCGGCGACTTCCTTGTTCTTCAAGGCCTCGATCGGCGCGCCGAGTTCCTTGATGCGGGCAAGCACGGCGGGGTCGGGCGTGATCGATTTGTCGAGATGGATGGGATCGCCGCTTGCCTCCTTGACGACGCCGTTGTCGTCGAACACGACCTTGAATTCGCCGAGATATTTCGAATAGGACGCCGCCTGCACGACCGGCACTTTGTAACCGTCCGGATTGTCGACCATCGTCGGATATGGGCCTTCCGCCTTGGGGTCGGTGTTGGACAGCAGCGAATGGCTGTGGCCGCCGACCACCACGTCGACGCCCGGGATCTTGGCGATCACGTCGCGCTCGCGCTTGTAGCCGATATGGGTGACCGCGATGATCTTGTTGACGCCCTCTCGCTTCAGTTTCTCGACCTCAGCGGTGATCGACTTGACGTCGTCTTCGATGGCAATGTTCGGGCCAGGGGTGGCAAGCTCCGGCGTGTCGTTGGTGACCGCGCCGACGATGCCGATCTTCTGGCCGCCGACCTCGACCACGATCGACGGCTTGACGCGGTCGCCGAGCTTGGATTGCGCATTGGCCTTCACATTGGCGCCGAGCACCGGAAACTGGATCATGTCGAGAAACGGCGCCAGCGCCGACTCGCCATCGTCGAACTCATGGTTGCCGAGAGCCTCGGCATCGAATTTCATCTGGTTGAGGAATTCGCCTTCGGTCTTGCCTTTGTAGGTCGTGTAGAAGAGCGAGCCCTGGAAATTGTCGCCGGCGCTGAGCAGCAGCACGTTCTGGCCTTCCAGCTTCTTGCGCTCCTGCGCGATCGCGGTGACCAGGCGGCCGGCGCCGCCGACGCATTCGCCCTTGGTCTCCTCCTCGGCCGAGCAGGTCGATTCGTACTTGTTGTTGCTCTCGATGCGGCTATGCCAGTCGTTGATGTGCAGGATGTTGAGCGTGTAGTCGGCAAAGGATACCCCTGCCGACAGGCCAAGCGCCGATGCCGACAGCGCGGCGATGGCAGCAATCTTCTTCATTCTCGTCTCCCGGATAACTTGACCAGAGGCGTTTAACGCTCTTGTTTGACTGGGATGTAACAGCCCTCTTGGGCTATGTTCACATCGCGTTTCAGTCGATGCAAGCGGAAATCGGCATCAGCTTTGCCGGCGCAAGAAGACGGCGGCTTGAAGCCGCCGCCCTTGTGCAAAGTAAATTCGGAATCGGATTTCAGGTGCGCCTGGTCAGCACAAAATTCTGCCCGCTCGCGCTGGTGCAATTGAGCTGGCTGGTGGAGACCATCAGGCAGTTGAAGCTGATCGGCGTCTGGCGGATCAGCGAAGTGCCATGAATCTCGACCGAGGTGCCGCCGGTCATGGTGTAGCTGCCGTCGGCAAGCTTCTGGCCGGTGTCGGTTGCGACGGTCGCGAAGCTGCCGCCCTTGAAGGTGGACAAGCCCGTGCCCTGCGCGTCGATCCAGGAGCCTTCAACCCCCTTGGCCGTGATCACCGGCGGCTCGCCTGGGCCGGTTGTCGTGCAGGCCGCCAACGCGACCGTAGCGGCCGCGGCAATGCCAGCCGAAAGCAGTCTTTGCGCAATCGTCATCTTCAAGATCCTCTCCTCTCGCATCGGCCCGAAAATCGATCCGATTTTCGGAAAGCACGATGCGCACATTCAAAGTGCTAGAGCGTACTTTGTGCGTCCAAATGGACGCACGTGGCTCTCGGCCGCCCCTCTTCAATCGCCCGATTTCCGGGCGATTGCAAGCTGGCCGAGTGTCGAGGCAACGCTGCTATCGAACGAGGATGTTGCGGAATTGCCACGGGTCTTTGGTATCGAGATCCTCGGGAAACAGACCAGGCCGATTGTCGAGCGGTGTCCAGTCGGTATAATAGCTCCTGACCGGCCCGAGATAGGGGCCCTGCACGTCGAGGCAGCGCTTGTAATCCATCTCGTCGGCCTCGACGATGCCGGCCTCGGGATTTTCCAGCGCCCAGACCATGCCGGCCAGCACCGCCGACGTGACCTGCATGCCGGTGGCGTTCTGATAGGGCGCCAGCTTGCGCGCCTCGGCCAGCGACAGCTGCGAGCCGTACCAGTAGGCGTTCTTGGCGTGGCCGTAGAGCAGCACGCCGAGTTCGTCGACGCCATCGACCAGTTCATTTTCGTCGAGCACGTGATGCACGGGCTGAGCCTTGCCGGCGACACCGAACATCTCGTGCAGCGACAGCACGGCGTCGTTGCAGGGATGATAGGCGTAATGGCAGGTCGGCCGGTATTGCACCTTGCCCTTCTTGCCGCGCAGCGTGAAAAAATCGGCAATCGAGATCGCTTCGTTGTGTGTCACCAGGAAACCGTATTGCGGGCCGGGCGTCGGACACCATGTGCGCACGCGTGTATTGGCGCCGGGCTGCTCCAGATAGATCGCGGCCTTCGAACCGTTCTTGTGGCTTTTGGCGTTCTTCGGCATCCACGCCTCATGCGTGCCCCAGCCGAGCTCGGCCGGCTGCAGCCCTTCCGAAATGAAGCCTTCGACCGACCAGGTGTTCCAGAACACGTTCATCGGCTTGGGCTTCTTGGTGCGCTGGGTGTCGCGCTCGGCGATATGGATGCCCTTGACGCCGGCCTTCTTCATCAGCCTGGCCCAGCCTTCGCGATCGTGCTGCGCGGGTTCCGAGAAGTCGAGGCCAAGATCTGTGGCGAGATTGACCAGTGCCTGCTTGACGAACCACGAGACCATGCCCGGATTGGCGCCGCAGCACGAGATCGCCGTGGTGCCGCCCGGGTTCTTCGCGATTTCAGTACGTACGGTCTCGCGCAGCGCATAGTTGGTGCGTGAGGCGTTGTCGGCCTTCTCGTCGAAATAAAAGCCGAGCCAGGGTTCGACCACCGTGTCGATATAGAGGACGCCAAGCTTGCGGCAGAGCTTCATCAGCTCAAGCGAGGAAGTGTCGACCGACAGGTTGACGCAAAAGCCCTGGCCGCCGCCATTGGTCAAAAGTGGTGTCAGCAGCTTCTTGTAGTTCTTTTTGGTCACCGCATCCTGCATGAAGGTGATGCCGCGCTCGTCGAGCAATTTACGGTCGGTGTCGCGCGGGTCGATGACCGTCATGCGCGACTTGTCGAATTTGAAATGGCGCTCGATCAGCGGCAGCGTTCCCCGTCCGATCGAGCCGAAGCCGATCATCACTACAGGGCCGGTGATCTCACCGTAAACGGGCCAGTTTTCATTCGCCATTTATCGATTACTCCCTCAAAAAACGCTTCGGAACAGCGGCTTGGCCGCGGCGCGACAAACCATAGATCATTGTCACAATAAAGCGAAAAGCGGACGGCCGGCGTTACACCGCGCCATCCCGGCTACGGCTCGACCAGTCTTGCGAATTCAGGCTTGAAGAGGTCACGTGCCTCGGAGACCGGCAGTTCCAGCAGATCGTCGGCGCAGGCCTGGATGGCATGCGGCAGGGTCTGGAGCCCGAAAACCAGAACCTGCTTGTCGCCCTCACGCCAGAGGCTGACCGCTAGATATTCGCCGATGAGATCGTCCATGCCGCATTCGGCTTCGTGATCGATATCGGTCTGATCGATCGGTTTCTTGCGCCGCTGCTTGACGAAGGAGGCCAGGGAAGGACCGGGCTTGCCATCCACCGTATCCGAGAAAATGTCCTGAAGGCCAAGCAGGACGCCGCGCCGCACATCCATGATGTAGGCGTCCGAATAGTTGGTCGGATGCGCTCCGCCGCAGAAGATGCTGCCGGACTCCCGCCAGCTCATCAGCCGCGGCGTCAGCGAGGTCACTTCGAATGTGCTGTCCTCATAGCCGCCGAGCGTGCCGTCGTTCATACCGTCAATCGGCCCGCCTTCGTTGAAACCGGCATATTGCGCCGCCAGGCAGCCCAGTGCGCCAATGTTTGCGCGCCAGTGCCTCTCTTGCAGCAGAGCATTCGCGACCTCGATCGGAACGTCGCCGGACAGTTCGACAATGCGCGGCGTGGCAAACCTGGTGCGGGGGTCGACGACATAGCGGTAGGTTGCGTCCGGCCAACCAGTCGTCTTGCCGTTATCGAGCTGAGTGTCCATCCGCAGATAGTCATAAGGGGACGTTTCCATGGTGAGCGGCGTGTCATTGCCGAAGAACTTCATGAAGCTGAAATCGTAGAGATCGAGCGGGGTGCTGGGCTCGTTCCCGGTCACTTGCCGACTTGCGACCCGTTCCAATCTGAGCGGCAGCGCCTTCTTTCCGTTCCAGCTGCCTTCAAGGGTCTTGCCGTTACTGGATGAGGCCAGGCGCCACACAGCGGCGATCGGCGCGGCCTTTCATCGCAATTATCGGCGCCGCATGCCTCCTCCTCGGCCAGTTCGAACGTGCTGCCCTGCTGCGACCTGGCCTGCAGCGGGATGTCGATGCCCTTCGAGCGGTAGAAATAGCGGCCGGCCAGCGGGCCGCCGGGCGCCGCGGGGTCGCCGGTGAATTCGACGACGATATCGCTCTTTCCAAGCTTGCCGGCATAAGTCACCGGCTCCGCCTCGGCTGCTGTCGACAGTACCAGGATCGCGGCCATGAACGTGACCGGCCTGCTAAGATGCTGGATCATTGTTCCCCCAAGCGATCATTTTCAGTTTTTCCACCAGCCGGTCACGGTCGGCGGTCATCCCCTTGTAGTCGAGTTGTGCCTCGTCCAGCGCCAGAAGTTGTTCGGCCAAGGACGCCGCGAGCGCCGCGCGGCCGGGGTGGCGTTCCAGCACGGCGAGCGGGTCGAGATGGATGCGGATGGTGAAGAGTACGTCGCCCGAAACGGGGAGCTTTCTCAGCGTCTGCCGCTCGACCCGGATAAAGACATGGGCGTCGATGTCGCCGTCCGGGAATCTCGACGGGCGACTGCTGGCGCGGTCGATGCGTTCGAGGTTGGAGAGCGGATGGTAGAGCGCGCCGCCCGCCTGGATCGACCAGTTGTAGCGCTCGACGGCTTGGCCCTGGAGGCCGTCGAACATGCGGTTGATGAGATCGGCCGGGCGTGTGCCAGGGCCGAAACCCGGTACCGGCGCGTGGATCTGCTGCAGCGGCTTGCCGAATTTTTCGGTCAGCGACCATGACGACGGGAAGCAGAGCGAGCCGGCGGCCAGACGCCAGCCGCTCTCGTCGCGGCGCATCAGGATCAAATCCTCCTGCACAAGCAGCGAGGCCGCGACAAGCGGCGCATCGCTGAAAGAAGCTGCGGTGCCCGAGCCTTCGAGATCGTCGGTGCCGCCGATCACCTCGATCGCATTGTCGGTACGCCTGTGGGTCTCAGGAAAGTTCGCCGCCAGATGCGTACCGAGCAGATCGAGCACTTCGCGCTGAGCGTCGCGCGTTGTTTGCTCCTCGACAAAAACCTTGCCGGGAATTTCCGCGTAAAGCCGGCGTTTTTCGGCAAGATAGGGCAGCAGATATTCGTCGACCTCGATCCAGCTATCGAGATTGAGCGGCTTCAGCCCGATGGTGAAGAGTTTCGACGAGCCGTCATAGGGTGTGTGGGTCGGGGGGCGGAAACTCATGCTTCTTTGTAGGCTTCCAGCGCGGCGGCGGCCATTCTCGCCGTGAATTCGGTGATTTCGTAATCGGCGGCACCTGCCTTGGCGAAGGGATCGTCCGCCAGTCTGGCATCGAGCTCCTCGCGTGGACCGCGCGCGATGATGATGCCGCCGGTCCTTGGCCGCTTTGGCCCGGAGGCGACAAAGATACCTTCCGCGTAGCAGGCCTTCAGCCATTCGACATGCGCTTGCTGCAGGCGGTCGATCTCGGTCAGCGGCACCTTGTAGTTCAGCGAAACCACGAACATTGTTGTCTCCAGATGCTTCAGCCCAGCCGCGCCGGGATCAATCCGCGCAGCGAGTTGCCGACGAACAGCGCCTTGGCCGATTTCAATTCGTTCCACGTGTAGACCGCTTCACCGGCGCGGCCTTGATCCAGCAGTTCGCCGCGCAGGACGCCAGGCAGCAGGCCGCAATCGAGCCGCGGCGTGGCCAGCACGCCGTCACCGAAATCGGCAAAGACATTGGTGATCGTGCCCTCGCAGATTTCGCCGCGCTCATTGGCGAGCAGCACCTCGTCGGCGCGGCTGGCGAGATATTCGGCGCGGGCGCGCGTATAGGTTTGTCGGCGGCTGGTCTTGTGGCGCAGCAGCATGTCGCTCGAATCAAGCCGCACCCGTGCCAGTTGAAGTGTCCAGACCTTGTCTGCGGCGAGCGGCTCGTAAGGCTGCGCCGAAACCGCGACTTCGCCCTTGCGCGACAGGACGAGGCGAGTGCGCAACGCGATCTGCTGGCGGCCGACCGCATTCATCAGCGCTTCGCCGACCCTTTGCGGATCGCAGGCGAAACCGAGTTCGCTTGCCGAGCCGTAAAGCCGCGCGAGATGGCGGTCGAAACGGACGAAACCCGAGCCGGGTTCCCAGCGCATTGTTTCGATCAGTTCGAAATCGGCAGTGTTCCCGTCGCGAAACGGGCTTTCAGCAGACACTCCTGGTACTCCTCTTCGGCTGTCGAATCGAAGACGACGCCACCGCCGACATTGTAGACCGCCTCGCCATTGGCAAAGAGCGAGATGGTGCGGATCGCCACCGAAAAGCGCATCCGGCCGCCAGGCGCGATCCAGCCTATGGCGCCGCAATAGACATCGCGCGGGCCACTTTCCAGCTCGCGCAGGATCTCCATGGCGCGGATCTTCGGTGCGCCGGTAATCGAGCCGCAGGGGAACAGCGCGGCGAAAATCTGGCGGATGGCGAGGCCGGGCAGGAGTTTCGCCCGCACGCGGCTCACCATCTGGTGGACGGTCGGGTAGCTCTCGATGCGGAAAAGCTCCGGCACATCGAGCGTGCCAACCTCGCTGATCAGTGAAATGTCGTTGCGCAGGAGATCGACAATCATCCGGTTCTCGGCCTGGTTCTTCTCGTCGTTGCGCAAGAACGCTTTCAGGCGATCGTCCTCGGCTTTTGTTGCCCCGCGCGGCGCGGTGCCCTTCATCGGATGCGTCTCGATCATGCCTTCCGCGTCCACCTCGAAGAACAGTTCGGGCGAACGCGACAAGACGATCGGATCGCCGAGCGCGACCAGCGCCCCATACTTCACCGGCTGGCGTTCGGTCAGCGCGTTGAAGGCGACCAGCGGATCGCCCGACCATTGCGCATGGACCGGAAAGGTCAGATTGCCCTGGTAGCAGTCGCCCTTGCGGATGTGGTCATGCAGCCTGGCAAAGCGTTTGGCGTAGTCGTCCGAAGACCAGGCTGCCTTGGCGTCGAAGATTGGGCCGTTGCTAGCCGGCAGATCGCCTGGCGCGACCGTCTCCTCGACCGGCGCATCGAACACGCCGAGGCAAAAAAGCGGGGCGCGGCGGCCGGCCGGCAGCAGCGGAACGAGCTTGGGTTCGAGCAGGTAACCGGCCTCGTAGGAGAAATAACCGGCCAGCCATTTGCCGCCGTCATGTGCAGCCTGCGCGGCTTCCAGCGCCGGCAAAAAATCCGCCTCGCCATGCGCTGCGATTATCTCGGCCGGCCGGTCGAAAACGAGCTGCCGCGCGGTCTCGTCGTTCCTGAAAATTGCAAAGGGCAGGGGCAGGGACATAAGGCTCGGATGCTGCGGTCACCAGCGATCGATCTATATGGGGGCTCGACCGTGCGCAATCGAGGGAACGGCGTCTCAAGACGCAAAGGCGCGGCGGCGGCAAAAACAAAAGCGGCGCCAGAGGGCGCCGCCTTGTTCCAGATGCAGCCTGCGATGGATCAGGTGTTGCTTGCTTCTCCCGCGGTCGGGAAGCGGCGCGCAAATTCCTTTTCGTCGCCGGCGGCAAGCAGTTTCGCCTGCTCGATCCAGCGTTCACGTTCGATACGGCCGTCGAAATTCAACGTCGCCTCGATCCGCTTGACATCGTCGGGTGTCCAGGCGGCGATCTGGGCATAGGTCGTGACCCCAAGCCCTTTGAGCAGCCGCTCGTTGGTCGGGCCGATGCCGATCAGGCGACGCAGATCGTTGGCATTGCCTGCTGCCGCGGCTGTTGCCTTGCCGGTCGCGGCTTTCTTTGCCGCTGGCGCGGTCTTGCTTGCCGGCGCAGCCTTGCTTGCCACTGGCACAGTCTTGGGCGCGGTGGTCGCTTTCGATGCGGCCGGTTTCGGCGTTGCCGGTTTGGCGGCAGTTGCGCGCGGCGCAGCCGCGGCTTTGGCCGTTGCAGATTTCTTCGGCGCCGGTTTGGCCGGTGCGGATGTCGACATCAGCGTTGACGGCGCCTGCATCGCGGCTTTGGTCGCGCCGGTCTTGGCGGCTGGCGCCTTGGCTGTTGCCGCCTTCGCGGTTGGCGCCTGGGTGGTTTTCGCCTCGCCCAGCCGGCGTTCGAGATCGGCGCGGGCGCGGCCGCATGCATCCAACTCACCGGTCAGACGGTCGCTATCGGCGCGCAATCTGTCGCGTTCGCTGCGCGTGCGGTCTAGATCGCCGCGCAAACTGTCGAGTTCGCCACGCAGGCGTCCCCAAATGAACCAGCCAACCAACACACCTACCAGGAACGCCAGGAGCATGTAGAAAAAAGTGCCCATTGTCTTTCTCTCTCTCCAGTCCGATCCGTCCGCCCTGGCCTGTAGAGCCATGACCTCGGCGAAGGACCATTCGATGGTGGTTCCGCAATTTGCAGAACAGCCGGCTTCGATCGAGCTGTCGGCGACCGGTTTGCCCCTAGCCAACAACCGTTGTCGCATCCGCCGACACGCCATGGCCGGTCGGGATTTTCCGACGGATCCATTCGTGCCCGGCTGAGCTTGAGGGCGGACGCTATCATACAGCTTACGGGAATCTAACGGAAAACTTCCATGGAAAGTTATTTAAGAACAAATAACCAAGACAAGAATAGAACCATCGCCAATATGCATTGCTGCTAAACTGTTCTGGAAAGCCGGTCATCCGGTGTTGCGCATCACCCAGTCTTGCGCATCAATTGTCCAGTGCTTCCAGCTCGTCGATCAGTCCGCTGATCACGCCAAGCCCGATCTGCCAGAAGGCAGGGTCGGCCGCGTCGAGGCCGAACGGCGCTAGAAGCTCGGAATGATGCTTGGTGCCGCCGGCGCGCAGCATGGCAAAATATTTCTCCTGAAAGCCGCGCTCGGCGTTCTGGTAGACCGCGTAGAGCGAGTTCACCAGGCAATCGCCAAATGCGTAGGCATAGACGTAGAAAGGCGAGTGGATGAAGTGCGGGATATAGGTCCAGAAAATCTCGTACCCTTCGCGCAGCTTGATCGCCGGCCCGAGGCTTTCCGCCTGCACTTCCAACCAGAACTGGCCGAGCTTGTCGGAGGTCAGTTCGCCGCTCCTGCGCTCGGCATGCACTTTGCGCTCGAACTCGTAGAAGGCGATCTGGCGCACGACCGTGTTGATCATGTCCTCGACCTTCTGGGCGAGCATGGCCTTGCGTTCGCGCTTGTCGGTGGTCTGCTCGAGCAGCGAGCGGAAGGTCAGCATCTCGCCGAACACCGATGCGGTTTCGGCCAGCGTCAGCGGCGTCGACGCCATCAAGGCGCCTTGGCCGCCGGCCAGCACCTGGTGCACGCCGTGGCCGAGCTCGTGCGCCAGCGTCATCACGTCGCGCGGCTTGCCCATGTAGTTGAGCAGCACATAGGGATGCGCCGAAGGCACGGTCGGATGCGCGAAGGCGCCAGGCGACTTGCCGGGTCTCACCGGTGCATCGATCCAGTTGCGGTCGAAGAAAGTTCTGGCGATCTCCGCCATGTCGGGCGAAAAGCGCTGGTAGGCGGAAAGCACGGTGTTCTTGGCCTCGTCCCAGCCGATGACCGCCTGTGGGGTCTCGGGCAATGGCGCATTGCGGTCCCAGTGGTTCATCACCTCCATGCCGAGCCAGCGCGCCTTCATCGCGTAATAGCGATGCGACAGGCGCGGATAGGCGTCGCGAACCGCCGCGGCGAGTGCATCCACCACGCTGCGTTCGACGCGGTTGGCGAGGTGGCGGGAATCGGCAATGTCCTCGAAGCCGCGCCAGCGGTCAGAAATCTCCTTGTCCTTGGCCAGCGTGTTGGTGACCAGCGTAAAGACGCGCAAATTCTTGCGGAAGGTCGTGGCCAACGCCTCGGACGCCCGGCGGCGCACCTCGCTGTCTGCGTCCTGCAGGCGATTGAGCGCCGGCTCCAGCGTCAGCTCCTCGCCGTCGACGTCGAAGCGCAAATCGGTCATCGTCTCGTCGAACAGGCGGTTCCAGGCCCCGCGCCCGGTGATCGATTTTTCATGGAAGAGCTGCTCGATGCGGTCTTCGAGCTGATAGGGCTTGTCCTTGCGCAGATCGAGCACCCAGGGCCGGTAATGGGCGAAGGCCGGATCGGCGGCGAGTGCGTTTTCGATCGCGCCATCGTCGATGAGGTTCAGCTCGAGCGCGAAAAACAGCAGGTGCGCGCTGGCATCGGTCATCTTTTCCTGGATGTCGCCATAGAGCTTGGCGCGCTGCGGATCCGACGTGTTGCCGGCATAGACAAGCCCGGCATAGGAGACGATGCGGCCGATCAGCTCCTCCAGCGCTTCATAGGCCTGAAGCGCCTCGCCCAGCCTGCCGGCGCTGCCACGCCCGGCCTCGGCGGCGAGCGTGCCTTTCCAACGGCTCTCGAAGGCGATGGCATCGGCGGCGGCCTTGGCGATGTCGCGCTTCAACTCGGGCGCTTCCATGCCCGAATAGAGATCGGCCAGATTCCATTCCGGCAGGTCGCCAAGCTGCGCCACGCCCTGACCGGGCGCCGCCGCCAGCTTTCGAGCAAAAACCATGCGCATTGCCGATCCTTCCAGACACAAAAATTCGAGGAAACGAGAAGCCGGTCAAATCCTAAGGAATTCATTCACCGGGTTTTTTGAAAGCTTATTTAGAACCCTGTGCCAAGATGATCCATAGGGCGCATTCTCGGGCGGGCACGGTCGGATCAGTCATGGCAGCTTCCATACTCATAGTCGATGACGATCCCGTGCAGCGCAGGCTTCTCGAGGCGGCGGTGACGAAATTCGGCCACACCGCGATCGTCGCCGATGGCGGCGAGGCGGGTCTCGAGTTTGTCGACGGACCCAATGCGCGCGACGTGTCGGTGGTCATCCTCGACCTTATGATGCCCGGGCTCGACGGCATCGGCGTGCTGAAGGCGATGCGCGAGCGTGGCATCCACATTCCCGTCATCGTGCAGACCGCGCAGGGCGGCATCGAAACCGTCGTTTCGGCAATGCGTCACGGCGCCTTCGACTTCGTCGTCAAGCCGGCCTCCCCCGACAGGCTGCAGGCGTCGATCGGCAACGCCCTCAAGGTCGAAGCGCTCGAAGGCGAAGTGAAGCGCTCGTCACGACAGCGTGGCGGCCATCTGACATTCAAGGACATGATCACCCACAGTCCGGCGATGGATCGGGTGATCCGGCTCGGCCGCAAGGCGGCGGCGTCCAACATTCCGATCCTGATCGAAGGTGAATCCGGCGTCGGCAAGGAACTGGTGGCGCGCGCCGTCCAGGGCAGCGGCGACCGCCGCTCGAAACCCTTCGTCACCGTCAATTGCGGCGCCATCCCCGACAATCTGGTCGAATCGATCCTGTTCGGGCACGAGAAGGGCTCGTTCACCGGCGCCACCGAAAAACATACCGGCAAGTTCGTCGAAGCGCACACCGGCACGCTGTTCCTTGACGAAATCGGCGACCTGCCGCTCGACGTGCAGGTCAAGCTGTTGCGCGCCGTGCAGGACGGCGAGGTCGATCCGGTCGGCGGGCGTTCGACCATCCGGGTCGACATCAGGCTGATCTCGGCAACCCATCGCAACCTGCTGCAGCAGGTCAAGGACGGCAAGTTCCGCGAGGATCTGTTCTATCGGTTGAACGTCTACCCGATCGTCGTGCCGCCATTGCGCGACCGTCGCGACGACATCCCCTATCTGGTCGAGCACTTCATGGAGAAGGTGGCGCCCGCCGATCCGCGCCACCGCCTGCGGGGCATCTCGGCTGCGGCGCTTGCCATGCTGCAGGCCTATGACTGGCCGGGCAACATAAGGCAGCTCGAAAATGCCGTCTTCCGGGCTTCGGTGCTTGCCGACGGCGACATGCTGACCGAAGAAGAATTCCCGCAGATCCGGGCGCAAGTCGAGGGCACGGTCAATCTCGATTCGGGTATCGCCTTGCCAGCTCCAGGATGGCCAGCTTCAGGGGGGCCAACTCCAGGGTGGCCAGTTTCCGGAGTGGCTTCGGGCAGCCAGCCGCGCGACAACATATCGGCCGCTGGCGGCATCGCAGCCGCCGACGCCGATGCACCAGCCAAGCCTCGTTTCGGCACGCTGCGGGCGCTCGACGAGCGCGGCAATGTGCGTGCGCTGGCCGACGTCGAACTCGAAATGATCAAGCTCGCCATCGATCACTATAACGGCCAGATGAGCGAAGTCGCCCGCCGCCTCGGCATCGGCCGGTCGACGCTCTACCGCAAGCTCAAGGAATACGGCATCGACCCGGAAACCGGCCGCGTTGAACGGCTTGCTTCCTGAGTCACAGGGCCAAGCCGGTTCTCATCCGGACATCCATTCGAAGCAAGCACGCCTCGAAACGAGGTATTCGCCGCTGTGTTCACGTATTAAGGCGGACGGTAACAGATCGTGTTTCGAGCTGGCGCCAAAACATGATCTAAACCAGCGGTTTACCAAGATATCCTGCGCAATATTTTTGGCGGGATATCGCCACCGTGTTACCGCATTTCGGCTTCAATAAGCGATGATTAACCATTAGGATCGATATTCGGATGCACACACCACGCATCCGTTTGGTCAAATCCGGGGACAAAACGGCAGCCTGCAAGGCCTTTTGATTTGAACAGAATCGAACGACACGAAAACGGGCGGCATTATCACATGAGCGTCTGGCCGAGATGGCTGGCAGCGGTGATTGTTGCTGTCGGGTTCCTTGCAGCAGCGGCAACCGGCGCCCGCGCCGAGACACGTTCGCTGAAGCTCTATCATCTCCACACGCATGAAAAGGCGGAGATCGTCTACAAGCGCAATGGCCGCTACGACCAGGCGGGCCTGCGAAAGATCAACATCATCCTGCGCGACTGGCGCCGCAACGAGCCGACCAAGATGGATCCGCGCCTGCTGGACCTGGTCTGGGAAGCGTATCGGGAGAGCGGCGCCACCGATTACATCCAGGTCGTCTGCGGCTATCGTTCGCCGGCCACGAATTCGATGCTGCGCAGCCGCAGCAGGGGCGTCGCCGAAAAAAGCCAGCACATGCTCGGCAGGGCGATGGATTTCTATATTCCCGGCGTGCCGCTGAAGAAGCTGCGCGACGTCGGCCTCAGGATGCAGGGCGGCGGCGTCGGCTACTATCCCAGCTCCGGCTCGCCCTTCGTGCATATGGATGTCGGCAATGTACGCCACTGGCCCGGCATCAGCCGCCAGGAACTGGCGCGCGTGTTCCCCAACGGCAAGACGCTGCATGTGCCGAGCGACGGCAAGCCGCTGCCTGGCTATCAACAGGCGCTCGCCTCCTACAAAGCCCGCAAGGGCGCCGGCGCGCCGGCCATTGAACTCGCCAGCGCAAGCGGCGGTGCCAAAAAATCCCGTGGGTTCCTGGCAGCCCTCTTCGGCGGTGGCGACGACGAGGCGGACGACAGCGCCGACGTGGCGATGGCCGAGCCGGCGCCAAAGCCCCGTAACGTGAAGCCGGCGCCGTCCGCCAAGAGCAGCAACCTGCCTGGCATTGCCATCGTGGCGCCTCAGGATGCCAAGCGCGCTCAGATTCCGGAAGTCGCCGATGCTCCGGCGCCTGCGCCTGAACCGGAGAACGACACGCCGGAGACGATCATCGCGGCATTGCCTGCGCGCAGCATCCCGCTGCCGGATTTTGCTCCGCGTCCGAAGACCGACGTCGGCGCCCAGCCGCCTGAGAACGTTCCGTTCGGCGTGGCGGATGCGGCTGGATCGACTGAACAGGCGGTGGCGACCGCGCAAGCGCCGGCAAGTGTGGCGCCGGCAAATGTTCCGTTCGGCATAGCAGACCCGTCTGCTGCGGCCGGCCCGGCGCAGGTCGCTGCAAACAACATTCCCGTGCCGAGCTGGCGGCCCGATCATTCGCTGCCGGCCGATCTTTCGCCGGCGGGTCTTGCGCCGCAGGACAAGCAAGTGTTGCTGGCGCTGGCGAGTGCGGCCGAGCGGAGCAACACCGCCACCGACGCATTCTCGGTATTGCCGTCGGCGCGGCCCGACAGTTCAGAGCCCGACGAGGTCAAGGCCGTTCTGGAAAGGGTCAGCGCGACCGACGAATACAAGGTCGCGTCGCTTTCCGAGCAAGCATCGGTGTTCGAGGAACCGGCGAGCGACGACGGGGCATCGAGCGACGGGGCATCGCCGCGCGAGGCCATCGTTGCCCGCCCGGCAGGCTCCGATCCGGCGGCCGTCATCGGAGCGGGCGTGAAGACCACACGCAAGGAACCCAGGGCCACCGCCCGCGACCTGAAGCCCGGCCCCAAGCCGGTGGTGGTCGCCGCCGCGCCGCAGGCCGCCCGTTGGGCGCTGCACAGCGGTGAGTATGTCGCAACCGTTTCAGATGCGACAACGGCGCCGCGCTACGCCTACGACTTCGTCCGTACGGCACCGAGCGAGGTCTATACGATAGGCTTCCAACCGGGCAACGAGATGGCCGACGCAAACCGGTTCACCGGCAAAGCCGTCAAGTTCATGTCGGTTGCCCGCTTCAAGACCGAGTAGGCCGCGCTGGGCAAATATCGTAAAGGCTGCGCTGGCACCCCGCGCGGCCTCCACCGCCGGCACTGGCTTCCTTCATCCAGGGATGCTAACCACTGGTCGGCATTCTCCCGCTTCGTCTAATGGTAGGACAGCGCCCTTTGAAGGCGTGAATCGTGGTTCGAGCCCATGAGCGGGAACCAGCCTGCGAACCAGATCGGCCAGATCGGCGGCGACTTTTGATGCAGAAGATGCTAGCGCCCGAGCTTGCTTGCCGCGCGCGCCAAGGCTTCGATCTCGTCCCATTTGCCGGCCTTGACCAGCTCGTCCGGCGCCACCCAGGAACCGCCGACGCAGATGACGTTGGGCAGGCTGAGGTAGTCGGCGGCGTTCTTGCCGGTGATACCGCCGGTCGGGCAGAATTTCACGTCGGCAAGCGGCGAGGCGAAAGCCTTGAGCGAGGCAATGCCGCCCGACTGTTCGGCCGGGAAGAATTTCAGAAAGCGCAGACCGGCTTCGCGGGCGGCCATGACCTCTCCCGGCGTGATGGCACCGGGCAGCAACGGCACGTCGCTGTCCTTGGCTGCCGCGAGAAGCTCGCGGGTGATGCCGGGGCTGACGATGAACTTCGAGCCGGCGGCCGCCGCCTCGCCGAACTGCCGGGCGTCCAGGATGGTGCCGGCGCCGACGACCGCGTCTTCGACCTCGCCTGCCACCCGGCGGATCGCCTCCAGCGCGTCGGCGGTGCGCAGCGTGATCTCGATCACCGGCAGGCCACCGCTGGCCAGCGCCCGGGCCAGCGGCACCGCGTCGGCGGGATTGGCGATCTTCAGCACCGGTATGACCGGCTGGCCGTTGAGGAGCGACAGGAGCTTTTCGGTCGTGCTGGGCATTCGTCGTCTCTCCTCTGTTGATCAAGTCGACCGGTTAGCAGAAGGCGGTTTTTCTGTCCACGAAACGCGGCGTGTCGCGATGTCACGCGTGGTGTTCGAAACCTTCCGCGATCTGACCGCTCCCGGCTCTGCCTTGATCCGGCTGTCGTGAGCGTTTAGTGGCTTGGTGATGACACTGTCCAGCCAAGCCTTCCGCGTTGCCGCGCTTTACCGCTTCGCCCGGCTCGACACCTTCGAGGCGCTGCGCGCGCCGCTCGCCGCCTTCTGCTGTGCGCGCGGCATCAAAGGCACGCTGCTGTTGGCGCGTGAGGGCATCAACGGCACGGTCGCCGGCAGTGAAACGGCAATCGCCGCGCTCATCGATCATCTCGAATCCATCGACGGTCTCGCCGGCCTCGAGATCAAATACAGCAGCGCCGCAACGATGCCGTTCCACCGCATGAAGGTGCGGTTGAAGCGCGAGATCGTCACCATGGGCGTGGACAATATCGATCCGGCGGCAGGTGCAGGCACCTATGTTGCGCCGGCCGACTGGAATGCACTGATCTCGGATACGGGTACCATCGTCATCGACACGCGCAACGCCTACGAGGTGTCGCTCGGCACCTTCAAGGGCGCTGTCGATCCCGCCACCAGCAGCTTCCGCGAATTCCCGGCCTGGGTCGAGCAGCATCGGCACGAGCTCGACGGGCGCAAGGTCGCCATGTTCTGCACCGGCGGCATACGCTGCGAGAAGGCGACGGCCTATGTGAAGTCGCTCGGTTTGAAGGATGTGTTCCACCTCGAGGGCGGCATTCTGAAATATCTCGAGGACGTGCCCGCCGAACAGAGCCTCTGGCAAGGCGAATGCTTCGTCTTCGACGAGCGCGTTTCGGTATCGCACGGGCTGGTCGAAGGCGAGGCCGAACTCTGCCGCGCCTGTCGGCATCCGCTAGCCGCAGAAGATCGGCTGTCGCCGAGATATGCCACCGGCGTTTCATGCCCGCATTGCTTCGATGCCCGCTCGGACGAAGATCGCGCCCGCTACGCCGAGCGCCAGCACCAGGTCGAGCTGGCGCAAGCACGCGGCGACCGCCACATCGGAAGTTAGCTTCACGTTAAGCAACTTCACGTCAAGCAACAGCAAAACGATCGATGACCCACAGCCGTGTCCCGTCGCTCTGCCGGCGCGCGACCTCGGTGGTGATGGTGCCGTCGGGAAGCCGGGTCGAGGTGAGCGCCAGGTCGCCATTGATGATAGCCGGGCGCTGATCTCCGGACTGAAATTTTCGGCCGGTCGCGGTGATCTCCGCGAACAGCCCCCGGATGGCTTCGCGGCCGAACGTCAGCTGTCCGCCACCGATGTCGATGACTGCATGCGGCTCAAAAAGCGCGGCCATGGCGTCAATGTCTCCGACCCATTGCCGTGAAATCAACAGGCGCTCCAGTTCCTGGGGTCGCGTGCCGGCTGGCGGTCTGTCTCATCGGTCATGCCAGGCTCCTCTCAAGCGACATGCCGCGACATTACTCGAAGTCGAAGCTGGTTTCGACACGTCCGATGTCCACAGCGCCGCGCGTTTTTTGACGCGGATGGAGGCTGCAGCACTATAATTTCCGCGTGAAATCCCAGCAGATGTCGGTGCAACGTCATGCGTGGCAGCGGGCAAAAGGATGCACGCGTCATTGTAATGTCAAACTGCGGGACCTAGGTCTTCGACGTGCAAACCTGCCCGCGCGCCTTTGGCCGGGCCAATTCTGGAGGCATTGATGTTCGATCCCAAGAAGCTCCTCGACGATCTGCTCGGCTCGCAAGTTCCCGGCACCGGATCAACCGTCCGCGACAAGGCCGGGCAGGCGGTGCAGATGGCCAAGGACAATCCGCTTGCCGCCGGTGCGCTGGCTGCGGTGCTGCTCGGAACCGGCCCCGGCCGCCAGGTCACCGGTGCGGCGGTGAAGCTTGGTGGGTTGGCTGCGATCGGTGGCCTCGCCTACAAGGCCTACCAGAACTACAAGAACGGCAACGCGCCGGCCGAGACGCAAGCTGCAGGCGAACCGGAATTGCTGCCGCCGCCGGCCGATACCGCCTTCCATCCGTCGCAAGCGCCGCAGGGCGAAGACGAATTCACGCTGACGCTGGTCAGGGCGATGATCTCGGCGGCGAAGGCCGACGGTCACGTCGATGACGAAGAGCGGCAGAAGATCGCCGGCAAGCTCAGCCTCGCCGGCGTCGGCGCCGAAGCGGAGAAATTCCTGATGTCGGAACTGGAGGCGCCGCTCGATCTGGATGTGCTGATCGCCGGGGCCAAGACCGATGCGCAAAAGCTGGAACTCTACACCGCCTCGCGTCTTGCCATCGATCCGGACACGCGGGCCGAACGCGGCTATCTCGACCTGCTTGCCGGCCGTCTCGGCTTGCCGGATGCGCTGGTCGACCATGTCGAGGCGACGGTGACGGCGGCGAAGGTGCCGGCAGCGGGCAGCACGGCCAAGCCGGTCGCAGCTCGCGCTGGTAGCTCGAAGAGGAAGCCTCGGAGCTCGGCGCCGTTGGCGTTAGCTTCTCGTTAATCCGGTGAGCGCATGATTTCAGCCAGTCGGATCGGCTTTCCTCCTCCCATGCCCGGTTCGGATCAGGGGCGGTCGCCAACGGCCGCCCTTTTTGTGAGCACAGGCTTGGGCCGGCTTGCCATGGTTCCCGTCATTTGCGATGCCTCATCCCTTTCAGGGAGTACAGCCATGACCGACTATAAAACCGCCATCGTCACCGGCGCCGGCACGGGCATCGGCAAAAGCGTCGCCACGGCGCTGCTCAAGGCCGGCTGGAATACGGTCTTCTGCGGTCGCCGCAAGCCGGTGCTGGAGGATGCGATCGCCGCGGCCGGGCCGACGCAGGCCAAGGCATTGGCCTTCGCCTGCGACATCAGCAAGGCCGATCAGGTCGACGATCTGTTCGAGACGGTGGCTGCGGCTTTCGGGCGCGTCGACCTGCTCTTCAACAATGCCGGCACGAGCTACAAATCGACGTTGATCGACGACATCCCGGTCGACGTGTGGAACGACATCGTCGGGGTCAATCTCACCGGCTCGTTCCTGTGCGCTCGCGCCGCGTTCGGCGCCATGCGCAGGCAGCAGCCGATGGGCGGCCGCATCATCAACAACGGCTCGGTATCGGCCTATGCGCCGCGGCCGGGCTCGGTGCCCTATACGGCGACCAAGCACGCCATCACCGGGCTGACCAAGACGCTGGCGCTGGACGGCAGGCCCTTCGACATTGCTTGCGGCCAGATCGACATCGGCAACGCGCTGACCGACATGGCGCAGGCGATGACGGTCGGCGTGCCGCAAGCCAACGGCACCATTGCCGCCGAAGCGGTGATGGATGTCGAGCGCGTCGCCGATGCCGTCCTCCATATGGCCAGCCTGCCGCTCGACGCGAACGTGCTGTTCATGACCGTGATGGCGACGAAGATGCCGTTTGTCGGGCGAGGGTAGGCAACCGGTCCAGGTTGTATACATGTCGTTGTCCCAAAACCGCTGCGCACTTTGGGCGACATGCACTAGACTAGGCCGTAAACTCATAAATGCGGAATGACCGGGATAGGTGGAAAGCGGGCTTGGGATTTGTGGAAAGCGGTCATGGCACATGTCATGCTTGAATTGCAGTCATAGAGAATGGTTCATGCATGAATTGGGAACAGATAGCATCGGATTTCGCTTGGGACGGCTCCTGGCGAGACATCTACGTTCTGAACACGTCTGAGGCAGATTGGCAGGTCGTCTGGGACATCCTCCTCGAATGGACCCCGCCTGCTAGTTTCAGTGTCTCCGGCAAGATCGAGTCGATGCCATTGGGCGTCGAAGCGGCCCTGGAAAGCGAAACAGGCAGCTTACTGTCTTTTTACGTCGGGCCAATCCAGCTTGCATGTCACTTCTTCAGCGCTGTCGAAATTGAGTTCGACTTCGATCCAAGGCAAGTCAGCGGAAAAACCGAGGTTGAGAAGCTTGACCGCTTTATGCGATTGCTCGGTGACGCTACTGGGAAGCAGATAATTCTTACGCAGGAAAATGATCAAGAGGCTATCATCGCCCGCTACTCTCCCGATCTTGAGAGTGTGGTCTGGACGGCACTTTCATAGCCAAATGTCTGCCTCCGCAGCGGACTTGATCAAAGATTTGCCTGAAGGTGCGATGCTGCTCGCCGACAAGGGCTACGATGCCAACGCATTGCGCACTGCCATCACCGACCAGAACACTTGGGCCAATATCCCGCCCAAAGCCCATCGCAAGGCCCCGATCTGCTTCAGCCCTTCCTATACAAAGCCCGTAACCTGATCGAGCGCTTCTTCAACAAAGCCAAACAGTTCAGTCGCATCGCGACGCGCTACGACAAGCTGGCTGAGAACTTTCTTGCCGCCCTAAAACTCGTCGCAATCCGCATCTGGCCACGTAGCTATGAGTCTACGTCCTAGGGCCGGGTGACCGGAAGCGGCACGCCGGGTAAATATAGCGAAATCGGGCGGATTTCGTAGACGGCGGTCGGATTGACGCGGCGAAGGTCGCGCGCAATGTCGATGGCGGCGTCACGGTTGGCGCAGTCGACGACATAGAGCCCCAGCAATTGTTCCTTGGTCTCGGCGAAGGGGCCGTCGATAACCATTCCGGTGCCTGGCCCGCGCAAGGTGCAGGCGTCTTGTGTCGCGCCGAGCCGGGCCGCCGGCCCAAGGGTGCCTTGCCGGTAGAGCCGATCGTTGATCTGGAGAAGATCGGTCATCAGCGCCGCATCCTGCTCAGGCGTCAGTGCCGTAATCGCTTCTTCCTCGTGATAGGCAAGAATGGCATAGAACATCTGGCGTCTCCTTTCGTCGTCCTCACTTCGCCAGGAACGCCTCGATCCGCTCCAGCGCGCGCAGGATGTTCTCCTCGGAATTGGCGTAGGACAGCCTGACATAGCCTTCGCCGAGAATGCCGAAATCGGGGCCGCCGATCAGCGCCACGCCGGCATCCTCGAGCAGCGCCGAGGTGAGCTTCTTGGCCTTCCAGCCGGTCTTGGAAACATTGGGGAAGGCATAGAAGGCGCCTTTCGGCGTAATGCAGGAAACGCCGGGCAAGGCATTCAACCCCTCGACCACGACCTTCCTGCGGCGGTCGAAGGCGCGCATCATCTTGTCGACGTCGTCCTGCGGGCCGTCGATGGCGGCTATGCCGGCATACTGGCTCGGCGCGTTGACGCAGGACCAGCAATTGACCGCCAGCTTGCGCACCTTGTCGTAGAGATGCGCGCCCTTGTCGCCATTCGGCCAGATCGACCAGCCCATGCGCCAACCGGTCATCGCCCAGGTCTTCGACCAGCCGTTGAGCACGATCAGCCGGTCGCGGATTTCGGGGAAGGCGAGCAGCGAGCAGTGCGTCTCGCCGTCATAGGTCATCACGTCGTAGATCTCGTCGGAGAGGATGGCGACGTCCGGGTGCGCTTGCAGCCCCCTGACCAGCTTTTCGATCTCGGCGCGAGGCGTGACGCCGCCGGTCGGATTGGCGGGCGAGTTGAGGATCAGCAGCCTGGTCTTCGGGGTGATCAGCGCCAAGGTCTCCGCAGCCGAAAAGGCAAAGCCGTTCTCCTCGCGCATCGGCACCGGGATGGGGGCAGCACCGGTGAACTCGATCATCGAGCGGTAGATCGGAAAGCCGGGATCGGGATAGAGAATTTCGGCGCCCGGCTCGCCGAACATCAGGATGGCCGCGAACATGGTCGGCTTGCCGCCGGGCAGGATCATCACCGCTTCCGGCGAGACTTCGACGCCGGTGGTGGCCAGCGTGCGGCGTACCACCGCTTCGCGCGTCGCCAGCAGTCCGTTGGCCGGCGTATAGCCGTGATGGCCATCGCGTAGCGCCTTGATCGCGGCCTCGACGATGTGCTGCGGCGTCTTGAAGTCGGGCTGGCCGATGCCGAGATTGACAATGTCGCGGCCCTGGTGGGCAAGTGCCGTGGCACGCGCCAGCACCGCGAACGCATTCTCCTCGCCGAGGCGGTCGAAGGCCGAAATCGTGTGGAGCATTTTTCCCGTCCGTGTGGTTCTTTCAGCGAGCGTGCGTTTTTGTGAGCGTCCGCCCGCAAAAGTCAAACGGATTGGAGTTTTCGGTGTCGGAAAATCTCAAGAATTGGCAACCGCGCCCGCGGCCCGAACGCAAGGTGCTGGAGGGGCGAACTGTCAGGCTGGAGCCGCTCAACGCCGAAAAGCACGGCGACGGCCTGTTTGAGGCCTCGTCGGTGGCCGATGTCGACGGCCGCTTCGCCTGGCTGCCAGACTACCCGCCGGAGAGCCGTGCCGCCTTCCAGCCGTGGCTGGACAAGGCGGAAGCCAGCGAGGATCCCCTGTTCTTCACCGTCATCGACAAGGCCAGCGGCAAGGTCGCCGGACGCCAGACGCTGATGCGTATCGATCCGGCCTATGGCGTGATCGAAATCGGCAACATCTATTGGGGTCCACTGATCTCGCGAAAGCCGGCGGCGACGGAAGCGCAGTTCCTGTTCATGAAGTACGTCTTCGACGAGCTTGGCTACCGCCGCTACGAATGGAAATGCAATAACCGCAACGAGCCGTCGAAGCGCGCGGCGGAACGTTTCGGCTTCAAGTTCGAGGGCATTTTCCGTCAGCATCTTGTAGTCAAGGGCAAAAACCGCGATACCGCGTGGTATTCGATCATCGACAGGGAATGGCCTGATCTGCGCAGAGCCTATGAGGCGTGGCTGGATCCGGCTAATTTCGACAGCGATGGCCAGCAGAGGCGGCGGCTCGAGGATTTTCGCGCTGAGTTCGGCGCCTGACCATGATCCCGAAAAGTGGACGCCGGTTTTCGGATAAGATCATGGTCGAACAAGAAGACAGAGCCTCCATCCCGAGTCTGCCGGGATGGATCAGGCTCTAGCAGGGGCTATAGATGGCGCATACCCACGACCACGCTTCGCAGGGCCACGACCACAGCCATGGCGCAGGTCATGTGCACGGCTCGACCGACAAGAAGCGCGTGCTGATCGCTGCCTGCCTGACCGCCGGCTTCATGGTCGCGGAGACGCTGGGCGCCATCTTCACCGGTTCACTGGCGCTGCTGGCGGATGCCGGCCATATGCTTGCCGATTGCGTCGCGCTCGGCCTTGCCTGGTATGCCTTTCACCTTGCGAGCCGGCCGGCGACCGTGCGCCTCACCTACGGCTTCGGCCGGGTCAAGACGCTGGTCGCCTACACCAACGGCATCGCCATCTTCGCCATCGCGCTGTGGATCGTCTACGAGGCTTGGGGCCGCTTGCAAGCGCCGGCTCCGGTGCTCGGCGGGCCGATGCTGGTCGTCGCGATTGCCGGCCTGCTGGTCAATCTCGGCTCGTTCTACGTGCTGCATGGCGGCGACCGCGGCAGCCTGAACATGCGCGGCGCCATCCTGCACGTGCTCGGCGACCTGCTCGGCTCGGCAGCGGCGATCGTCGCGGCGCTGGTGATCCTGGCGACGGGCTGGACGCCCATCGATCCGATCCTGTCGATCCTGGTCTCGCTGCTGATCCTGTCCACGGCCTGGTCGCTGATGCGCGAGGCAGCCCACGTCCTGCTCGAGGGCGTGCCGGCAAGCCTCGACCGCGACCTGATCGCGAGGGACATCGAAGGCTCGGTCAAGGGCGTGCGCGAGGTGCATCACATGCATGTCTGGTCGCTCGACGGCTCCAGCAACATGGCGACATTGCATGCCTGCCTTAATGACGGCGTCGATGCGCATATGGCGGTCAGCGCGATCAAGAAGCGGCTTGCGCAGGAACATGGCATAGCCCATGCCACGGTCGAACCGGAATTCGGCCGATGTGCCGACAGCCATGAGCATGATGACGAGCACGAGCATGCGCATGACACGGCATCGCACCGCGGCCATTATCACTGACTTCGGGAGTTCCTGGCATTGGCAACGATCGACATGAACTCTCGCCACCCTGGCGCCGCGTGATGGACCGCGACACCCGCAATGCGGCGATCGGCGCCGCCTGGGTTTTGCTGCTGTTCGGCATCGCAGCCTATTATCTTCCAACAGTGATGCTGGCGGTCGGCAAGGTCTCGACGGTTCTTGCCGGCGTCGTCGCGGCGATCTTCATGGTGGCAATCTTCGTCGTGTTCTGGCTGCGTAGCCGCAGCCAGCGCAAAAAGGGAAAGTGACATGCGCATTCTGATTACCGGCGCGGCAGGCATGGTCGGCCGCAAACTCATCGCCAGGTTGGCCAAGGACGGGACGCTCGGCGGCCGCAAGATCGCCGCGCTCGACCTTCACGACATCGTGCCGCCGCAAGCGCCGGTGCTCGAAGGTGTCAGCATTACCCTCCACACCGGCGACCTTGCCGCACCGGGAGCGACGGCAAATCTGGTCGCGCCGCGCCCCGACGTGATCTTCCATCTCGCCGGCGTGGTGTCGGGTGAGGCGGAGGCCAATTTCGATCTCGGCTATCGCGTCAATCTCGACGGCACAAGGGCGCTGTTCGATGCCATCCGCTTGGCCGCCTATACGCCACGCGTCGTCTTCACCTCGTCGATCGCCGTGTTCGGCGCACCGTTTCCCGACATCATTCCGGACGAGTTCCACCCGACGCCGCTGACCTCCTACGGCACGCAGAAGCTGATCGGCGAGGCGCTGCTTGCCGACTATACGCGCCGCGGTTTCTTCGACGGCATCGGCATCAGGCTGCCGACCATCTGCGTCAGGCCGGGAAAGCCGAACAAGGCGGCCTCAGGGTTCTTCTCCGGTATCATCCGCGAGCCGCTGAGCGGCCATGAAGCGATCCTGCCGGTGCCGCGCTCGGTTGTCCACACACACGCCAGCCCGCGTTCGGCGGTGAATTTCCTGATCCATGCGGCTCAGATCGACGGCAGTGCGGTCGGCCCGCGCCGCAACCTGACGATGCCGGGCGTCGCCGTCAGCGTCGGCGAACAGATCGAAGCGCTGGAACGTGTCGCCGGCGCCAAGGCGGCCAAACTGATCCGCGAGGAGCCCGACGAGACGATCTGGGCGATCGTCAAGGGCTGGCCGACGCGCTTCGAGGCGCGGCGCTCGAGGGAGCTTGGCTTTGCCGCCGAAACGAGCTTCGACGAGATCATCCGCGTCCATATCGAAGACGAGTTGGGGGGCAATATCCCTAGTTAAAGCGCCCCGATCGGACGCAACGAGGTCAGGCGCCAGTCAGGCTGGCCGAGAGCAGCAGCAGGCCGAAAAGGAAGACGAAGGCGGCGCCGCCGATCTCGACGAAGGAATGGATGCGGTTGCCCATGCGGCCGTCGCCGGCGAAATACACCGCCCAGTTCTTCGCGGTCACCGCAAGAGTCGCCAGAGCCGAGACGGTGATTGCGGTGCCGAGCGCCATGGCCAGCACCGAAAGGATGCCGCCGAACCACAGCCCATTCAGCAAGGCGAAGCTCAGCACGATCAGCGCGCCTGAACAGGGGCGGATACCGACGGCAGCCACCGCCGACCAGGCCGTGCGCCAATCGAAGCGATCGCCGGAAAGCAGCACCGGGTCGGGCGCATGCGAGTGTCCGCAGGTGTCGCAGACCTCGCCCGCCGCGTGGCTGTGGTGATCGTGCGCAGCATGGGCGTGGTCGTGGGCGCTGTGATTGTGATGGTCATGCGCATGGTCGTGATCGTCATGCGCATCAAGCGCGTGGGAATGTGCCGCATGGGCATGCGCGGAATGCGCATGGCCGGCATGTGAATGGCCGGCATGGGCAGCCGAGAGGCTGTAGCCCGGATTTGCGCCGAACAGGCGAAGGATGGCCGGGCCTGCCTTGCGCCACAGCAGCCAGGCGCCGAACAGAGTGACGAAGACATAGCTCATGATTTCGAGGAACCATGCGGCGTCCGTCATCGAGACGGCAGTGCCGCGCAGCAAGAAATAGGCGACCAGCATCACCACGATCGCGGTCAGCGCCTGCAGCAGGGCCGAGACGAAGGACAGCATGATGCCGCGCCGGAGCGCCACTTCATTGGCCACCATGTAGGAAGAGATCACCGCCTTGCCGTGACCGGGGCCGGCGGCGTGGAAAATGCCATAGGCAAAGGACAGGCCGATGAGCAGCCACAACTTGCTGCCGTCCTGGCGCATCGCCTTCATCGCGCCGGCAAGCGCATGATAGAATTCCTGCTGGCGCAGATTGATCCACATCAGGATGTGGGCGAACGGGCCGGTGGCGGTTGGAGCCATGCCGTCATTGGTGCCGATGCCGAGTGAACTCTGGGCGTGGGCGGAGCCGAGAAAGTGCGTCATCACAAAGGCGACGGCCAGAAGACCGAATGCCAAACGCAGGGACGGTTTGGTCACTGGATCTATCCTTCCGGCTGACAGGTCAGTTCAAGCTTGGTGGCAAAGATCTTGCTCATGTCGGTGCCTGTCGGATCGTTGAAGAAGGCCTCGGTCAGGGTCTTCTGGTTCTGGGCGATCGCCTCGTCCGGGTTCGGGCGGACAACCTTGCTGGTGCAGGTCGGCGGCAACCCATCGACCTGCAGATTGGCATCCTCGGTGAAATCGATCGCGGTGTAGAAGGTCGGGTCGTAGACGCCGATATCTATCTTGCCGCTCAGTTTGATCGGTACCTTCGGTTCAGATTCAAACAGGATGATCAACTGGTCATTGTCGAAATTGGCCATCAAATGCGGCGGCGGGGTCATTGCCACGTCCTTGCCGTCGACGGTGACGAGCTGGAAATAGTTGAATTCGGCAAGCGAGGCATGGACGGTGTCGGCGACATCCTTCAGCTCCTTGTCGTCGAGTTTCAGGTCGGAATTCTTGTCGAACTCCATCATCACCGTGCTCGAAAACAAATCGTCGAAGCGCCAGACATGGCGCAATGCCTTCACAGTTTGGTGATCCGGGCCGAGGACCACTTCGAGGCGGGCTTCGGCGAAGACGTGGGGATGCACCTCAGCCGGTCCGACGGCGGCAAACGTCGCGGTCAAGGCCGAAGCCAGCATCATTGCTTGCCGTTTCAGGTGCATTCTCGGTCGCGATTCAATCGGCTTCGGTGAATTGCCGACAGTTACCAGAAAGCGGGCGAAAATGGGACCGCAACGCGGCTGAAAGCTCATGCGTTGTCCAGCGTCTTGAACCACTGCACCAGGAAGTCGACGAAAACGCGAACTTTTGCAGGCAGATAGCGCCGGTGCGGATAGACGGCAAAAATGCCGCCGCCGGGCAGAATGCGGTCATCCAGCGCAGTCAGCAGCTTGCCGCTTTCGATGTCGGGCGCGGCGATGAAATCCGGCAGGACGGAAAATCCCAATCCAGCCACGGCAGCGGCCCTTGCCGCCATCGGGCTGTTGACCTCGATCGGGCCGGAAACCGAAACGCTCACCGTATCGCCGCTGTCGCCTTTGAACGGCCAGTTGGTGAGCCAGCGCCCATTGGTGTCGATGATGCAAGGCACGCGGGCAAGGTCTTGCGGCCTGACCGGCATGCCGTGCCTGGCGATCAGTTCAGGAGACGCGCAAAGCCGTACCGAAAATGGCGCCAGGCGTCTGGCGATCAGTGAGGAATTTTCCAGCCGCGAAATGCGCACTGCCAGATCGAAACCCTCTTCGACCAGATCGACGAAGCGGTCGTCGAGATGGATGTCGAGCACGATGTCGGGATGCTGCTTGGCGAAGTCGATCAGCGATTGGCCGATCGGCGCGTCGGCAAAGGTGCGCGGCGCCGATAGCTTGATCCTGCCGCGCACGTCGCCGGAGGATTCGCGCACCGCATCGGCAAGGCTGTCGACCTCGCGCACGATCTCCGAGGCGCGCCGGTAATAGGTGTGGCCGGCCTCGGTCAGGGAAAACTGCCTGGTGGTGCGGTTGAGCAGCAGCGCGCCGAGCTCGTCCTCCAGCTCGCGCACATATTTCGACAATAGCGCCTTCGAGCGGCCGATCTTGCGCGCCGCCGCCGAAAATCCTTCGGCCTCGACCACGTCGATGAAGGCGCGCATGCGGGTCAGCGTATCCATGTCATGCGCCTCCTTGGTGGGCCGAAAGGATGCGGGCGGCCAGCGCAATCAACTGCCGGTCGCTGTTCTTCGGACCGAGCAGCGAAAGGCCGAACGGCGCCCCGCCGGTCTTGCCGAGCGGCAGCGTGATTTGCGGAAAGCCGGACAGGCCGGAAAGGCAGAGCAGTCTCAGCGCCCGCTCGCGATAGGTCTGCAAATCGTCGAATGACGCGGCCTTGAGCGGCGCGGCACCAGGAGCGGTCGGAAGCACAAGAACGCCGTCGTCGCCAAGCAGGCCGGCCAGTTCGAGGCGAAACGAAACGCGACGTTCCGTTTCACATTGCGCGGTTGCCGCGTCGATTGTCGCGCTGTGCTCGAAACGCTCCTTGACGCCGGGTCCCAGCATGCGGTCGCCGCCGGCGATCCAGGCGCCGTGACTTTGCCAGGCTTCATAGCCTTGCAGCTTGCGGAAGCACCAATAGAGATCGTCGGTCGAATGCGACAGCGGGCCGACGCTGCGCGGTGCGCCCAGCACCGAAGCGACACTGCGGAGCATGGCGCGATATTCGTCGGCCTCGTGCGGGCCGAGCACGAGGCCGTCCAGCGCAGCGAGAGTGACGGGGCGTCTCAGTTCGTGGGAATGCGGATCGGCGCCGAGCAGCACCGTGCCGACCTTTTCGTAGATGACGATGTCGCTTGCGAACCAGCCGAACGTGTCCAGCGAAGGCGCCAGCGGCATGGCGCCGTCGAGCGGGATGCGGCCATGCGTCGTCCTGAGGCCGATCAGGCCGCAGAAGCTTGCCGGCGCTCGGATCGAGCCGCCGGTGTCCGATCCGGTTGCAATGTCGGCCAGCCCGCCGGCGACTGCCGCGGCAGAACCGGAGGACGAGCCGCCGGTGACGCGGTCGGGTGCTGCCGGGTTGACGGGCGACGGGAAATGCGCGTTCAGCCCGAGCAGGGAAAATGCGAGTTCGTCGGTCTGCGTCTTGCCGACGAAGCGGGCGCCCGAATCAAGCAGCGCCTGGACGTCCGGCGCGGTCAACATGGCCGGTGAAGCGTCCCGGTATTTCTGCGGATTGCCGCAGCCGGTGCGGTAGCCGGCGACGTCGAAGATGTCCTTTACGGCAAGCCGCAAGCCGGCAAGCGGGCCGGATTTCGCATTGGCTACAGGGGTTTGATCAAGGTCGAGAAAAGCGTTCAGCGGGCCGCGAGTGCCTGTCATGCGTTCGATATCCGGATGTGCTTGCCGCAGCATTTTTCTTCTGGTTGCCGCAGCATTGTTCGATGCCACAAATTTTACAACCTGCCATACGATTTTTATTGATTGTGAAATCTTTCGATCTTATATCGCGCTTGCCCAAAGTCGCACGTGCCTGTGGGTGTCCGCCGATCCTCGAATGGTGAGGGTAATCGGTAAGGTAACTGGAGCCAACCCCTCCAGTCGGTTTAGCGGCCAACCGCCAACCGAGGACACCTTGAAGCAACGACGGTGCGGGCCTTTCTGGTGTTCTGCCGGTCGTCCAAAGACCGGGGTTACTGAAGAGGCACACCTTCATTGCCGGCAGTGCGGACGGGTCTCCCATCCAAGCCAAGGCAGACAAAGCGAACCGAGGCCGGGCAAGGCCAAGGTTCACCGCCGCGAGACGGCGCTTCATGGTTCCGGGGTCTCCACCGGCTGGTTCCATGGATTTCCGTCCCGCCTTTGTCCACCGCGTGTTCGCGAGGCCGAGAGCCCGCGTCCGCAAGCCTTTGTGCGCGCCGCAAGGCGCTGATGGAGAGACCCGATGGCTACCCAGCGCATCCTTGACTTCCTTGCCACCCGACGTCCGAACGGCCCGTGCCTCGTCGTCGACCTCGATGTCGTGCGCGACAATTTCCGTGCTTTCGAGAAGGCGCTTCCCGATTCCAAGATCTACTATGCGGTGAAAGCAAATCCGGCGCCGGAAATCCTGCGCCTGCTTGCTGCGATGGGCTCGTCCTTCGACACCGCTTCCGTTGCCGAAGTCGAGATGGCGATGGACGCCGGTGCGCCGGCGGACCGCATCTCCTTCGGCAACACCATCAAGAAGGAGCGCGACATCCAGCGCGCCTACCAGCTCGGCATCCGGCTGTTTGCGGTGGACTGCGTCGAGGAGGTCGAGAAGATCGCCCGCGTCGCTCCCGGCGCCCGTGTGTTCTGCCGCGTCCTGACCGACGGCGAGGGCGCCGAATGGCCGCTGTCGCGCAAGTTCGGCTGTGTGCCGGCGATGGCGGTCGACGTGCTGCGCCATGCCAGGGCGCTCGGTCTCGACGCCCATGGCGTGTCGTTCCATGTCGGCTCGCAGCAGACCGACCTGACCGCCTGGGACCGCGCGCTGGCAGACGCCAAGAAGGTGTTCGCGACGCTGGCCGACGAAGGCATCGTGCTGAAGATGGTCAATATGGGCGGTGGTTTCCCGACCCGCTATCTCAGGGATGTGCCGGTGGCGCAGGCCTATGGCCAGGCGATCTTCTCGGCGCTCAGGAAGCATTTCGGCAACGCGATCCCCGAGACGATCATCGAGCCGGGCCGCGGCATGGTCGGCAATGCCGGCGTCATCAAGTCGGAAGTCGTGCTGATCTCGAAGAAAGCCGATAACGACAATGTGCGCTGGGTGTTCCTCGACATCGGCAAGTTCGGCGGTCTCGCCGAGACGATGGACGAGGCGATCCGCTACCCGATCGTCACCGCGCATGACGGCAGCGAGACCGCGCCTTGCGTGCTCGCCGGCCCGACCTGCGATTCGGCCGACGTGATGTACGAAAAGACGCCGTACCCGCTGCCCTTGTCGCTGACCATCGGCGACGAGGTGCTGATCGAGGGCACCGGCGCCTATACGACGACCTATGCATCGGTCGCCTTCAACGGCTTCGAGCCTCTCCGATCCTACGTGATCTGACGGTTCGAAAGAACCGATCAGATCATCCGGAGATGGGCGCCTGTCGCCCGCCCGGGTTCGCCTGTGGAACAATCCGCTCGTGAAGGATCGCGGAAATGGAAATTGTAGATTTCGTTGTTGAAGGCGTGGGAATCTCCCCCTTCGAGGGGGAGATGGCCGCGAAGCGGCCAGAGGGGGTCGGTTCGACTGGACTCGGCCTCCCGCCGCAGATGGAGGCCGGCGCTTCACGCGCGACAACCCCCTCTGTCGCCTTCGGCGACATCTCCCCCTCGAGGGGGGAGATTGCGGTCGTCGCCGAAACCGCCGCCGACGTTGGCGCTCGCGACGCTTTGCTCGATCGCGCCATGGGGCCGAAGCGCCGGAAGAAGTCGTCGGAAAAGCTGCGGCGCGGCCGCCGGCCTTCGGAGGGCCTTGCCTTTGTCGCGCGCGATGCGTCGGGCACTGTTGCCGGCACGGTGCGGCTGTGGGACGTGGTGCTGGGCGAGGGCGGCACGGCAGCGCTGCTGCTCGGCCCGCTTGCGGTCGACCCGGCGCTGAAAAATGCCGGCATCGGCTCGGCGCTGATGCGCCATGCGGTCACCGAGGCCGAGCGGCTTGGCCATGTGGCGATCCTGCTGGTCGGCGACGCGCCCTATTACGAGCGCTTCGGGTTTTCGGCCGCAAAGACCGGCTCGCTGGCCATGCCGGGGCCTTACGAGCGGCACCGCCTGCTGGCGCGGGAACTGGTTGTCGGCGCGCTCGACGGCGCGCAAGGCACCCTGAAGGCGGCAGGGCGCAAGTTGAAGGCGCAGAGGCTGCCGCTCGCTGCGTGACGGATCAGAAACAAGCCGCCCATTGCACGGCGGCTTGTTTTCATCCCTGACCGGAGTGGATCAGCCGATCAGCTGGCTCAGCGCCATGGCGACGCTCATGTCGCCTTCGACCTTTATCTTGCCGGACATGAAGGCCATGGTCGGGTTGAGGTCGCCTGATATCAGCGAGTCCAGATCGTCGAGCGACAGCTTTATGGTGCAATCGGCCGGCGCATCGGTGGTCGAGACATCGGCGCCGTCGATGACGATGACGCCGTCGCTGCCGGTGTCGAATTTCACCGAGCGATCGAACCCGGCACTCGCCACGCGCGACCTGATGTTGTCGGCAATCTCCTGAACGCTCATGGCGGTTCTCCTCGTCTGCTTGCGTTTGTCGCGCGCCGGCGCTTCGATCTGGCCGAAGCCGCTTGCCTGGTTTTACAGCCACGGCCGCCGGCGCATATAGCTTCGGGTTGACGTTTACGTCAACGCAGTTCCCCGAGGTGAAGATGGGCTTTATCGCCGCAGCATCACGCGGGCATGGTTGCCGGTGCTGTCCTTCGCCAAATTCAGGGATGCGGTGCTGGTGCCGAGCATGAACGTGCAGTCGGCGGCAGAGACCTTCCAGCGCGCCGGCGCCGAGGAATTGGCGGTGGTCGAGGATTTCACCGACCGCAAGGTGGTCGGGCTGCTGACCGAAGGCCACCTGATGCGGCGCTATGCCGAAGAACTCGACAAGGCGCGGCGCGATCTGTCGGGCGAGGGGTAGCCGCGTCCTGTGCCGATAGCGATTCGACACACATGTCGGCTGCTGCGTAAGGAGGGCTCACGTCAACGGCCCGCTAATCGCCGGCTCCGAAATCCGATTGCGCGGACTGTCTTCTTCCTTGTGGAAGAGTGTCTTGAAGAAAAGAGCGTCGGGAACCGCCTTGATTACTTTTGCGATCACGGCGGTCGCGAGCACGGCAAACGCTAGGCGACCGAGAAGCACGCTCGTAACATCAGCGCCAAGTGTGACAACGACCAACGTATCCTCAATGAGGCTATGGGCAAAACCCATGAACACGCAGGCAAGGAATATCTGACGCGGCTCCGCGCTAGGCGTGCGCGCCTCGCGGATCAGCAGTCCTGCGCCATAGGAAATCCCGAGAAACAGGCCGACAGCGGCGAAAGGTACCGTCTGCTTTTCGATGCCGGCGAGCCGAAAGAGCGGTGCAAGCCCTCTGTTCATCCAATCCAAAATGCCCGACATCTTTAGAAGCTCGATCACCCAGCTCAGCGCAAGCAGAACAACGAGCATGATGCCCAGGGTTTTGAGCGTACCCAGGAAAAAGCAGCCCCAGTCGGTGCTTTCATTCGTCGGCATCCACGCCGGCTTCACCGGTCCTGACAGCCATCCGGTCACGGCGAATATCTGATGCAGAAGGACAGCAAAGACCAAACCCCCGCCAATACGAAGCGCCGCGGTGACCAGGAAGCTCGGCCCGGCCCTCTTAATGATCCGTTGCTCGATCGGAATAGCATGTGCAAACAGCAAGAGAGCCGAAAGAACCGTCATGTCGGCAGTGCTGAGCGCCGAAACCGGAACCAAGGTGAATACGATCACAAGCGCGCCCCAGATCCCGACCAGCAATCCCGTCAGCCAGGCAAAGGCGAGTTCAGGTGGCAACCCCACCTGCAACATGAGCGGGGAGAAGAACGGAGAAATCGCCTGGATGACACCAAGGTCCTGCAGCAGCCGCGTGGCAATCGCAACCGGAACGATCACGCGAACCAGTTCCCAATAGATTCCAAGCGTCTCCAATGTCTTGCGATAGAAGGCGGCGCAAATTGCCATCATGCTGCTCCATCATCCCTGGAGCCGTCTGAGTAGCGTGAGACGCTTCGCATTTGTGGTCAAAGTTTGCGATTCCGTGCAATAAAATTGCAACGCACCGACGCTGAGCGCGACCGACATGGACAAGATCGACAGAAGGCTTCTCAACCTGCTCCAGGATGATGCCTCACGAACTAACGCCAAACTGGCGGGGTTAATCGGGCTTTCCCCTTCGAGCTGCCTGCGCCGCATACGACGACTGAAGAAAAGCGGTGTCATCAGCCGCGTTGTCGCGCTTCTCGCACCGGCAAAGGCTGGCCGGGGCTTGAAGGCGATCGTCACCGTCGAACTGGAGCGTCATGGTGAGCAGTATATGCGGGACTTTCTCGAGTTGGCCGCCCAGGAACCGGCCGTCACTCAGGCCTACAGTGTAAGCGGCGAAACCGACGCCGTCCTCATGCTCCGCCTGACGGATATGGAAGAGTTCGATGCACTGTGCGAGCGACTGTTCCGAGACCGAAGCAACGTCGCGCGATACCACACGATGTTCGTGATCCGAACGGCCAAAGAAGTGACCGCAATTCCACTGTAGTGTTCGGGTTACGATAGACCTGCTGGGCCGCGAATTCAGCGGCCCGGCGGAGAAACTCTACGAACATTTCAATATGCCGAAAGGGGGTAGTGCAGGCAGCTTGGAGGCAACGCCTCGCGCACGCGAGGACAATCGCCAGCGCCGAATGTCGGAATTGGGCGCCAGCTCGACGCATTTCATGGCGCCTCCCTCACGCCCAGGCATGAAGCTGTCCTTGTTGGCTCAAGGAGAATTTGCATGCGTGGTCATTGCTTATGTGGCGCTATTGCCTTTGAAGTCGATGGCCCGGCACAGGCCTGCGTGGTCTGTCATTGTGAAAGTTGTCGGCGGCAATGTTCTGCGCCGATGACCTCCTATATTGGCGTCTTGAACGGCCAATGGCGATGGCTGGGCAAGCTACCGAAGGTATTCAACTCTTCTCCCGGTGTGGAAAGAACATTTTGCGATCACTGTGGCACGCCGCTGTCCTTCCGCTCAAAGAACATGTCTGATGTCATGCATTTTTTTGCGGCGGCGATGGAGGAGCCAGAAAAATTTGCACCTACGCTGCATGTCGCTTTTGAGGAGAAGCTCCCTTGGTTGAAACTCGCCGACAACCTGCCGACTCGTTTTGGGCCTGACTATACGAAAGACTAGGATCTGCTCGCATCGAGACAAACGGTGGAAGCTGCGGACAGCATCCGGAAGCGAGATGATGCCTCCGTCCGTTCAAACGGCGGTCGAACATTATCGATCGCGGCTGCTCTCGACCTGCTTGAGCGGCAGCAGGTAGGCGATGATCTGCTGATCGCCGAGTGCTGGATCAAAGCCAATAATGTCGGAGGCGAAAAGGTCGTGGGCGAAGCGGGAGCGATCGTAGTTGCGCGACATCTCGAGCCCAGACTATCCGGCTCTATAGTGGAGCGTTACGGCGACCCAGCAGCAGAGCGATGCCCAACGCCGGAAGCGTCGCCGTCGCGACGGCGAAGAAGACGAATTGCAGCCCGGCCGACCCAGCGACCAAGCCGAGCGCCGGACTGCCAAAGCCGAGCGCCACGTCGAGGAAGACGGTGTAGAGTCCCATGGCCAGGCCGCGGCTGCGTGGTGGAAGATGGCTTACGGCCTCGGCACCGAAACCGGGATAGACCAGCGAGTAGCCGAGGCCAGTCAGGCCCGCTCCGATGGCGGCGAGAACGGGCCCGGGCGCAAGCCAGATCAGCATCAGCCCTGCCGCCTCGACCGCCACGAAGATCACGGCGACGCGCGCGCCCCCTAACCTGTCAGGCAGGTGGCCGAAGCACAGCCTTGCCGCGATCAGCGACGCGGCATAAGCGGTGAAGGGAAGCCAGACCGGCTGCCAGCCGCGTTCGGCAAAGAGCAGCGCGCCAAAGGACAGGATTGCGCCATAGCCAAGGCTGCTGAAAGCAGCTCCGACGCCGGGAAGCCAGACCGCTTGCGCCACGCTCGTCCATGACTGTCGCGCGGCGCTCGCGGCGAGGCTGGTGCCACGCATAGGCAGGATGGCAAGCAGCGTCGCAAGCGGCAGGCTGACCGTCGCGAGTGCGATCGCGGCGAAGCCGCTCGCCGCGTAAAGCGCAGATCCGATCGGCGCGCCTAGCGCGAGCGCCGCGAACATCGCCGTGCCCACCCAGGCTATGACCTTTCCGGAGTTCTGTCCGCCCGCAAGGGAGAGGCCCCAGGCGACGCCGCCGGTGATGATGAAGCTCTCAGACGCGCCTAGTACCGCCCGGCCGGCGAAGAGCGCCGATGCGGACGCTGCCGGCCGGTCGAGCAATGCCAGCGAGCCGAGGTAAATGAACCCCGCCAGGGCAGCGGCAATGAGGCCGACGACGACGGCCCGCTTGCCGCCGCGCCCGTCGGCATAATTTCCGGCTCCAATGCGCGACAGCATCGAGGCAACGAACTGGCTGCCCGTCACCAGCCCGACTGCGAAGGGGCCGAAGCCGAGCTGCTGGTGAAGATGCAGCGGCAGGACGGGTAGCGCCAAGCCGATCAGGAGGAAGCCGGCGAAGACAGCCGCCATGATTGGCACCAGTTCCGCCATCGCGCCATTTCGGTCAGAAGTCCGGGCCATTGTGGCCACCGATAACACGTTGACAGTCGGGCTGTTCCGATCAGTAACGTTCGTAGGTCACGCGCCAGCCTTCGGCCGGATTGTCCGGCGTCAGGACCAGTTTGTTGTCCGAGACTTCGAATTTGCGTTTCATGCTCTTCCCGACAAGGTTGCGGACCAGGGAGGACTCGATCGTGATGACGAAGGTCTTGTCCTGGTCGTTGATGGCGACCGGCCCGTAATAGGCTTCGTAGCCATTCGCCGTGTAAGGCGTGTCCGGCGCCTTAGCGTCGGGGTTCTGGGCCTGCACCGAGAGGGTGCCGGCCTCGGTGAAGATGACCTGGCCGGAATATGTCACGGGCTTGAGGTTTCCCTCGGCACCGGCCTCGAGCGACCTCATGCGCCATGCGCCAATGATCGGGGACTCTTGGGAGAAAGCCGGCGTGGCGACCGAAAGCGCAAGCGCAAGGGCAGCGATCTTCAATCTCATCGTCATATGTCGTTGTCCTTTTTCTGGTTTGTGGGTGCGGACAGGCCGTCCGCCCAATCTTCGCTTACACCGAAAGCATGACCTTGATGGCGCGCCGCTCGTCCATGGCGCGGTAGCCTTCAGCGACCTCGGCCAGCGGCAGCTTGAGGTCGAAGACCTTGCCGGGCTTGATCCTGCCCTTGAGCACACGGTCCATGAGGTCGGGCAGGAAGCGGCGCACCGGCGCGGGGCCGCCCAGCATGCGCTTCTGGCCGAAGAAGAGATTCTGGCCATCGAAGCTCACGCCATGCGGCACGCCGACATAGCCGATGGTGCCGCCGGGGCGAGAGCAGGCCAGCGCCTGGTCGAAGGATTCCGCCGTGCCAACGCATTCCAGCACCGAGTCCGCGCCGACGTCCTTAGTGAGCCCTTTGATCCGGGCCACACCTTCCTCGCCGCGCTCAGCGACGATGTCGGTCGCGCCGAATTCGCGGGCGAGTTTTTGGCGGCTGGCGTGCCGGCTCATGGCGATGATGCGCTCGGCGCCCATCTCCTTGGCCGCGAGGACGCCCATCAGGCCGACCGCACCGTCGCCGACCACCACCACCGTCGATCCTTCTCGGACCTCGGCTGCGTCGGCCGCATACCAGCCGGTGCCGAGCACATCGGACACAGCCAGCAGGTCAGGGATGAGTTCGGCCGGCGGCACCTCGGCGGTGGCGACCAGTGTGCCATCGGCCAACGGCACGCGGGCGTAAGGCGCCTGCGCGCCCGACATGAACTCGCGCTGCACACAAGACGACTGGAAGCCGAAGCGGCAATGCGGGCAGGTATTGTCGGAGAGGCAGAACGAGCCGACGACGAACTGGCCGGGACGGACCGTGCGCACCTCTGCGCCGACCTCGACGACGATGCCACAATATTCGTGGCCCATATGCATCAGGCCGTTGACCGGCTGCAGCCCGCGATAGGGCCACAGGTCCGAGCCGCAGATGCAGCTCGCCGAGAGCTTGATGATAGCATCCGTCGGGCGAAGGATCCTTGGGTCTTCGACTTCCTCGCAGCGGATGTCGCCGGGCTTATGAAGAACGGTTGCGAGCATTTTGCTTTCCTTTCGTTCAATCGATGTCAGGCGCCGTAGTCGGCGTCGCTGACGTGTTCCAGCCAGTCCACCACCTTGCCGTCTTTGACCTCCTGGAGGGCAATGTGGATCATGGCCGTCTCGGGTGAGGCACCGTGCCAATGCTTCTCGCCGGGTGCGAACCAGACAACGTCACCGAGACGGATCTCCTCGACCGGCCCGCCCTCGCTCTGAACGAGGCCGAGGCCGGAGACGACGATCAACGTCTGTCCAAGCGGATGCGTGTGCCAGGCGGTGCGGGCGCCCGGCTCGAACGTCACCTGCGCGCCCTGCACGCGCGCGGCGTCGAACGGGTTGAACAGCGGATCGATCCGGACCGTGCCGGTGAACCAGTCGGAAGGCCCCTTGCCAGACGGCCTGGTGCCTGCGCGAAGAATATCCATGGTGATCTCCTGTCAGATGCGTTCGATGCGAAGCGGGAACTTGCCGCTTACGTGTAGGGCCTCTTTGCCCGCGTCGAAGCGGCCGAGCCTGATCAGCCCGGGATGGCGGTAGTCGGCGTAGAACATGGCCAGATTGCCCCAGGGCATGAAGTAGCAAAGGTCGTATGGCCGCTCGTTGCCGAACGGGCCGCTGCCCTCCTCGGTCAGCTTGCGCGGCAGATAGGCAATCTTCTCGTTATGCGCGTAGTCGTCGATGGTGAGATCGAGCGGCAGCATGGTGAAGAAGTCGCGCGCCGACGGATTGTCGTAGAGCGTGGCGGTCATGGTCCGGCCATTGAAAATCATCTTGATCTTCATGTCGGTGGGCTCCTGGCTGCCTGGGTCGCTGCCCTGCTGGCTGCGGGCGGCCCGCGGCAGGACCGTTGCCGCGAGCGCGCCGCCGAGCAACGCGCGGCGGCTGAGGTCCGGACGGTCGATCGTCATGGCTGCCGTCATGGCTGCGACCTCCGGGCCAAATGCGATGCTGCAAAGGCGGCGAGCGCCGATCCACAGAGCAGCACCGCGCCGAAAGTGAACGCTCCCCACCAGCCGACCGTATCGAAGAGCGTGCCGCCGATCGCGGCGCCGCCTGTAATGGCGAGCTGGATAACTGCCACCTGCAGCCCGCCGCCGGCCTCCGCGTCGTCCGGCAACGTGCGGCTGAGCCACGTGCCCCAGCCAACGGGCGCGGCCGTGCCGAAAAAGCCCCAGGCAACGAGCAGCGGCGCTGTAGGAATTGGCATCGTACCGAAGGCGATGAGCGCTACGGCCAGCGCGGCCATGACCAGCGGGATGACGACGAGGATGCTGAACAGGCGCGTGCGCAAAAGCGGGCCTATGCAGAGGGTGCCGAGCACCCCGGCCAGCCCCATCGCCAGCAGGATCGCCGAAAGCGCGGCGATGTCGAGCCTAGTGACGCTCTCGAGGAAGGGCCGCAGATAGGTGAAGAGCGCGAACTGGCCCATGAACAGCATCATGATCGACGCCATGCCGGTGGCGACAGGAAGACGGCCGAGGAGCGCCAGCGGATTGCCTGGACGCTTCCTCCGGCGCGGGGGCAGCGCCGGCAGGCTAGTCCACTGCCAGACCAGCGCCAGGAGCCCAAGCGGCACGACGAGGAAGAAAGCGCCGCGCCAGCCGACATAGGCGCCAAGAAAACTGCCCAGCGGCGCGGCGATGGTGGCCGCAATGGCATTGCCAGCGTTTAGCATGGCGAGACCCTTCGGAACCATGTCTTGCGGCACGAGGCGCATGACGATCGCGGTCGACATCGACCAGAACCCGCCGATCGCGATGCCGAGCAGCGCTCGGCCGACCATGAGGAACGCGTAGTTCGGCGCGAAGGTGACAGCGAGCCCGGACACGATCAGGAGAAGGGTGAAGCCGGTCACGACCAGTCGGCGGTCGATCCGGCGCGTGAGGCCGGCGACCAGCAGGCTGGTCACGACGGCGAAAGCGCCCGAAATCGAGATCGCCTGTCCCGTGCGGCCCTCGGTGATGCCGAGATCGGCCGCTAGCGGCGACAGCAGGCTGACCGGCATGAATTCCGACGCGATGAGCACGGAAACACACAGAGCCATCGACAGCACCGCGTCCCATGCGGCGCGGTCTTCGACAAGCCTTGTGTCGTAGGTCGTTTCCATAATTGGCATCCTTGCAAGGCGACGGGGGTGGATCAGCCGCCCATCCCCGTCACCATGCTGGAAGATATTGCAGAGGAACCCATTCTATTAGACTGAGTAATTCGCATGGACTTATCTGCTTATGATATAAATGTCAGACGGGAGGTGCCCTATGCAGCGCGATGGGATGAAGGATCTGCTCTGGTTCGTGGCGGTCGCCCGGGAGCGCAGCTTCACCAAGGCGGCGGCCAAGCTCGGAACCTCGCAGTCGACCCTGAGCTCGACAATCAAGGAGCTTGAAGCTCGTCTTGGCGTCCGCCTGCTGACGCGTACGACCCGGAGCGTCGCTCCGACCGAGGCCGGCGAGCGACTTTTCCAATCTCTTGTTCCCCGCTTCGAGGAAATCGAAGCCGACCTTGCAAGTCTGGTGGCCTTTCGCGACAAGCCCTCCGGAACGGTCCGCATCACGCTGTCCGACCATGCGCTCCAGACGACCGTCTGGCCGAAGCTGCAGCCCTTGCTCAGCGACTATCCTGACGTGTGCGTCGAACTCTACAGCGACAACGGCATGAAGAACATTGTGGAGGAGCGTTTCGACGCAGGCGTGCGGCTTGGTGAGAGCATTGACAGGGATATGATCGCAGTGCGCATCGGGCCGGATTGGAGGCTCGTGGCCGTGGCTTCGCCGGAGTACTTTTCCCGCCATCCGGTTCCGACCGCACCCCAAGATCTGGTCGATCATGACTGCATCAATATGCGGCAGGCGACGTTCGGCGGATTATATGCCTGGGAATTTGCCAGGGATGGCCGCGACCTTCGTGTGCGGGTGGAAGGCCAACTGACCTTCAATTCGTCCATTCCCATGATCGAGGCTGCGATAAGCGGTTTCGGAATCGCCTATGTCCCGGAAAACCTCGTCAGCCACCACATCGCCAAGGGATGCCTTAGGCTCGTGCTTGACGACTGGAGTCCGCCATTTGCGGGCTATCACCTCTACTACCCGAGCAGGCGACAGCTCTCGCCTGCGATGGCGGTGATCGTTGAGGCGCTCCGCCATCGCATCTGACCCCAAGACTGCGCCTATGGATCATGAAGCTGACATTGGTAAATGGTAGGTTCTGACCCAAGCCATTTGACTTCTACGCTGCGGGCGGCTGCTTTCGCCTCAAAGCAGACGTGTAGCTCGCTCGCCTCTATGTCTGTGATTGACACAGAAGCAGTCATCGAAAAGGAGCCAAACTCGCAGGCTGAACTGGCCAAGAATTCTCGTGGATAGCCGAGGTTTTTCTCGAGCCTAGGCCATGTCTTGGTCGTCAATGGGTAGGACAGGGTTGTCCAGTTATCCCCCGGCAAGACGCGGCAGCAGGAAAATCTCCGCCCCTTCCGGCAGTTCCTTCGACCACGTGTCGCGATAGATCGTCCCGTCGATGGCGACGGCGATGCCGCGATCGATGTACGGCTCGAGGCCGGGATACTGTTCAGCCAGCTTCCTGAACAGCTCCCGAATATCCTTCGCCTCGATCTCGACCTTGCTCTTGCCTCCGGCGATCGCGCTAAGCGATCCCCAGAGCGTCACTTCGACCATCAGCCCTCCCGTTCTGCCTCGAGCGCCGCCAGGATGCGCGGCGGCGACATCGGGATGTGCGTCATGCGCACGCCCGCGGCGTTCGACACCGCATTGGCGATCGCCGCCAGCGGCGGCACGATCGAGGTCTCGCCGACGCCGCGCACCCCGTAGGGATGGTTGGGATTGGGGATTTCGAGGATCTGCGTGTCGATCATCGGCAGGTCCGAGCAGACCGGGATCCGGTAATCGAGGAAGCCAGGGTTCTGCAGCCGCCCGTCCTTGCCGTAAATATACTCCTCGTTGAGCGCCCAGCCGATGCCTTGCGCGGCACCCCCCTGGTATTGCCCCTCGACATAGGTCGGATGCACCGCCTTGCCGGCGTCCTGGACGACGGTGTAGCGCAGCACCCTGGTGGAGCCTGTCTCGGGATCCACCTCGATATCGCAGATATGGGTGGCGAAGGAGACGCCGGCGCCGTCGGCGACGAGCTCACTGTGGCCTGCGATCGGTCCCCCCGTCTTCCCTGACGCGGCTGCGATCTCCTTCAGCGACAATGCTGCAAGGTTGCCGTATTTCTCGCCCTTGGCAATCGCGTGACCTTTTTCCCAGACCACGTCGTCGACGGGAATATCCCACATCTGTGCGGCGCGTTCCCGCAACACCTTGATGGCGTTGCGAGCGGCGGAGATCGTCGCCATCGAAGACGAGAAGGTGCCGCGGCTGCCGTCCGTCATATCGTTGTAGCCGAGGCTGGAGGTATCGGCGACCACCGCCTTGATCTGCTCATAGGGGATACCGAGCTCCTCCGCCGCCACCAGCGACAGCGACGCGCGCGAACCACCCACGTCAACGGTTCCGACGGCAAGCGAGACCGAACCGTCCATGCCGATGTTGAGGTCGGTGCAGGTCTGGCCACCGAAATTGAACCAGAAGCCGCAGGCCATTCCGCGGCCCTGATTCTTGCCGAGCGGCGCCTTCATGTGCGGGTGGTTCTTCACCGCCTCCAGCGTCGGCCCGATGCCGATCGGGCCGTATACCGGGCCGTAGGAGGATCTGGTGCCTTCCTGCGCCGCGTTCCTGATCCGGAACTCGACCGGGTCCATGCCGATCTCCTTGGCCAGCTCGTCGACCGCGCTTTCCACCGCAAACGCCGCCATCGGAGCCGACGGCGCGCGATAGGCCGCGGTCTTGGGCCGGTTGACCAGCACTTCGTAGCCGACCGTCTTGACGTTCTCGAGCTTGTAGCAAGCAAAGGCGGTCATGGCGCCGATCTCGGCCCACATGCCGGCATAGGGGCCGCAGCTATAGCGCAGTGTCGCCTCGGCCGCCGTGATCGTGCCGTCCTTGCGGGCGCCGATCCTGACGTCGATCGAGGTGGCGCTGGTCGGGCCAGAGGCGCGGAACACCTCGTCGCGCGTCATGACCAGCTTGACCGGCCGGCCGGCCTTGCGCGACAGCGCCAGCGCCACCGGCTCGGCCCAGACATGGGTCTTGCCACCGAAACCGCCGCCGATCTCCGACGAGGTGACGCGCAGCTTCGAGGCTTCCATGCCAAGCAGCTGGGCGCAGTGTTGGCGGTAGACAAAATGGCCTTGCGTACAGACCCACAGGTCGGCGGTGCCGTCGGAGCTGACATTGGCCACGCAGGCATGCGGCTCGATATAGCCCTGGTGCGTCTGCTCGGTCTTGAAGGAGCGTTCGACAACGAAATCGGCCTGGCCGAAACCTACATGGATGTCGCCATGGCCGTACTGGGTGCGCTTGGTGACATTGGAAGGCTTGACCGGCTTTTGCTCGAGGCCCTCGGTGAAGATGGCGTCGTTGACCAGAGGTGCGGAGTGCTTCATCGCCTCGTCGACGTCGGTGACATGCGGCAGCACCTCGTAGTCGACCTCGATCAGCTTCAGTGCCTGCCTCGCCGTGCGGGCATCGACCGCAGCCACCGCGGCCACGGCATGGCCGTCATAGAGCGCTTTCTTGCGCGCCATGCAGTTGTCGAGGATGTCGTACATGGCGGCATCGCCGTCGGTGAGGTCGGGCAGGTCGGCCGCGGTGATCACGGCCTTGACGCCGGCGAGCCTCTCCGCCTTCGACGTGTCGATCTTCCTGATCGTGGCATGCGCATGGGGGCTTCTGAGAACGCGCCCGACCAGTTGCCCGGCCATGTTGAAGTCGGCGCCATAGCGTGCGCGGCCCGTCACCTTGTCGACGCCGTCTGGACGGATGGGACGCGTGCCGACAGAGGTGAAATTGCGTCCGGAGTAACGCGGATCGAAATTCATCGTCATGATCCCTTCATCACGCTGGCGGCGTCCTGAACGGCACGCACGATCTTGTCATAGCCGGTGCAGCGGCAGAGGTTCCCGGCGAGGCCGAAGCGGATCTCCTCCTCGGTCGGATCGGGATTCTTGGCCAAAAGGTCCTTGGCAGCCATGAGGAAGCCCGGCGTGCAGACGCCGCATTGGAGTGCGGCGTGTTCCAGAAATTTCTGCTGCAGCGGATGCAGCCTGTCGCCATGCGCCATGCCCTCGATGGTCTCGACGTGCCGGCCCTCGGCCTCCGCGCCGAGCACCAGGCACGAGCACACCAGCCGATCGTCGAGGATGATGCTGCAGGCCCCGCAGTCGCCGGTGCCGCAGCCTTCCTTGGCGCCCGTCAGCCCCAGGCGATCGCGCAGGACATCAAGCAGCGTCTCGTCCGGCTGGCAAAGGAACTCGACATTGTCGCCGTTGATTGTCGTTGATACTGCCACACCAGCCATCATTTGCCTCCTGCGCGTGCATAGGCGGTCGTGGCGGCCCGCTTGGCCAGCACACCCGCGACTTTGCGTCTGAATTCGATAGTGCCGCGCTTGTCGTCGATCGGACGGCAGGCGCCCGAGCAGACCTTGGCGAGCCTCTCCAGCGTGGCTTCGTCCAGCTTGGAGCCGATGAGAACCTCGGCGGCCTCCTCGACCAGAATCACCGTCGGCGCCACGGCGCCCAATGCCAGACGGGCGGATTTGACGCGACCTTGCTCATCGAGCATCAAGTTCACGCCGGCGCTTACCACCGCGATGTCCATCTCTGTGCGCGGAATGAAACGCAGATAGGCATCGCTCGAATGCGGCAGACGTTGGTCGAGCAGGATTGCCTCGATGATCTCGCCCTTGGCCAGCGACGTCTTGCCCGGCCCGGTCGGCACCGCTTCGACGGCAATCGTGCGCCTGGTTCCCGGGCCGACGACCACCGCCTTGGCGCCAGCAGCCACCAGCGCCGGCACGCTGTCAGCGGCCGGCGAGGCGTTGCACAGATTGCCGACGATGGTGCAGCGTCCCTGCACCTGCTTCGAGCCGATCAGCTTGGCCGCTTCGACGACGCCAGGCCATGCCTTCTGCAGGGCCGTGTTCTCGCCCAGCAATGCGCAGGAGACCGCCGCGCCGATGCTGAAGCCCTCGGCTGTTTCCCTGATCTCGCCAAGCCCGTCGATCGCCTTGATGTCGACGATCAGGTCGGGTTCGATAAAGCCGCCTTTCATTCGCACCAAGAGGTCGCTGCCTCCGGCGAGGATGGCGGCCGTGCCGACTGATCCGGCCAACTGGCCAACGGCATCTTCCATTGAAAGCGGACGTATGTAGCGCATCGTCTCCCCTTAGTGGTCATAGTCACATCAACTGATATAACCGTCTCTTCACAATGGCCATCCTGTTCGTGCATTCGCGGATTAGGCCAGGCGCCGCAATTTCATTTTGCTCGTCCACTGGACGCACCGCCAGCCACTAATGCTCGATCGGTCCCTTCGGCATGACCAGCGCCGTGCCAGCAGTCGTCGGGCGCTCGATCATGCGGCGGACGCGCGCGCAGTCCAGCACCGCGCCGACCCATCCGTAAGTCATCCGTAAGTGCGCTCCCTCTATGTCCTGTTTCGAACCAGGCGACATGTCTGCGCCGTACAGAGAGGGAAACGAACATGAGCACGCTCCTTGCACCAATTGTGATTGGCCCCGTATCGGTCTTGAGTACCTCGGTCCGTATCGATGGGCCGCTTCCCGGCTCGAGCATTTCCCTCCTGGTAAATGGCGTACCCGTCCCTGCGGTAAATGCCGGCGCCACAACCAGTACCTTTGTGCCGGTCGCCGCAGGCTCCCTCAACGTGGGGGATGCATTGACCGCACGCTGGACGCTCGGCGCCGAAACCAGTGATCCAAGCCCGGTCCCGATCGTCGTGCTCGGGTATCCCTCGACGCTAAGCCCATTGGTGTATTTGAGTCAGGTGCACGAGTGCGTCGACTGGGTGCTGATAGGCGCAGCCTATCCTGGCGCCACGGTCGAGATTTTCAACGGCGGCGCATTGATTGGCAGCGATACTGCACGCGGAAATGTCGTACCAGTGCGCATTCGCGGGGCGATCCAGGCCAACGATGTGCTTAGCGCAGTGCAGTCCGTTCAGACGCCTGCCGGACAGGTGAAGAGCAGTCAGACCCCGAGCTTGCCCGCCGAACAGACGCCGTATCGGGAAAATACCATGCCGGCACCAGCAGTCGGCCCGGTTCCTGGGTGCGCGCAAGCAGTACCCGTCAGGGGGTTGGCTAAAGGCGCCACCACGAAGGTCCACTTCAATGGCGACGTGCTGGAATATCCTTTCGTCGGTGCCAACCTCCTGGCGCTGCTTGGCCGTGCCGCGCACAATCCGGATGTCTTCAGCGCCACGCAGCACTTCGAGCGCTGCAATGCATCAAGTCCGTCATCTGCCCCTCCGGTGATCGTCGACGAAACCTTGCCGGTTAGAAAGCCCGTAATCGGGATCGGGACCTCACAGTACAACTGCCCGGCAGCCCGTGCTTTGCCTATCTCCAATCTCGAGCCCGGCGCGACATTGACGATCCAACTTGTCGATCCGACTTCGGGTGCAGCTACCGTGCTCGGGAGAATCGGAGTCGGCGAGGATGTGAGTTCCGGCCAATACTGGATTCCCGACGTGTCGGCCCTGATCCCGGCCTCGCCGCCGTTTCCATCGCTCGTCGTCATCCAGGAGCTATGCGGCAAGACAGCCACATCGGATAAGTTGCTGGTGGTAGGGTCTTACCAGGGCAGCGTATTTCCGCCGACCGTCATGGAGCCTGCATTTGAATGTGCAAGCGGCGCTTTCGTCAACAGCGTCGACAACGCGGTCGTACGTTTGTACTCGGATGCGCCAGATTCTCCTGTAATCAGCAAGCCCGTATTCAGTTTTGGCGGCCTCGTCTGGGTCGAGACATTTCGGCCGTTGCGCGCCGGCGAGCACATTCACGCCGAGCTGGAGCTTACTTGTCAGCCCCTCGCGCTTCGGGTCGGGGGCCCGATCAAAGTGTCCGACCTGACCCCACTCAAGACCCCGGATATTCAACAGCCCGTCCGGGTCTTCCAGCGGTTAATTTACATATCAGGCGTGATTCCCGGGGCGCGCGTGCATGTATTCGTGAACGGGAAGTGGCGCGCCAGCGATACGCCACTTGGTTGGACGACGCTCTTCTTCGGGATTTACGTGGGCGAGCTCAAGGTAGAAGACCAAATTACGGTGATGCAGACATTGTGCACGAAGATGTCTCCGCTCACCAGAGTTCCCGTCAATGTCACCCTCGGGGAAATGCTGCTCTCCGCGGCTCCCCCGTCCCTGATAGCGGGCCAGCCGGCGACGATAACCATCAAAGCAGTCGACGCCGATAACAAGTCCCAATCGGTTGGAGGGACCATATCGCAAGGGGGCGCGGTGGTCGGGGCCACCAACACAGCGTTCACGCTATCTCCGCCGACCGGCCAAGCATCGGTCAGCTTGCAAGTTGCAGCCGTTGGCTACAAGACCGAGACCATCAGTATTCCCCTTACCGCGGCGCCGGTCGTCAAGCCGGCGATGCTGACGATAGCAACGGGTCTCTGGTTCAACGCCAGCAAGAAAGAAATCACTGAAATCACCTGGCACCTGCAGGGGCCATCCGGCAGCTTTTCAAAGACCGAAAAGCCGAACGCAGAGCCGGCGTTGGTTCAGTTCGCGTTGCCCAAGCCGGCCGGCGGCGGGTTCACGCCGTTCACTCTCAGCTGCGAGGTCACATTCCAGTTCCAGGATTTCAATTTCATCTCAGGCGTATCTGGGACGAGGTCGAGTGACTTTATCGAGGGAGGCCTCATAAAGCCGTCTCCATCAACCGTCGAGATGCATTGGAGCGGTACCGACCTGACGATCAACTTCCTGGTAAAGTGGATACAGCAGGGCGATTATTTCGTCATAGAGCTCATGTAGTCGAATCGCCAGCGGAAGGGCGTCAGGGTGGCTGGAGCGGTTCATCGTTTCACGGAAACGGCGAACCGCTCTGTCTCTTCCGGACGGAAAACCGTTTCACACTTTTCCTGGAATTGCGCTGGAGCGGGATGCGTTCAAATTGAACGGTGCATCCCGCTTTATCTATTTGTTTTAACCACATTTCTGCGACGTCAAGTGATTCCCTTGGCTGCAAAATGCTTTAATGCTCGATCGGTCCCTTCGGCATGACCAGCGCCGTGCCGGCAGTCGTCGGGCGCTCGATCATGCGGCGGACGCGCGGTGGCTCGTTGCCGCTGTGCAGCGCCCTTATACGCTCGCCGATGACCGCGTCGGCGTAGGTGGCGCGCCGATTGTGGCGGATATATTCTACCCAGGTCGGCGTGTGGTAGTGCTCGATCCATATCGACGGATTTTCGAGATCGCGCGCCAATGTCCAGTTGCGGGCGCCGTCACGGCGGCGGACGCGGCCGCGCTCGGCCATGGTGGCGAGGAATTCCGGTACGTCCTCGTTGCGGATGACATATTCGATCATGATGGCGATGGGACCGCTGCGCGGCTTGAGATCAAGCGCCAGATGCGGCTCCTGAAAACGGTTGAGCGGGTCGAGGTTGAGCACCGCCTGCTGCGGCAGCGGCAGCAGCAGGCCGATTGCGCCTCCCGCCAGCATGGCGACGCTGGCCGCCATCAGGGCGACTTCGGCGCCATGCGCGTCGGCAACGACACCCCAGACCCAGCTGCCGAGCGCGATGCCGCCGAAGGTCGCGGTCTGATAGACCGAAAGCACGCGGCCGACCACCCAGCGCGGCGTCGACATCTGCACGGTGACGTTGAAGTGCGAAAGCGCCGTCACCCAGCAGGCGCCGCCGAGCAGCAGGCCGAGCGACGTCTGCCAGGCATGATTGCTGACGGCGGCGTTGAAGGCGCAGACGGCGAAGCCGGCGAATGCCATGCGCACCATGGTTTCGCTGGACAGCAGCTGCCGCAGCCTGACGCTGATCAGCGCGCCGCCGACGGCCCCGATGCCGAAGGCGCCGAGCATGATGCCGTAGCTCAAGGCATCACCCTTGACGACGTCACGCGCGACCAGCGGCAGCAATGCCAGGACCGCGCCGGCGCTGAAGCCGAAAGCCGAGCTCCTGACCAGCACCTTGCCGATGTTAGGCGACATGGCGACGTAGCGCAGGCCGGCGCCCATTGCGGCGCCCAGCGTCTCGCGCGGCAAGGTCGATGCCGGCAGTTCCGGCTTCCAGCGGGCCAGCACGACGATGAGGCCGACATAGCTCAGCGTGTTGACGGCGAAGGCCGCGGCGGCACCTGCTGCGGCAACGATGATGCCACCGATCGCCGGGCCGACGCTGCGCGTCAGGTTGAAGCCCATCGAGTTGAGCGCGATCGCCGCCGGCACCTTGGTGCGAGGCACCATGTCGCCGACCGAAGCCTGCCAGGACGGGCTGTTGAGCGCGGTGCCGCTGTCGATCAGGAAGGTGAAGGCGAGCAGCGTCCACGGTGTCATCAGGTCGAGATAGGTGAAGACGGTGAGAAGAGCCGAAACAACCAGCATGAAGATCTGCGCGATCAGCATGATTTTGCGCCGGTTGAAGCTGTCGGCGATGGCGCCGGCCAGCAGCGCGAAGAGCATGATTGGCAAGGTGGTCGAGGCCTGGACCAATGCCACCTGGTAGGACGAGGTGGCGATCGTCGTCATCATCCAGGCGGCGCCAACGCCCTGGATGAGGCCACCGAAATTGGAGACGAGGCTGGCGGACCACACCGCCCGGAAGATGCCGTGCCGGAACGGCGCCAGCGCCGAGGCGCTTTCGCTTTCCGGTGTGTCGTCGTTCATAAATGCTTTCCCGGGCTCAAATGCGTTTGTTCTTCCGATCCATCGGCCCCGCAAGCCGTGGGTTCAAAAAATAGAACATCATTTCGCAAAGGGCGAACGCATTCTGGAAAAACATCATGGTCCAACAACAAGATAGCGATCGCGGAGCCGGTCAGCGCACGCCACTGCGTGCGCCGATTCAGATGCTGGCATGAAGGTAATTCGGCCCTTCAGGCTCCACAGCTCGGACTTGACTGCGGTCCGTACGTAGGAAAATTGCCAGAAGGAAATTACCGAGGGACTGAAATGAAAGCGCGAGCTCTCAAGGTGATGTCGATTGCCATTCTCATAGTGGCTATACCTCACGTATTTTTTAGACCGCTTGCGAGCATGAGCGACCTGGCTTTAATACAAATATTTACATGTGCTATTTTGTACACATATCTTGTGTTGAACATACTTGGTGACAAATTGTACGAAAAGAACGTAGTATTGTATATTATCGCTTGTCTAATAACTACATTTTACCCATATGAGAACGTATTTTTGATAGCCGGCAGCATATATGGATTTATTGTCCTATTTATTTTTCCTATATCTCTCCTTTTTATACTGAGATCCGTCCGAATCGAACTACGATGATGGTGCACTTTTTGCTGCCCAACCGACAGGCTCTGCGTTCGGATTGATCGCATGCCTCGCCTTGCCCGCATTGTCGTTCGCCGTCTGCCGCACCACGTCACGCAACGGGGTTACGGGCGCACCAAGGTGTTTTCGCGTACGAAGACTACGCACTCTGCAAGAGCCTGCTGGTGGAGCATTGCCCACTAGCCGATCTGATTCCGGAATAGTGGCGGACCATCAAGCTTTGGTGATTGCCGCGCCCCCCAAGGAACGGCTGATTCGGCTACAATCCAACTGCAGACGAATCTGACATCAACGCGATTTGACGGAAACGAATTCAATGAATTGGCGGTGAGCGATGGGCTTTACGGCCGCGAAACCGGGTCGGATCGCAACTGTGCCGTATCGGCGGCTCGCCGATTGCGATAAGCTCCCGGTGCCGGGACGGATGGGCGTCCGCCGGTTTGGGGTGACGCCGGTTGCTTGCCACTGCGCGGCAGAGCGCGGATTTCGCGAGACTGGTTTCGGGGGATGGGGAAATAGTGAGCGATTCATTTCAGGAAGTGACGTCCGTCTCGTGGTTCGGGCGGATCAAACGCGCGGTCGGCGGGGTCGTCTTCGGGCTGCTCCTGATCGTGCTGATGGTGATCGGCCTGTTCTGGAACGAGGGCCGGGCCGTGCAGACGGCGCGCTCGCTGGCCGAGGGATCGGGCGCGGTGGTCTCGGTCGGCGCCGACAGCGTCGATGCCGCCAATGACGGCAAGCTCGTCCATGTCACCGGGGCGGTGACGGCGAGCAGCGGCCTTGCCGATCCGGACTTCGGCATTTCGGCGCAGGGGTTGCGGCTGTCGCGCGGCGCCGAGATGTACCAGTGGAAAGAAGAGGAGAAATCCGAGACGACGAAGAAGCTGGGCGGCGGCGAGGAGACGGTGACGACCTACAGCTATTCGAAGGTGTGGGACGACAGCCAGATCAATTCGTCGGAGTTCAAGAAGCCGGACGGCCACGAGAATCCGCCGATGGAGATCCACAGCAAGCAATTCCAGATTCCGGACGGCAAGCTTGGTGCTTTCACGCTCGACCGGCCCGTGCTGGACCTGATCGGCGGCGACAAGACGTTCTCACTGTCTGCCGATCAGTCGGCCGCCATAGACGCCGCCTATACCGGCACCAAGCGGGTCAACATCGTCGACGGAAAAATCTATCTCGGTTTCAACACCACGTCGCCGGCGCTGGGCGACTACCGCATCGGCTACGAACTGGCGCCGCTCGGCGTGGTCAGCGTCGTCGCGCGCCAGACGGGGGGCGGCTTCGAGCCATACCAGACAATCGCCGGCGACCAGTTGCTGATGGTCGACACCGGCAATGTTCCGGCGGAAAAGATGTTCGCCGAAGCGGTCAGCGCGAACACGCTGATCACCTGGCTGCTGCGCGCCGCCGGCGTGCTGCTCCTGGCCATCGGCTTTGCCCTGCTGCTCGGGCCGATCGGCGTCATCCTCGACGTCATTCCTTTGCTCGGCAGCATGGCGCGGATGGGTACCGGCATCATCGCGTTCTTCCTGGCGATCCTGGTCGGGGCGACGACGATGGCCATCGCCTGGTTCTGGTACCGGCCGGTGCTGGCGGCGGGCATCCTGGCAGCGGGCGTCATCGCAGCGGCGGCGGTCTATTACCTCGGCCGCTCGCGCAGGCCGGCTCCGCCGGTTGCGGCGCCGAGCGCGGCCACATGATTTGCAGGCGCCGGCGGTTCTAGCGGTTCATCGTTTCACGGAAACGACGAACCGCCCTATTTCCTGGAATTGCTTCTAGCGGTCCTCGAAGCCGGTCAGCACGCCGACGGCGTTGATGCCGATCTCCTCGACCGCGTAGCCGCCTTCCATGACGAACAGCGTCGGCAGGCCGAGCCTGGCGATGCGGCGGCCGATCCTGGGATAGTCGGGGGTCTTCAGCTTGAACTGGCTGATCGGGTCCTTCTCGAAAGTGTCGACGCCGAGTGAAACCACGACGACGTCAGGAGCATAAGCCGAAAGCCTCGTGCAAGCGTCCTCGAGTGAGGCGTTCCACACGTCCCAGCCGGTGCCGAAGGGCATCGGGTAATTGTCGTTGAAGCCTTCGCCGTCGCCCTCGCCGCGTTCGTCGGCATGGCCGAGGAAGAAGGGATATTCGGTCATCGGATCGCCATGCAGGTTCAGCACCTGAACGTCACCGCGGCGATAGAAGATCTCCTGGGTGCCGTTGCCGTGGTGATAATCGACGTCGAGGATCGAAACGCGCCCGGCGCCATGGTCGCGGAACCATTGCGCGGCGACGGCGGCGTTGTTGATGAAGCAATAGCCGCCCATGAAGGCCGCCCCTGCATGGTGCCCCGGCGGGCGGCAGAGGGCGAAGGCGGAAGGCTCACCGGCCTTGACCAGCGCGGCGGCGGTCAGCGCGACATCATAGGACGACTTGATCGCATCCCATGTGCCTTTGACGAACGTCGCGCCACCGTCGAAGGAGTAGAAGCCGAGCAGCGCATCGATGCCTTTCGGGCGCACGTCGCCGCGCAGGCCGCGCGTCGGCCAGGTGAAGGGAATGGCCGAACCGCTGCGGCCCGATGCTTCCCAGAGCGGCCACACGGTCGGCAGGAAATCGATGTAGTCGCTGGCATGCACCTTCCTGGCGGCGGCGAGGTCGTGGCTTTCCGGCGGCAGGATCGGACCGAGCTTCTCGCTCTCCACCCGCGCCCTGATGAACTCGGCGCGCGACGGCTTTTCAAAGGCCGGCACGATGGCGCCGGCGATCAATTCGACATTGCCGGAATGGCCGGCATGGAAAGGCGAAAAAACAGTCTTCATGAAATTGTTCCGTGGTGAGACGCGGCGACCCTAACCGTCCTGCACTGCCTTTCACAAGGCGCTGGGCCAACCAGCCATGGCTTGCTGGCCCGGCAGCCGGTCGTCTAGCCTGCCGGCAGCGCAACCGACCCGCGGGTAATCATGAGTTCAAATGCCGACCTGATCGTCACCAATGCCCGTGTGCTGACCATGGATGAAGGCAATCCGGCTGCCGAGGCGGTGGCGATAAAGGACGGCAATATCCTGGCGGTTGGCGATCGCCGGACCATAGAGGCGCTGAAAGGGCCGGCCACGAAGATCATCGATGCGCAAGGCGGTTCGGTGGTGCCGGGCTTCATCGAAGCGCATATGCATCTTTTCGGCGGCGCGGCCGAACTCGACAATCTGCACCTTCAGGGCGTGCATGGCTTCGATGCGCTGAGCGACGCGATCCGCGCCTATGCTGCGGCACGGCCGAACGCCAAATTGCTGCTTGGGGCCGGCGTCGACTACACTATCCTCTCCAAGGAAGAGCCGGTCACCCGCCATCATCTCGACCGCATCATCGCCGACCGGCCGTTCGCGATGTCGGCTTCCGATCACCACACGATGTGGGCCAACACCAAGGCGCTGAAGCTGGCTGGCATCCTGCACGGCAAGCAACTCGGCCCCGGCAACGAGATCGTCATGGGCGCCGACGGCCTCGCGGCCGGCGAATTGCGCGAGGGCGAGGCGTTTGGGCCGATCCTCGAGCTTTCCGGGCAGAACCGCGTGCGGCTCGGCCTTGCGACAGGCGGCGAGCCCGAGCCGTACCCTTCCGCAGCCGAAGTCGCGGCCGATCGCGACCTGATGCATCGCGGACTGCAATGGTGCGCCCGCCACGGCATCACCTCGATCCAGAACATGGACGGCAATCTCTACCAGCTCGAACTGCTTGCCGGGCTGGAGCAGGAAGGGCGGCTGCTCTGCCGCACCAAGATACCTTTTCATTTCAAAAACTTCATGACGCTCGACAAGCTGGAAAAGGCATCGAGCATGGCCAGCTCCTACCGATCGGAATGGCTGTCGTCCGGCATGGTCAAGATGTTTTACGACGGCGTGCTGGAAGGCTGGACCGCGGTCATGGTCGACGACTATGCCGACCGGCCGGGCTGGCGCGGTGAGCCGCTGTTTACGCCGCAGCATCTCGCCGAGGTAGCGCTGGAGGCCGACCGGCGCGGCCTGCAGGTCGCCGTGCATTCGATAGGCGACGGCGCGGTGCGCGCGGTTCTGGACGGTTACGAGGCGGCGCAGCGGAAGAACGGCAGGCGCGACAGCCGTCACCGGGTCGAGCACATCGAGGTCACCACTGCCGCCGACGTGCCGCGCTTTGCCGAACTCGGCGTCATCGCCTCGATGCAGCCGCCGCACCCGCCCGGCGCCATGGACTTCCCGCTGGAGCCGACGCTCTCGCGCATCGGCCGCGAAAGATGGCCGCTGAGCTATGCCTGGCGGACGCTGAAGCAGGCGGGTGCGCATGTCGTCTTCGCTTCCGACTGGCCGGTGTCGCGGGTCGACCCGATCCTGGGCATTCAGGCGGCGGTGCTGCGCAAACCTTGGGCAGAGGGCAATCCCGACCAGAGCTTCTCGCTGTTGGAAGCGCTTGCCGGCTATACAGTCGAAGGCGCTTATGCCGAATTCATGGAACACCGTAAGGGCCGGCTGAAACCAGGCTATCTGGCCGATCTGGTGGTGCTGTCGGCCGATATCGAAGCAACTGAACCGGGTTTGCTGCACAAGGTGCATCCGGTCAGCACCATCTGTGGCGGCAAGATCACTTACCAGGGTTGATGGTGGCGCTGACCATGGCACGGAGCTTGCGTTCTGAACCGAGGCCCAGATGCATGGTTGCCAAGCCGACCGGCATATGCTGACAATCGAATGGGAACTGGATCCGCCTTTAAGAGCGGACATGAAAATGGGGTAATGCGTGCCGGATCAACCGGGTAAGAGTGCAATCGAGGTCCGCAGCGTCCGCAAGGTGTTCGGTACCGGGGACGCACAAGTCGCCGCTCTCGACACGGTTTCGGTGTCGATCCGCGAGAACGAGTTCTTCACGCTGCTGGGGCCGTCGGGTTGCGGAAAGACGACGCTGCTGCGGCTGATCGCCGGCTTTGACTTCCCCAGCGAAGGCGAAATCCTGCTGCACGGCCACGACATCGCGCCGCTGCCGCCGTTCAAGCGGCCGGTCAACACCGTCTTCCAGTCCTATGCGCTGTTCCCGCACATGACCGTGGCCGAGAATATCGGCTTTGGGCTGGAGATGCTGGGCAAGCCGAAAGCCGAAATCAAGGCGCGCGTCGCCGAGATGCTGAAGCTGGTCAAGATGGAGGCGCTGAGCGGCCGCCGCACCAACCAGATCTCCGGCGGCCAGCAGCAGCGCGTCGCACTGGCGCGCGCGCTGGCGCCGCAGCCGAAAGTGCTGTTGCTCGACGAGCCGCTGTCGGCACTCGACTACAAGCTGCGCAAGGAAATGCAGATCGAATTGAAACGGCTGCAGCACCAGACCGGCATCACCTTCATCTTCGTCACCCATGACCAGGAGGAAGCGCTGACCATGTCCGACCGCATCGCCGTGATGTCGGCCGGCAAGATCCTGCAGGTCGGCACGCCCTGGGACATCTACGACAAGCCGGCGGAGCGCTTCGTTGCCGACTTCATCGGCGAAACCAATTTCCTGACCGCAGCCATCACCGACATCGGCAACGGCAAGGCTCGCGCGACCCTCAAATCCGGCGCAACGATCGAGGCGACCGTGGCTGAGGGCTTCCAGCCGAAGGCGAATGCCACCCTGGTGGTCAGGCCGGAACACGCAAAGCTGACCGGCGGCAAGGGCGACCTTTCGGGAACCGTCGAAAACATCGTCTATTTCGGCACCGATACGCATATCCACGTCCAACTGGACAGCGGCGAAGCCTTCACCGTGCGCCAGCAGAACACGCGCAGCGCAGGCTGCGGTTTCGAGCGAGGCGACAAGGTCGGTGTCTCGATCGGCAACGACGCCGCGCAAGTGCTGAGGGATTGATGACGAGCGCGGAAGAAGTCGCCAAGGCGGCCGAGCGGCGCGACATCCGCGACCGCTGGCTGCTGTCGGCGCCGGCCCTGCTGATCATCTTACTGGCAGCAACCGGCCCATTGCTGATCGTGCTGGTCTATTCGTTCCTGACGCCCGGCCCCTATGGCGACGTGAAGTGGCAAATCTCGCCCGAGGCCTGGACATCGGTGTTCATGGAACGCGACATCTTCGACGACACGCTTTCCATTGCTGCCGCCCATGTCACAATTTTCTGGCGCTCGATCAAGCTTGCCATCGTGACCACGATCGCCACTTTGGCGCTTGGTTTTCCTACTGCCTATTTCATGGCGACGCGCAGCGAGAAGACGCGCGATCTCTGGCTGTTCCTGATCACCATACCGTTCTGGACCAACTTGCTGATCCGCACCTTCGCCGTGCTGCAGATTATCCGCAACGAGGGTTTGATCAACACGGTGCTGCTCAAGCTCGGCATCATCTCGGCGCCGATCCAGATATTGTTCACCGATACGGCGATCCTGATCGGCATGGCCTATGTCTATCTGCCGCTGATGGTGCTGCCGATCTACGCCAGCATGGAAAAACTCGATTTCCGGCTGGTCGAAGCCGGCTACGATCTTTATGCGACACGCTTCCAGGTGCTCAGGCGCATCATTTTCCCGCTGGTCAAGCCGGGCGTCATCGCCGGCTCCATCCTGGTATTCATTCCGGCGCTCGGCGCCTACGTCACACCGAGCCTATTGGGCGGCGGCAAGAACATGATGCTCTCCAACCTGATCGAGCTGCAGTTCGGGCAAGGCCGCAACTGGCCGCTCGGCTCGGCCCTGTCCATCGCCGTCATGATCATCGTCATGGTGGCGCTGCTCGCCTATGTTCGTAACACCGGCCGGTCGGAGATGCGTCATGGCTAGCAGCTTCGCAATCAAGCATCAGCCGGGATTCACCGCAATCGCCGCGACCTGCTTTGTCGTGCTCTATCTGCCCATCGTCGTGCTGGTCGTCTATGCCTTCAACGCCGCGACCTCGACGTCAGAATGGGGCGGCATCTCGCTCAAATGGTTCCAGTCGGCGTGGCAGAACACGCAAGTCATCGACGCCACCTTGCGCTCCTTTCAGATCGGCGCCATCGCGGCGATCCTGGCCACGATCTTCGCCACCATGGCGGCGCTCGCCACCACGCGCACGCCGCCCTATCCCGGCCTGACCTTCAAATATGCCGCCATCAACCAGCCTCTGATGGTGCCGGAGATCGTCACCGGCGTGGCGCTGCTGATCTTTTTCTCGCGCATCAAGATCTTCACCGGCTATTCCGGGCTCGGCTACCTGATCGCGGCACATACGGCCTTTTGCATTCCGTTCGCCTACCTGCCGATCCGGGCGCGGCTGGAGAACATGGACCTGACGCTGGAACGGGCCGCCGCCGATCTCTATGCGACGCCGTGGAAGACGTTCCGCCGCATCACCTTGCCGCTGCTTTGGCCCGGCATTCTGGCCGGACTGATGCTGGCCTTCGTTATCTCGCTCGACGATGTCGTCATCACCGAGTTCGTGAAATCGGGCGGCCAGGACACGCTGCCGACCTACATGCTTGGCCAGATACGTCGAGGGATAACGCCGGAGATCAACGCGATATCGACCGTGTTCCTGCTCTTGTCGGTCGCCATCGTGACGTTGTTTTTCTTCATCAGCAGGAAACGGGACTAGACATGAAAATGGGAGCTAAAACCATGAACTGGAAGACATCGGCGACCGCCATCGGGCTGGCGCTGCTCGCCTCGACGAGCCTTGCTCGCGCCGACGGTGAACTCAACATCTACAATTGGGGCAACTACACCAGCCCCGACGTGATCAAGAAGTTCGAGCAGAAATACAACGTCAAGGTGACCATCACCGATTACGATTCGAACGATACGGCGCTGGCCAAGGTTCGCCAGGGCGGCACCGGCTTCGACATCGCGGTGCCTTCGCAAACCTTCGTGCCGATCTGGATCAAGGAAGGCCTCGTTCAGGAGACCGATCCCGGCAAGATGGAGAATTTCAAGAACGTGGCGCCGGAATGGGCCAATCCAGATTTCGATCCGGGCCGCAAATATTCCGTGCCATGGGCCTGGGGCACGGTGGGCATCGTGGTGAACACCGATGTCTACAAGGGGCCGTCGGACAGTTGGGGCATCATCTTCAACACACCCGACGAACTGAAGGGCAAGGTCAACGTCGTGCCGGAAATGAACGACGTCATGTTCGCGGCGACCAAATATGTCGGCGGCGCGCAATGCGCCAGCGACAAGGAAACGCTGAAGAAGGTGCGTGACACGCTGGTTGCTGCCAAGCCGAACTGGATCGCGATGGAATACAATACCATCGAGAAAATGGGCGCCGGCGATTTCAAGGCGACCAGCGACTGGAACGGCTCGGCCTTTCGCCAGCGGCTGGCGAACCCCAAGATCCACTATTTCTATCCCAAGGAAGGTTTTGGCCTCTGGAGCGACAACGTCATGGTCCTGAAGGAAGCCAAGAACGTCGAGAACGCCAAGCTGTTCCAGAACTTCATCATGGATCCGGAAAACGCCGCCGGCCTATCCGCCTTCCACCGCTACGCCAACGGCATTGCCGGTTCCGACAAGTACATGCCGGCCGATATGAAGGATGCGCCGGAAGTCATCATCCCGGAAGACGTCAAGGCGCATGGCGAGCTGCAAAAATTGTGTTCCGAGGACGTGCAGGCAATCTACAGCAAGATCTGGACCGAACTGCAGAAGTGACCGCATCGTGATGGACCCGGCGGCAGGCGCCGGCCGGGTCCGTTTTGTCCGCATTTTTTTAACGTCGCCTATCGGTGGCGACACTGAAAGCCGTGCACGCCATCGCCGCGGCGCTCGCCTAGAACGCCAAAGACCCGGAAGGAAGCGGCTATGGCCGGCAAGACCGCGTTCGAGACCAGGTATGGCTTTGCCCGCAAGGAGGTGCTGCTCGGCAATTGGCGGGAAAGCCCGTTCAGCCGGTGGTCGTTCCAGAATGTCGGCGAGCTGGTGCCGAGCGCTGCCGTGGCGGCACAGCCGGGCAGCAGCGAAGCGTCGGCCCAGGATTTCGGCGGGCTACTTGGCGAAAAGGTCGCTCTTGCAGGCGGCGCGGAGACTGTCGCGGCGTTTCTCGCGCGCTCCGATACCGACGCGCTGACGATCATGAAACGCGGCAAATTCGTCGGCGACTGGTTCGCGCCGCATATGGAGTTTGGGGCGCGCCACATCGTCTTTTCGATCAGCAAGTCGCTGACCGCCATTGTTGCCGGCATATTGGAAGGCGAGGGGATTTTCGATCCGCAGGCTCCGGTAAGCCGCTATCTGCCCGAAGCCGCCGGCTCGGCCTATGGCGATGCGCGTGTGCGGCACGTGCTCGACATGAGTGTCAGCCTCGATTTCGAAGAGGCCTATCTCGATCCGGAAAGCGCCTTCGCCCGCTACCGCCGCGCCATGCTGTGGAATCCAGGCGGGGGCATCGAGAGCCTGGCCACTTTCCTCACGACGCTGCAGGGCCTGGCCGAGCCGCATGGCCGGACGTTCCGCTACCGTTCGCCCAATTCCGACCTGCTTGGCATCCTGCTCGAACGTGCGTCGGGCCGGCGCTTCGACGATCTGATGCGCGAAAAATTATGGGAGCCGCTCGGCGCCGTCGGCGACGCCTCGGTGACAGTCGACGTGGAAGGCACGGCGCGCACTGCCGGCGGCATTTCGGTGACGCCGCGCGACCTTGCACGCGTCGGCGAGATGATGCGGCAAGGCGGCGTGGCCAATGGCCGCCGCGTCGTGCCGGAAGCCTGGATGCGCGACACGACCGAAACTGGCGGTGACGCCGAGGCCTGGCGGCGCGGCACGATGGCGTTCCTGTTTCCGCGTGGCCGTTATCGCAACAAATGGTACCAGACGGGCGCGGCAAGCGGCGCCTTCTGCGGCATCGGCATCCACGGCCAGTGGCTTTACGTCAATCCGAAGGCCGAAATTGTGATCGCAAAGATGTCGTCGCAGCCGGTACCGGTCGACGATCCGCTCGATCTGGATATGATTTCTTTCTTCGAGGCGCTGAGCCGGATGGTCTGATCCATCCAGACACCCCGACCTTTCCTGTGGACCTCTCGCCGGGTTGAAAATGGCGCAGTTGGCGCGGCAGTGCTCTGCGCCTATGGTCGCTGCTCGTTTCGACTAGCGACAGGTACGACATGGCATCCGACATCAAGCGCATCGCAACTATCATAGCCGCCGAGATCGCCGCCCGGCCCGAGCAGGCCGCGGCAGCGATCGGCTTGCTCGATGACGGTGCGACCGTGCCGTTCGTGGCGCGCTACCGCAAGGAGGTCACCGGCGGCCTCGACGACACGCAGCTGCGCGACCTCGCCGAGCGGCTGGCCTATCTGCGCGAACTCGACGCGCGCCGCGACACCATCCTTGGTTCGATCCGCGAGCAGGGCAAGCTGACCGAGGAGCTCGAAGCAAAGATCGCTGCGGCCGGCACCAAGGCCGAACTCGAAGACATCTACCTGCCTTACAAGCCGAAGCGCCGGACCAAGGCCGAGATCGCACGCGAGCGCGGGCTCGGGCCTCTGGCGGAAGCTATTCTCGCCGACCGTACGGCTGTACCCGCCGAGCTGGCGCTGGCCTACATCAGCGAAAACGTGGCCGACGCCAAGGCAGCGCTCGAGGGTGCGCGCGACATCCTGTCCGAACAGTTCGCCGAGAATGCCGATCTGGTCGGCAGATTGCGGACCTACATGAAGGAACGCGCCTTCCTGCGCTCGCGCGTCGTCGACGGCAAGCAGGAGGCCGGCGCGAAATTTTCCGACTATTTCGACCATGTCGAGCGCTGGGCCAACGTGCCGAGCCATCGCGCGCTGGCCATGTTGCGCGGCCGCAACGAGGAAGTTCTGTCGCTCGACATCGAAGTCGATGCCGATGACGCCTCTCCGGTGAAACCGGTTGAGCGGATGATTGCCGACGCCTACGCCATCGGCCGCCAGTTGCCGGGAGACCGCTGGCTGATGGACGTCGCCGGCTGGACCTGGCGCATAAAGCTGTCGCTGCACCTGACGCTCGATCTGATGCGCGATCTGCGCGAGCGGGCCGAAGAAGGAGCCATCCATGTCTTCGCCCGCAATCTCAAGGATTTGCTGCTTGCCGCCCCTGCCGGCTCACGGCCGACGATGGGGCTCGATCCGGGCATTCGCACCGGCGTCAAGGTGGCGGTGGTGGACGGCACCGGCAAGCTGCTGGCGACGACAACGGTCTATCCGTTCCCGCCGAAGAACGACGTGCGCGGCACGCAGGCCGAACTGGCCAAGCTCATCCGGCTGCACAAGGTCGAGCTGATCTCGATCGGCAACGGCACCGGCAGCCGCGAGACCGAAAGGCTGGTGGCCGACATGCTGGCTGACATGCCTGCCGGGTCCGGGCCGAAGCCGCTCAAGGTGATCGTCAGCGAGGCCGGCGCCTCGGTCTATTCCGCCTCGGCAACGGCGGCGGCGGAATTTCCCGGCCTCGACGTGTCGCTGCGCGGGGCGGTGTCCATCGCGCGGCGCCTGCAGGATCCGCTCGCCGAATTGGTCAAGATAGAGCCCAAGTCGATCGGCGTCGGCCAGTACCAGCACGACGTCGATCAGTACCGCCTCGGCCGCTCGCTGGAAGCGGTGGTCGAGGATGCGGTAAACGCCGTCGGCGTCGATCTCAACACGGCGTCCGCACCGCTTCTGGCGCGGGTTTCGGGTCTCGGCGCATCGCTGGCCGAGGCGATCGTTGCGCATCGCGATGCCTCCGGCCCGTTCGCCAGCCGCCGCGAACTGTTGAAGGTCTCCCGCCTTGGACCCCGCGCGTTCGAGCAATGCGCCGGCTTCCTGCGCATTCCAAACGGCAGCGAACCCCTCGATGCCTCGGCCGTGCATCCGGAAGCCTATGGCGTTGCCAAGAAGATCGTCGCGGCCTGCGGGCGCGACGTCCGCTCGCTGATGGGCGACAGCGCCGCACTCAAGGCGCTCGATCCGCGCGTCTTCGTCGATGAGCGCTTCGGCGTGCCGACGGTGCGCGACATCCTGGCGGAGCTGGAAAAGCCCGGCCGCGATCCGCGCCCCGGCTTCAAGACCGCGACCTTTGCCGATGGCATCGACGACATCAAGGATCTGAAGCCCGGCATGCAGCTTGAAGGCACTGTCACCAATGTCGCGGCTTTCGGCGCCTTCGTCGATATCGGCGTGCACCAGGATGGGCTGGTGCACGTCTCGCAACTGGCCGATCGGTTCATCAAGGACGCGCATGAGGTGGTCAAGGCCGGCGACGTGGTCAAGGTGCGTGTCGTCGACGTCGATATCAAGCGCAAGCGCATCGGCCTGTCGATGCGCAAGGATGGTGACGGTGGCGCACCGAAGCCGCGCGACAATGGCGGCAGGTCGGTGCCGCGCGCGCCCGCGCCCCAACGCCAGCCGGAGCGGCCGGTGCAGCAGGGCGCGTTCGGCGCCGCTTTGGCCGATGCGTTGAAGCGGAAATAATTTCGCGAGCCGGCTGTGGCAGGTCAGACGGCGGCGCTCGACATTGATGATCCATCACCAATGCTCATGGATCGGCGAAGCTATTTCGTTTGATTTTTTCAGGACGGGAGCCGATAAGCCGCGCGTTTCAAGATTTCTGTTTCGATGCATGTCGTTATCCCCAAGCTGCGGAACACCCTCGGGTCAGGCCCGCGGGCAAGCTTTGGGCGACATGCATGAGTTTGGGAGACCGAGAGCCATGGCCGCCGACAAGAACGCATTCGTCTGGGATGATCCTTTCCTGATCGAGGACCAGCTTTCGGAGGACGAGCGCATGGTGCGCGATGGCGCCGCGGCGTTTGCCGCCGACAAGCTCGCTCCTAAGATCGAGGAAGCCTATCTCGAGGAGAAGACCGACGCCGGGATCTTCCGCGAAATGGGCGAGGCCGGTCTGCTCGGCATCACCATCCCCGAGGAATATGGCGGGCTCGGCGCCAACTACGTCACCTACGGGCTGGTCGCGCGGGAAGTGGAGCGGATCGACTCGGGCTATCGCTCGATGATGAGCGTGCAGTCGTCGCTGGTGATGTATCCGATCCATGCCTATGGCTCGGAAGAGCAGCGCAGGAAATACCTGCCGAAGCTGGCGTCGGGCGAATGGATCGGCTGCTTCGGCCTGACCGAGCCGGATGCCGGCTCCGATCCGGGCGGCATGAAGACGCGGGCCGAGAAGACCGCGAGCGGCTACAGGATCTCCGGCTCGAAAATGTGGATTTCCAACGCGCCGATCGCAGACGTGTTCGTCGTCTGGGCAAAGTTGTCCGACGAAAGTGGGGGCGCGCATGACAACCAGATTCGCGGCTTTGTCCTGGAAAAGGGCATGAACGGGCTGTCGGCGCCGAAGATCGGTGGCAAGCTGTCGCTGCGAGCCTCGATTACCGGCGAAGTGGTGATGGAAGGCGTCGAGGTCGGCGAGGACGCGTTGCTGCCCAATGTCTCGGGTCTCAAGGGACCGTTCGGCTGCCTCAACCGGGCGCGCTACGGAATTTCCTGGGGCGCCATGGGCGCCGCCGAGGATTGCTGGCACCGCGCCCGCCAGTATGGCCTCGACCGCAAGCAGTTCGGCAAGCCGCTGGCCGGTACGCAGCTTTTCCAGAAGAAGCTCGCCGACATGCAGACCGAGATCGCGCTCGGCCTGCAGGGCAGCCTGCGCGTCGGGCGGCTGATGGACGAAGGCAAGATGGCGCCGGAGATGATCTCGCTCGTCAAGCGCAACAATTGCGGCAAGGCGCTCGACATCGCCCGCCAGGCCCGCGACATGCATGGCGGCAATGGCATCCAGATCGGTTATCACGTCATGCGCCACGCCCAGAACCTGGAAACCGTCAACACCTACGAGGGCACGCATGACGTGCATGCGCTGATCCTCGGACGGGCGCAGACGGGGTTGCAGGCGTTCTTTTAGCATTGGCAGGTACCCTCCGCTGCCAGGGCGCCACTGCCTGGCATCTCCCCTCGCAAGGCGCGAGATCGGCAATTTTCGCCTCCGGCGCCACATTTTGTTCTTGCTTTGTGCCGGCAGCTATGCTACTAATTTCGCTATGGTGCTAATTGGCATCGACGACCCGCTCACCGAGGCGGGTTTTTCTTTTCAGCTCTTTTCGACCAAGCATCGCGCGTGCTGCTGACATCAATGTCGGCGGGAAGCGCCCGGTGCTGACCCGCCGGCCTGCGGCTCTGCACCGTTGCAACGTCTTGCCGCCACGCCCCGGAATTCCAGGGTCGGCGCTCCGTTTCGTGAAGCTGTGAAAGCTGCTTAATTTAGGTGCAGCGCAACATCTCTGCTTGGAGAATGGTCAGCATTCGTGTCAGGGTTCAGCGAACTCCTTTTGAAACGCCGACTTCAGGGGCACCATGGCAATTCTGGCAGCCGTCTATCACCTGACCCATTACAAATACGACCGGCCGGTCGTATTAGGCCCGCAAGTCATAAGGTTGCAGCCTGCGCCGCATTCCCGCACCAAGGTGCTCAGCCATTCGCTGAAGGTCGGGCCGGCAAATCACTTCGTCAATCTGCAGCAGGACCCTTACGGCAATTTCCTTGCCCGCTTCGTCTTTCCCGAGCCGGTGACGGAGTTGAAGATCGAGGTCGATCTCGTTGCCGACATGACGGTCTACAATCCGTTCGATTTCTTCGTCGAACCGTTGGCCGAGACGTTTCCATTCGAATACCCCGAAGAGATCCGGGACGATCTGACCATCTATCGAACGCCGGAACCGGCGGGGCCGCTGTTGGAGGGATTCCTGAAAACCATCCCGCGCCACCCGACCAACACCGTCAATTTTGTCGTCGACCTCAATGCGCGGCTGCAGCGCGAGATCGCGTATATCGTGCGCATGGAAACCGGCGTCTTCTCGCCCGAGGAAACGCTGGCCGCCGGCAAGGGGTCGTGCCGGGATTCGAGCTGGCTCCTGGTTCAGATACTGAGGAACCTCGGCATCGCTGCGCGCTTCGTCTCCGGCTATTTGATCCAGCTGAAGCCCGACCTCGTCGCTCTTGACGGGCCGCCCGGCACGGCGACCGATTTCACTGACCTCCATGCCTGGTGCGAGGTGTATCTGCCGGGCGCCGGCTGGATCGGCTTCGACCCGACCTCCGGCCTGCTCACCGGCGAAAGCCATGTGCCGCTCGCGGCAACGCCGCATTTCCGCAATGCCGCGCCGATTTCCGGCATGGCGAGCTTCGCCAATGTCGAGTTCGGTTTCGACATGCGGGTCGACCGCATCGCCGAGCATCCGCGCATCACCAAGCCGTTCTCCGACGAGAGCTGGCAGGCGCTCGACGCGCTGGGCGTCGAGGTCGATGCAGCGCTTCAGGCCGGCGACGTGCGGCTGACCATGGGCGGCGAGCCGACCTTTGTCTCGATCGACGATTTCGAGGCGGCCGAGTGGAACACGGCAGCCGTCGGGCCGACCAAGCGGGAAAAGGCCGATGCCCTGATCCGCCGGTTGCGCGAGCGCTTCGCGCCGGGCGGCTTCCTGCATTACGGACAGGGCAAATGGTATCCCGGCGAAAGCCTGCCGCGCTGGACCTTCTCGCTCTACTGGCGCACCGACGGCGAGCCGGTGTGGAGCGACCCGTCGCTGATCGCACATGAAAAGAGCGAGGCGGATGTCGGACCGAAGCAGGCCGAAAGCCTGCTGACGGCGATTGCCGACGAACTCGGCATCGACAAGACGATGGTCAGCGAAGCCTATGAGGATCCCGCCGAATGGCTGCTCAAGGAAGGCAAGCTGCCTGACAACGTCGATCCTTCCAATTCGAAGCTGGAGGACCCTGAGGAGCGCAGCCGCATGGCGCGGGTGTTCGAACGCGGGCTGACCAAGCCGTCGGGCTATGTGCTGCCCGTCCAGCGCTGGAACAGCCAGGCTTCCGGACCGCGCTGGCGCTCGGAGAAATGGAAGACGCGGCGCGGCAGGCTGTTCCTGGTGCCCGGCGATTCGCCGGTCGGCTACCGCCTGCCGCTCGGCACGCTGCCCTATGTGCCGCCGGCGCAGTTCCCCTACATAGTCCCGGTCGATCCATCGCTGCCGCGCGGACCATTGCCGGCGCGCGAGGCGATCTTGCCCGGTTCTGCTTCTTCGCCGGCTGCGGCCGAACTGGAAGGCGCCGACGAAATGGCGCGACGCCAGCAGGCGGTCTCCTTCACGGCCGTTACCGGCCAGCAGGACCGCGTTGAACAGGAGATTACCGAGATCGGCGGCGCCGTGCGCACAGCGCTTTCGGTCGAGCCGCGCGACGGACGGCTTTGTGTGTTCATGCCGCCGGTCGAGGCGCTGGAGGATTATCTCGAACTGGTGGCGGCGGCGGAGAACGCTGCCAGGGCGATCGGACTGCCTGTGCATATCGAGGGCTACGGCCCGCCGCACGATCCGCGCCTCAACGTCATCCGTGTCGCACCCGATCCCGGCGTCATCGAGGTCAACATCCACCCCGCCGCGAATTGGCAGGATTGCGTGGCGACGACCACGGCGATCTACGAAGAGGCGCGGCAGACGCGGCTTGGCGCCGACAAGTTCATGATCGACGGCCGCCATACCGGCACCGGCGGCGGCAACCATGTCGTCGTCGGCGGCGCAACGCCCAATGACAGTCCGTTCCTGCGCCGCCCCGACCTGTTGAAGAGCCTGGTGCTGCAATGGCAGCGGCATCCGTCGCTGTCCTACCTTTTCTCCGGCCTGTTCATCGGCCCGACCAGCCAGGCGCCGCGCTTCGACGAGGCGCGCCACGATTCGCTTTACGAACTCGAAATCGCGATGGCGCAGGTGCCGCATCCGGACAAGGGCGCGGCACCCCTGCCGTGGCTGGTCGACCGGCTGTTCCGCAATCTTCTGACCGACGTGACCGGCAATACCCATCGCTCGGAAATTTGCATCGACAAATTGTTTTCGCCGGACGGGCCGACCGGCCGGCTCGGGCTGGTCGAATTCCGCGGCTTCGAGATGCCGCCCAACGCGCGCATGAGCCTAGCGCAGCAATTGCTGGTGCGCGCCATCATCGCCCGGGCCTGGAAGAACCCGCTCGACGGCCGCTTCGTGCGCTGGGGCACTTCGCTGCACGACCGTTTCATGCTGCCGCATTATGTCTGGGCTGACTTTCTCGATGTGCTGGACGACCTCAAGCTGAACGGCTTTGCGTTCCGTCCGGAATGGTTCGACGCCCAGCTCGAATTCCGCTTCCCGTTCTGCGGCGAGGTCCAGCATGCCGGCGTCAAGCTGGAGCTCAGGCAGGCGCTCGAGCCGTGGCACGTGATGGGCGAGCAAGGCGCGATCGGCGGCACCGTACGCTTTGTCGATTCCTCCGTCGAAAGGCTGCAGGTGAAGACCGAGGGGCTCAACCCGGAGCGTCACGCCGTCGTCTGCAACAGCCGCGTCGTGCCGATGAAGGTGACCGACAACCGCGAGATCGCGGTGGCCGGCGTGCGCTTCAAGGCCTGGCAGCCGGCGTCGGGCCTGCATCCGGCGCTGCCGGTCAACACCCCGCTGGTCTTCGACATCTATGACCGCTGGTCGGGCCGCGCAGTCGGCGGCTGCGTCTACCATGTGGCACATCCCGGCGGGCGCAGCTATGACACCTTCCCGGTCAATGGCAACGAAGCGGAGGCGCGGCGGCTCGCCCGCTTCGAGCCGCGTGGCCATACGCCGTCCAGCTATGTGCTGCGCAACGAAGAAGCCTCTGAAGATTTCCCGATGACCCTTGACCTTCGGCGGCCGCAAAGACTCTGATCAGCCATGGCGAAGGGGAATCACAAAAGGCTGCGCAGCAAGCCGCAGACTCACAGTCTGCTGGAGCACTATCAGCCGATCGACGGCGTCGTCGACGAGATGGTCGATGCGTCGGGCAATCCGCGGCCGGCCTGGCGGCACTTCATCGAGGCGCTGGAGGACCTGGGGCCGGAAAAGCTTGCCCAGCGCTTCGCCCGCGCCGACCAATACCTGCGCGACGCCGGCGTCTACTACCGCGTCTATGACAAGGCCGGCGCCAACGAGCGGGAATGGCCGCTGGCGCATGTGCCGCTGCTGATCGAGGAGCAGGAATGGGCTGACATCAGCGCCGGCCTGGTCCAGCGCGCCGATCTGTTCGAGGAGACCATCGCCGACATTTACGGGCCGAACCGGCTGGTCGAGAAAGGCATTCTGCCGGCCGGATTGATCGCGGCCAGCCCGGAATATTTGCGGCCGGTCGTCGGCACCAGGCCGGCCAGCGGCCATTTCCTGCATTTCTGCGCCTTCGAGCTCGGTCGTGGCCCGGACGGCCGCTGGTGGGTGCTTGGCGACCGCACACAGGCGCCGTCGGGCGCCGGCTTTGCGCTGGAAAACCGCGTCGCCACCACGAGGGCGCTGTCCGACATCTACGGCGAGATGCATGTGCACCGCCTGGCCGGCTTCTTCCGTCGCTTCCGCGACGCGCTGATCGGCATGGCCAGGCAAGCCGGCGGCCGTGTCGCCATCCTGACGCCGGGACCGCTGAACGAAACCTATTACGAACATGCCTATATCGCCCGCTATCTCGGCATCATGCTGCTCGAGGGCGAGGACCTGACCGTCTCCGGCGGCAGGCTAATGGTGCGCACGGTTTCGGGGCTGATGCCGGTGAGCGTCTTGTGGCGGCGGCTCGACGCCGCCTTCGCCGATCCGCTTGAATTGCGGCCGGACTCGCAGATCGGCACGCCGGGGCTGGTCGAGGCGGTTCGGCAAGGAGCGGTTTCGGCCGTCAATGCACTGGGCTCCGGCCTGATGGAGACGCGCGCGCTGCTCGCCTTCCTGCCGAAGATTTCGCGCGCCCTGCGCAACGAGGAACTGCTGCTGCCGACGGTCGCGACATGGTGGTGCGGGCAGGAGGCGGAGCGCGAGCATGTGCTCGCCAATATCGATAGCATGGTGATCGGCCCGGCGCTGTCGACGCGGCTTGCCTTCGAGGACGACGGCTCGACCAAGCTCGGGTCAGCGCTGTCGGTCGAGGAACGGGCCGAACTCGTCGCCAGGATCGAACGGGACGGCGGCGACTTCGTCGGCCAGGAAGCGGTGACGCTGTCGACCACGCCTGTCTATGTCGGCGGTTGGCTGGAGCCGCGGCCGGCAAGCCTGCGCGTCTATCTGGCGCGGACGCCGGAAGGCTGGACGGTGATGCCGGGCGGTTTTGCCCGTGTCGGCTTTTCGCTCGACCCGACGGCCATCGCCATGCAGCGCGGCGGCCAGGCGGCGGATGTCTGGGTGGTCAGCGACAGGCCGGTCGAGCGCGAGACGCTGCTGCCGCAGGAGCACGACAGCTTCACCCGAACCTTGCCGGGCAGCCTGCCGAGCCGCGCGGCTGAGAACCTGACATGGCTCGGCCGCTATATCGAGCGATCGGAAGACACGGTGCGCATCCTGCGCGCCTACCATGTGCGGCTGGCCGAGACATCCGATCCCGAGATGCCGCTGCTCGCCGATATCAGCGACTATCTCGCGCCGTTCGGCATCGACGTCGAGACGGCAATCCCATTGGGGCTCATCGGCACGCTGGACAGCGCCGTTTACAGCGCCGGGCAGATCCGCGACCGTTTCTCGCCCGATGGCTGGCTGGCATTGAAGGATCTATCGAAGACCATCCACCAATTTGCCGCGACAGTGGCGCCGGGCGACGACGCGACAAGGGCAATGACGGTCATCCTGCGCAAGCTGGCCGGGTTTTCCGGCCTGCTGCACGAGAATATGTACCGCTTTGCCGGCTGGCGTTTCCTGGAAATCGGCCGCAGGCTCGAACGCGGCATCCAGATAGCCCGCACGCTCGCCCGGCTGACCAGAGCCCAGGCGCCGGAAGGTGCGCTCGACATGATGCTGGAGATCGGCGACAGCGTCATGACCCACCGTCGGCAATATCCGGTGCAAGCGGGACGGCGCACGGTGGTCGACCTTCTGGCGCTCGATCCGCTCAACCCGCGCTCAATCCTTTTCCAGCTCGAACGGCTGAAGGCCGAAATCGCGCTGCTGCCCGCTGTCGGCGCTGAAGGCCATATGTCGCCGGCGGCCAAGGAAATCCTGCAGCTCAACACGTCGATCGCCATCAAGGAGCCCTCGGACATGACGGCCAACGCCCTCGGCGATCTCGCCAATGAAATCGGCGGGCTCTACAACAGCCTCGCCAAAGCCTATTTCGGGTAGAGACAGCATGCTCTACGACATCAGGCTTCACCTGCGTTACGACTATGATGCGGCGGCCGGCGGTGGCCGCCATCAGGTGCGCGTGCTGCCGCCGACCATCCCTGGCGTGCAACGCGTCATCGCCGCTTCACTGTCTTTTGTGCCGGCGCCCAGCGAACGTTCCGACTTTTCCGACTTTTTCGGCAACAGTGTCACCTCGATCGCCTTTCGTGACGCGCATGATGCGCTCGACATCAGGATGAGCGCGCGTGTGTCGGTATCGCGGCCCGAACCCGGGCTCGACGTATCGCCGGACATACGCCGGCTGAGGGAAGAACTCGGCGCAGTGCACTCGCTGGCGCCGGCTTCGCCGCATCACTTTCTGGCCGCCAGCGATCATGCCGGCATCGACGCGGCAATCACTGCCTATGCGAAAGGCAGTGCCGGCAGTTCGACAGTCGGCACGGCCATGGCTCTGTGCAACCGCATTCACCGCGATTTCACCTATGACGGCGAGGCGACCACCGTGCAGACGCGGGCCAGCGACGCCTTCGGCCTGAAGCGCGGCGTCTGCCAGGATTTTTCCCACATCATGATCGCCGGCCTGCGCGGCCTCGGTATTCCCGCGGGCTATGTCAGCGGGTTCCTGCGCACCATCCCGCCGCGCGGGAAGCCGCGGCTCGAAGGCGCCGACGCCATGCACGCCTGGGTCAAGGTGTGGTGCGGGCGCGATGCCGGCTGGCAGGAATTCGATCCGACCAATGGCATGCGGGCAAGCAACGACCATATCACGGTCGGCTATGGCCGCGACTACTCCGACGTGGCGCCGATCGTCGGCGTGCTGAAAACCACGGGCGGGCAGGTCGGCGAGCAGGCGGTCGACGTCATTCCGGTCGTGCTCGAAAAGGCGTGACGACTCACGTCTTCGTTGCACGGCGACGTCGATAGGCTGTTCTGAAACCAAGAGATCAAGAGGCGTTGGAACCCGCAGCCGGCAAGCGGCTTATCTACGGAAATTCCGTGGAGAGGACATGCTGGACAAATCCGGGTCGTCTGGCCGATCGGCTGTAAGGAAAGCTGCACCAAAAAACGCGGTGCCGCAGAACGGGGCACTGGAGAACGGCGCGCAAGCCTCGGCCGTTCGGGCCTCGCTCAACTATGTCACCGACACTGAACCCGGTATTCGCCGGCTGCGTTCGGGCAAGGGGTTCTCGTACAAAGGACCCGACGGGCGGATTGTCGACGGGGAGGCGCTGGTACGCATCAAGGCGCTCGCCATTCCACCGGCCTGGACGGATGTGTGGATCTCGCCGGATGCCGACGGTCACATCCAGGCGACCGGTCGGGACCAGCGCGGACGCAAACAATACCGCTATCACCCGTACTGGGCGGAGGAGCGTGACGGCGTCAAATATTCGAGCCTGGTCGCCTTCGCCGAAAGCCTGCCCGAACTGCGGCGGCAGATCGACGTCGATTTGCGCCGTCACGGCCTACCGCTGGAACGCGTCGTTGCGGCTATCGTCTGGCTGCTCGACAACACGATGATCCGTGTCGGCAATGCCGCCTATGCCCGCGACAACAAGAGTTTTGGGCTGACCACGCTGCGTGACCGCCATGTCGACATCAAGGGCTCGAGCCTGCGCTTTGCCTTCATCGGCAAATCCGGCAAGGAATGGAGATTGAAGCTTGTCGATCGCCGGATTGCCAAGGTCGTGCGTGGAGCGCAGGACCTGCCGGGCCAAAAACTGTTCCAGTATCTCGACGAGGACGGAAACAGGCATCCGGTGCGCTCAGACGACGTCAACCGCTATATCAGGGAAAATGCCGGAGCGGAGTTCAGCTCCAAGCACTTCAGAACCTGGGGTGGCACCATCCATGCAGCGTCGCTGTTTGCGCAAACCGAACGTCCGGAAAGCCAGGCGCAGCAAAAGAGGGTGATGAACAGTGTCATCGACAAGGTTGCCGATCGGCTTGGCAACACACGCGCGGTTTGTCGCCAATGCTACATCCATCCGGAAGTGTTTCGCGCCTGGTCCGAAGGACGGCTGCTGGACGAAATGGCGGATGCCAACAAAGGCAAGCGCTCGATCGCCGGGCTCGACGACGAGGAGGCCTTGGTCTTGAGATGGCTGAAGGCGAGGGAATGACGCCAGACCGGGGGCGTATTTTTTTGTCGACGCCATGTCGGCATCGGTCCTAGTGTTTCGTCCTTTGACAGAGAAAAGGACGACCCATGCTCTACGCGATCCTCTGCTATGCCTCTGAAGACGTCGTCTGCTCCTGGAGCAAGGAGCAGGACGACGCAGTCATGGAAAAGCTTATCGGTGTGCAGGAAAAATATGCCCAGGCGGGCCGGCTTGGTCCGGTGGCGCGGCTCTTGCCGACGACCGCGGCGACGACGCTGAGGAAGGTCAAGGGCGAATCGATCGTCATCGACGGCCCGTTTGCCGAAACCAAGGAACAGTTCCTCGGCTTCTACACGCTCGAATGCGCCGATCTCGATGAGGCCGTCGACTTCGCGCGCGAGCTTTCCGAGGTCAATCCGAGCGGCGGCTCCTATGAAATCCGGCCGGTCTCGCTCTTCAATCCCGCCAAGGTTTCCGCATGACCGAACTCGCCTGGATCAGCACGGCAATCAGCACCGCTCGCCCGCAGGCGATGGGGGCATTGCTGCGCTACTTCCGCGACCTCGACGCGGCGGAGGAAGCATTCCAGGACGCCTGCCTGAGGGCACTGAACAACTGGCCGAAAAACGGTCCTCCGCGCGATCCGGCAGCCTGGCTGATTTTCGTCGGCCGCAACAGCGGCATCGATGCGGTGCGCAAGCGCGCCAAGCAGGCGCCGCTGCCGGAGGAGGACCAGATCTCCGATCTGGAGGATGCCGAGAGCGACGTCGCCGAGCGGCTGGACGGGGCGCATTACCGCGACGATATTTTGCGGCTGCTGTTTATCTGCTGCCATCCCGACCTGCCGGCCACACAGCAGATCGCGGTGGCGTTACGCATCGTCTCCGGCCTGACGGTCAAGCAGATCGCCCGCGCCTTCCTCGTCGGTGAAAGCGCCATGGAGCAGCGTATCACGCGCGCCAAGGCGCGTATCGCCGACGCCGGGGTGCCGTTCGAGACGCCGGGAGCGGTCGAGCGCTCCGAACGGCTCGCCGCCGTCGCCGCCATGGTCTACTTGATCTTCAACGAAGGCTATTCCAGCAACAGCGGCGAGGCTTCGGCGCGAGCGCCGCTTTGCGAAGAGGCGATCCGGCTGGCCCGGCTGCTGCTCAGGCTGTTCCAGACCGAGCCGGAGATCATGGGGCTGACGGCGCTGTTGCTGCTGCAGCATGCACGCTCGCCGGCTCGCTTCGACGAGAACGGCGAGATCGTGCTGCTCGAAGACCAGGACCGCAGTCTGTGGAGCCGCAAGATGATCGATGAAGGCCTGGCGCTGGTCGATAAGGCGTTGCGCCATCGCAAGCCCGGTCCCTACCAGGTGCAAGCGGCGATCGCCGCACTGCATGCGCGGGCGAAAAAACCCGAGGATACGGACTGGAACGAGATCGACCTGCTCTACGGGCTGCTCGAGCAGATGCAGCCGTCGCCGGTGGTGACGCTCAACCGCGCCGTCGCGGTCTCCAAGGTGCGTGGACCGGAAGCCGCACTCGCCATGATCGAGCCGCTGGAGGGAAGGCTTTCCGGCTATTTCCATTTCTTCGGCCTCAAGGGCGGACTGCTGATGCAGCTTGGCCGCGGCGAGGAGGCGCGTGTCGCTTTCGACCGCGCCATCGCGCTCGCCAATACGGCCGCCGAGGCAGCGCATATCCGCATGCATATCGACCAGCTGATGAAAGAAAGCGCCGTGCGGGAAACCGCCAAGACGGCACACTGATTCGCTCTATCTGGCTGGTTCAACAGTCGGACGCCGGCTTGGACCATGCCGGGGTGGCGATTTCTCCCTGAAACGCGTAATGCCACGCCATGACAGCGCCTGGTATGCCGACCGGCAGGGAACCGGTATGGCGAAAAGCTTGGACCGACGCCATATGAGCGACGGGATCTGAAAGGGACGAACGAAATGACGATTGCGAAGGAAACGGCCGGGCTTCTGGCGAAACTGGGCGTTGCCGAGGGCGCGCTTACGGGCGGCGACCTCATCGTGCGCAGCCCGGTAACCGGCGAGCAGATCGCCGCGCTGAAGACCATCTCGCCGGCCGATGCGGCAACGACCATCGACAATGCCCACAAAGCTTTCCTGGCGTGGCGGCAGGTGCCAGCTCCCAAGCGTGGCGAACTGGTGCGGCTGCTCGGCGAGGAATTGCGCACACACAAGGCCGAGCTTGGCCGGTTGGTATCGATCGAAGTCGGCAAGATCCCATCCGAAGGTCTTGGCGAAGTGCAGGAGATGATCGACATCTGCGATTTCGCCGTCGGTCTTTCCCGGCAATTGTACGGCCTGACCATCGCCACCGAGCGTCCCGGCCATCGCATGATGGAGACCTGGCATCCGCTGGGCGTCGTCGGCGTCATCTCGGCCTTCAACTTTCCGGTGGCGGTATGGTCGTGGAACGCGGCACTTGCGCTGGTCTGCGGCGACGCGGTGGTGTGGAAACCGTCCGAGAAGACCCCGCTGACGGCGCTCGCCTGCGAAGCGATTTTTGCACGCGCGGTAAAGCGTTTTGGCACGGACGCGCCGCAGGGCCTGGCGCCGGTGCTGATCGGCGACCGTGCCGTCGGCGAGATCCTGGTTGACCATCCGAAGGTGCCGCTGGTCTCGGCCACCGGCTCGACGCGCATGGGCAGGGATGTCGGCCCACGGCTGGCGAAGCGCTTTGCCCGTGCGGTGCTGGAGCTCGGCGGCAACAATGCCGGCATCGTCTGCCCGACGGCCGATCTGGACATGGCGCTCCGCGCTATCGCCTTCGGCGCCATGGGCACGGCCGGCCAGCGCTGCACGACGCTCAGGCGCCTGTTCGTGCATGAGAGCGTCTATGACCAGCTCGTTCCGCGCCTGAAGAAGGCTTATGAGAGCGTCTCGGTCGGTAATCCGCTGGAGACAAGCGCTCTGGTTGGCCCGCTGATCGACAAGGCTGCCTACGAGAATATGCAGAAGGCGCTGGAGGAGGCGGCTTCGCATGGCGGTAAGATAACCGGCGGAATGCGGGTCGAGAACGGTCACCCCGAGGCCCACTATGTGCGTCCGGCGCTGGTCGAAATGCCGCGGCAGGTTTCGCCGGTGACGGAGGAAACCTTCGCGCCCATCCTCTATGTGATGAAATATTCGGACTTCGACATCGTGCTAGAAGAACACAATGCGGTGGGAGCGGGGCTGTCATCCTCGATCTTTACCCGCGACCTGCAGGAATCCGAGCGCTTTCTTAGCGTCGACGGATCGGACTGCGGCATCGCCAACGTCAATATAGGCACGTCAGGGGCCGAGATCGGCGGTGCCTTCGGTGGCGAGAAGGAGACCGGCGGCGGCCGCGAGTCGGGGTCCGATGCCTGGAAGGCCTATATGCGGCGCGCCACCAATACGGTGAATTATTCCAAGGCGCTGCCGCTTGCGCAGGGCGTGTCGTTCGACATCGATTGAAAAGCCAGACCTCCGTCGCGGCGGCGCGAAAGCCGCCACGACGGCGGTCGGCTCGCGGTTCAGCTGGCTTCGGAAGTTACAACACAATTGTCGAAGGCTGCATCGATGATGGCGAGCTTGACCGCCTGGGCGGTCATGTATTCCTGATAGAACTCGCTCGACACCCACATGACCGAGTGACCGCGCTGGCCCAGCCAGCCGATGCTGCCGAGTTCCTCGGCATCGCGCAATTTGCGTGACAGGTGAGTGGGGGAAAGCTTGAGCCAGTTCGCGAAATCCCCGATTGAGACGACACCGGTCGGGATTCGGTCCAGGTCGGCATGATCGGGGTCGACGCCGGACATCAGCCAATCCATGACGATGCCGCCATTGTCGAGCCAGGTGAACAAGGAAAAAGTCTGTCTTGGCTCGCGCACGGCATGCGACGAAAGCAGTCCGTCGGCCACCAGTGGCTGCAGTTTGGCGAGCACATCCGGTTGTGCGACGAATGCAGGCAGTCGAAATCCACCGTCCAGGCTGTCCAGCGTTTTCAGATGAGCCATGACCCAGCCGGCAACCGTCTCCAGAGTGCCCGCGGCCGGCTCAAACGGGCGGACGCGCCCATATTTAATCGGCAGATGCCGGATGAAACCGTAATGCAGCATCTCCTTCAGGAAGGCGTCGGCGGTGTTGCGGCTGGCCACCGAATGCCGGCAGATGTCGTCCATGAACCGTGCGGACGTAAGGCCCTTGCGATGATCGTCCGGCTCTCGATTGAAATACAAGCCAAGGCCGATATGGGCCATCAGCCAACGCTGTTGCGTGGCGAATACGGAAGCCAGCCGCGGGTTCGCTTCATAGGTCTGGAGAAGCGTCCGCGACTGAGCCTGGACATGGCGACGCAGTGCCGGATGGCTGGCAATGTCTTCAGAAACCAGCGCCATCCCCGCCGAGCCCAACCAAATTTGCAACTGGAAAATGCCGATCACAATTTCAGCCTTCGCGGGTCGTGTCCAGAGCCGGCGCATTACGATACGAGCTGAATCCCGCCGGCTAGTGGGCTGAATTCCGCGACTTGATCGCCGAGGCCACTGATTTCGCTGCAGAGGGCTAGCCCGCTCGAACCCACCAACGATGACTTCGCCTGTCCAGCCCGTGCTCCCGCCAATGGCGACGCGGAACCAACACAAGCTTTGCTCGTTGAAGAACGCTGATTGGACTGAGACAGTGAGGGACTACAAAATGGAGAATGGCCTTTTCGCCACGCCGCCTGCAGCTTTCCGGCAAACAGAGTCGGTCTGGCCACGGGCGCTCAAGTGGCTGTTGCGCCGAGTGCGCAGCGCCTCCGACAGTTCGGGAACCATGTTGAAGCCAATCCTCTCCGGACCCGAGGATGATAGCGGGCCCACTCCGCCTCGACGTGCTTGAGGCTGACCGCGCTGCGATCTTGACGTCAAAAATGACCGCTCACATATCATTTTAGGGCCGCGCCGCAGCCGACAACCATGACCGCTTCGAAGGCCTCCCACGGCGGCGTGTCCGCCTGATGCAGCAGGCGAGAGCGGCAGTGCCGCGTAACGGCGGGAACCATCGGGCATGCTTGGCTATTAGATACAGGCGGCTGCTGGTCTGCCGGGCCAGGAGCTATTGCTATGATCATTAATCCCCCACCGGAAAGCGCGATCCCGGCATCCGTTCCGTCGGTCGATCCAAAAGCCGCCCCGACGCTTCGCAATGCCGAAGCGGAGGTCTTTTATATCGAAGCGATCCGCGAACTTGTCGCGACCGGCATCCCCTTTCTCGTCGCCGGCACCTATGCCGTAAGCGCCTATACCGGGATCATCCGCCAGACCAAGGATCTCGACATTTTCTGCAAGGCCGGCGACTGCCCGCGCATCCTCGCCCATTTCAAGCAGATCGGCTACGCCGTCGTGGTCGAGGACGACCGGTGGCTCGGTAAAGTGTTCAAGGGCACCCATTTTTTCGACGTCATTTTCGCCTCGATGAACGGCACCATGCCTGTCGACGACCAGTGGCTGGAGCACGCCCGTCAGGGCGAATTGCTGGGCAGCCAGGTGCGGATCATCGGGCCCACCGAGCTTATCTGGTCCAAAAGTTTCATCCAGGACCGCGGTCGCCACGATGGTGCCGACATCTCGCACACCATCCTCAAGGCCCACGACCAGATCGACTGGCAAAGGCTGCTTTCCTACATGGAAGTTCATTGGGAAGTTCTGCTGATGCATCTCTTGAACTTCCGATGGATCTATCCGACGGAGCGGGGCCGCGTGCCCGCCTGGCTGCTCGACGAGCTGCTTGACCGGCTGGCCAAGCAGCGCGAATTGCCACCTTCCCGGATGAAAATCTGCCGTGGGCGCATGCTTTCACGAACTGACTATGAGATCGACGTCAACGACTGGGGTTTTGCCGACGTCGGCGGTGAAGGAGAACATAGCAATGGCTGACGAGCTCGAAACTGCTTCGCCGAAGGCGGAAAACGGCAGCGCACTCAAAGTCGCCGCCATTGGCGATCTGCATGTCGGCAAGGAGGACCAGGCCTCGTACCGCGATCTTTTCGGCGAGATGTCGCGTGCAGCCCAGGTTCTCGTGCTGACGGGCGACCTTACCAATCTCGGCAAGCCTCGGGAGGCCGAAATCCTTGCCGAGGAACTGCGTGCCTGCACGATCCCGGTCGTCGCCGTACTTGGCAATCACGACTATGAGTCAGGCGCCGTCGAGCAGGTCACCGACATTCTGCGTCAGGCGGGCGTTCACCTGCTCGACGGCGAGGCGACGGAGATTCACGAGGTCGGGTTCGTTGGGGTCAAGGGTTTCGTTGGCGGTTTTGGATCGCGCATGCTCGGCTCCTTCGGCGAACCGGCGATCAAGTCAATGGTGGCGGAAAGCGTGAACGAAGCGATGCGGCTTGAAAACGCAATGCGGCAGGTCCGCGCCAAACGCACGCTTGTCGTTCTGCACTACGCGCCTGTCGTCGAGACGGTCGAAGGCGAGCCGCTGGAGATCTTCCCGTTTCTCGGTTCGTCACGCCTGGCCGAGACAATAGACCGGTTCCAGGTCAGCGCGGTGGTGCATGGCCATGCGCATCGCGGCGCCTACGAGGGCCGCACACCGGGCGGGGCGACGGTCTATAACGTTGCCATGCATGTCGCCAAGCCGACCGGCCGCCCCTACGCTGTGCTCGAAATCTAATAGGCTAGATGTTGAACGCCCGCTTCGGCGGAATATCGTTTTCATCCGGATTGGGAATGGGGTCCTCGTCGGGGAGCCTGTCGGGGTCCGGCTCACGCACGGGCTTGGGATCGGGGATGGGAGGCGGCGGCACCGGGGTCGGCATTGGCTCGGGTGTGGGAATAGTGGCCATCGTGATCATCTCCTCTTGGCGCAGAACAACGCAATGGGTCAGCTGGTTCCCGCCTTCTGGTCAGCCCATCTCCGGATTCGCCTGTCTGCTGCCCGACTTGCTTGATCGCAGCAGCAGAGCAAGCGGAACGAGCAGGGCGGTTGCCACCGCGCAGTAGCGGAAGACATCGACATAGGCGAGCAGCGTGGCCTGGCGGGCGATCAACTGGCCAAGCCAGCCGATCGCCTGCTGCTTCGCCTCGACCATCGGCGAACCCTGGGCGACGAAATGCTCGGTCGCCTGCCGAAGCGCCTGCTGATACGCGGGCGACGACTGCACGGTGTGGCCGACCAGATACGATTGATGGATCTGGGAGCTTTGCGCAATGACGGTGTTGGACAGCGAGACGCCGATGCTGCCGCCGATATTGCGTGCAACGTTGATCAGCGCCGATGCCTGGTTGGTCTTCTGCGGGGGCAGGCCGACATAGGCCGCGGTCGAGATGGGAATGAACAGGAACGGCAGCCCGACCATCAGGAAAACACGGGCAAAGGCAAAGAAGCGGAAGCTGGCGTCCGGAGTAAGCGAGGTCATATGCCAGAGGGCCACTGCGACCACCGACATGCCCATCATGATCAGGTATTTGGGCTGCACGATGCTGCCTACAAATCCGGACACCGGCATCAAGATCAGCATGGCGATGCCGCCCGGCATCATCGAAAGGCCCGAGAGCGTCGCGGTGTAGGCAAATGTCGTCTGCTGCAGCTGCGGCACGATCTGGGTGGTGCTGAACAGGATAGCACCGACCGCCATCATGACCAGGAAGGCCGTGCCGAACTGGCGCGTGAACAACAGACGCATGTCGACGACCGGATCGCTGCGACTGAGCTCCCATGGGATAAGCAGCAGGAACGCGATCGCGGAAATCACTGCGAAAGTGGTGATGAAATCCGAGGCGAACCAATCGTAGCGCTGGCCCCGGTCGAGAAAAATCTCCAGGCACCCCAAGGCCGTCGCCACCAGGACGAACCCGATCCCGTCGATCTTCAGGCCGCCCTTCAGCCGTTCCTTGCGTTCGCGTTCGAGTACGTCCGGTTCGACCAACAGCCATTGCACCAGGGCCAGCGACAGGATGCCGAACGGCACGTTGATGAAGAAGATCCAGTGCCAGGAGAAATGGTCGGTCAGCCAGCCGCCGATCGTCGGCCCGACCGTCGGTGCGACGATGACGGCAATGCCGTAAAGCGCGAAGGCCTGCGAGCGCTTTTCAGGCGGAAAGGTGTCGGCAAGGATCGATTGCTCGCTTGGCGCCATGCCGCCGCCGCCGAGGCCCTGAAGGACCCTGAACAGGATGAGCAGTTCCAGGTTGGGTGCCAGTCCGCACAGCAGCGACGCGACGGTGAAGGTCGCAACGCAGAGCATGTAGTAGCGCTTGCGGCCGATGACGCTTGCCAGCCAGCCGCTGACCGGAATGATCACCGAGTTGGCAACGAGATAGGTGGTAATCACCCAGGTGCTTTCGTCCATTCCGGCCGCCAGGCTGCCAGCGATGTTGCGCAGGGCGACATTGGCGATCGAGGTGTCCAGCACCAGCATGAAAGTGGCTATGGAGACGACGACGGCGATGAGCCACGGATTGTGTGTCCCGGCGGCGGATCGGCTTTCGCCCTGATTTCTGGCGGTTTCGCCGTTCATCGCACCTTGACCGTCGGCACCACCGACAGGCCTGGCCCGAGAAGCACATCCGGCGGCTTGTCGAAGACGATCTTGACCGGCACGCGCTGCACCACCTTGACATAATTGCCGGTGGCATTTTCGGCCGGCAGGAGGCTGAAGGCGGTGCCGCTGCCGGCCTGAATACTGTCGACGCGGCCGTGAAAGGACTTGTCCGGGTAGGCGTCGATGTCGATGTCGACCGGCTGTCCCTGCCGCATCAGATCGAGCTGCGTCTCCTTGAAATTGGCCTTCACCCAGACCTCGTCGGGAACGAACATCATCAATACCTGGCCGGGTTGGGCGTAGGTGCCGTTCGCGGCGGAAATGCTCGTTGCCCGCCCGGCTGCGGGTGCTGTGATAGTCGTGCGCGACAGCGTCGTGCGGGCTTGCTCCTGGCTGGCCTTTGCCTGCTCGAGCTGCGCCTCGACGCTCCTGGCCTGTGCCTGCAAGACCGAAACCTGGCTTTTTGCGGAGGCTACATTGGCCTCGGCGCTGTCCAGCGCGGCCTGATCCTGACGCAACGTCGATGCCGCCTGCTGCGCCTGCTGCTGCGTTGCTGTGCCCCTGGCCAGGAGTTCGCGATTGCGTTGATCCTCGGCCTTGGCGAAGTCCAGCGCTGCCTTGGCCTGTGCAACCTGCCTCTGGGCAGCGTTTACCTTTGCGTTTTGAGCCTCGATCTGGGCGGCGACATTGACGATTTCGGCCTCGGCCGCGGCGACGCCGGCGTCGGCCTGCTTCAGGTTTGCCTGATAGTCGCTGTCGTCGATACGCAGGAGGACATCGCCCGCCTGTACATGCTGATTGTCGGTAACCGCCAGCTCGGTAATGCGGCCGGCTATTTGCGCACCGATCGTCACTGTGCGCGCATCTAGGAAGGCGTCGTCGGTCGATTCGTACTGGCGAGCGTTCAGCCACCAGATCGCGATGCCTGCCGCGACGAGCAACAGCGCAAGCGCGATGGCTGCGGCCGCATAGGGATGGCGCCTGGGAAAGCCGAGCAGACCGGCCTTTCGTTGCGAGGCATTCCCGTCGGGTTTTTCCTGCCGGGGCTCTGCCGATCGCTCATGAGATTCTCGAACCGGGGCCGGTTGCTCCCGGGTTTTATTTACAGGCTCGACGTCTTGCTCGACGCGTTGAGGCTTCGTGTCCAACGGAATTGCTTTCAAGATTGATATTGCAGCCGCCGAAGCGGACGCAAAGCCAAACGGCAAGCTTCCGCAAAAGTTCCTGTCCGGAAACGGGTTCGGTTAACGGGTCGACATCGAACACAGGCGGGGGCGCGTCGGAATTCGAGCGCCGCTTCGACGTGGCAGGTGATCCGTACGCCTCATGTTGCGGCGGTCCGGCCTTGTCAGCGCTCCATGGCGCGATAATTGCTCATGTAGGCGTGGGCGAATTCACCTGTCGACAGGAGCCGACCATGAAACATCAAACACTCGACCAACTGCAGGCCGTCGCGGAAGTTGAGTCCTTCGCGGCGTATCCGGCGATGACTCGAACCCAGCGGATTGAACGTTGGGCGGAACTTCTCGAACAAAACCCGACGCGATGCCTTGGGGCGCTTCCAGGCACCGAATATATGAACAGGGAAGCGCGCGACAGATCGCGTGGCGCTGGCACGCCGCTCACTGTCGCCTTCGAGGATCCGGTTCTGCGTGCCATGGGCCTCAGCGATGATACCTATGGTGAGGCAAAGCGCTTCTTCGAACTGAGCGACCGGCAGTTGCACCAAATCGTCTGCCATTGCCATGTCGGCGCTACGATGCAAGCGAGATGGGCCGCTGCCAGGGTGCGCGGGATAGTTCGCGGCAACAGATTTGTTGCCTGGATGAAGGGCTTGATCGTGCATTGAGGCGGTACGAGGAACGGCGGAACACGCGTTCTTTCCGCGCCGTGGAGAGCGCTTCCGAACTTGGAAGGGCTCGTGCGCCGTCGGGCCGCGCAGATTGTGAAACTCCTCGACGCTTGGCTGCGCCTTGTCGCGGCCATGCGTCCGTCTTTGATGTGAGAATTTGAGCTGGCCCGCCGCAGGTGAGGGCCTTCGTCTGGCCGGCGGCCGAGCGCCGTCCAGGCCTGCCTGCGCGGCTACTAACGACACAAATGATCCTGCGATCGGGGAAGATCCTGCGACCTGGCTAAACTAGCGATCGATTTCTCCGAACACGATGTCGAGCGAGCCGATGATCGCGGCAACATCGGCGATCATATGGCCTCGGGACAGGAAATCCATCGCCTGCAGGTGGGCGAAGGAAGGTGCGCGGATCTTGCATCGGTAGGGAACGTTGCCCCCGTCGGACACGAGGTAGACGCCGAATTCACCCTTCGGCGCCTCGACGGCGGCATAGACTTCACCGCTCGGCACGCGAATGCCTTCGGTATAAAGTTTGAAGTGGTGGATCGTCGCTTCCATCGAGCGCTTCATCGTGGCACGCGGCGGCGGCGTGATCTTGTGGTTCGGAATCGCGACCGGTCCCTGGCCTTCGGGTGAGCGCAACTTTTCCAGGCATTGCCGCATGATCCGGACCGACTGGCGCATTTCCTCCATGCGTACGAGATAGCGGTCGTAGCAGTCGCCATGCTTGCCGACCGGAATATCGAAATCCATCTCCGAATAGCATTCGTATGGCTGCGCCTTGCGCAGGTCCCAGGACGCGCCCGATCCGCGTACCATCACCCCGGAAAAGCCCCAGGCCCAGGCATCATCGAGGCCGATCACCCCGACATCGACATTGCGCTGCTTGAAGATGCGGTTCTCGGTCAACAGCTCTTCGAGATTGTGGCAGACCTTGAGGAACGGATCGCAGAACTTCCAGATGTCGTCGAGGAGTTCCGGCGGCAGATCCTGATGCACGCCGCCGACCCTGAAATAATTCGCGTGCATGCGGGCGCCGGACGCGCGCTCATAAAAGACCATCAGCTTCTCGCGCTCGGCGAAACCCCAGAGCGGCGGCGTCAACGCGCCGATGTCCATGGCTTGCGTGGTGACGTTGAGGAGGTGCGATAACAGCCGGCCTATTTCGCAGAAAAGCACGCGGATGAGCTGTCCGCGTTTCGTAACCGATATTTCGAGGAGCTTCTCGGCGGCGAGACAGAATGCATGCTCCTGGTTCATCGGCGCGACGTAGTCGAGCCGGTCGAAATAGGGCAAGGCCTGCAGGTAGTTCTTGTACTCGATGAGCTTTTCGGTGCCGCGATGCAGCAGGCCGATGTGGGGATCGGCGCGTTCCACGATCTCGCCGTCGAGTTCGAGCACCAGCCGCAGGACGCCGTGAGCGGAGGGATGTTGTGGCCCGAAATTGATGGTGAAGTTGCGAACTGCAGCCTCGGCCATGACAGTCCTCCGCGATCGGGCGGCCTTCGTTTCCGTGCCGGAGCCGGCTTGTCCGCTTTCAGCCGCTCACGTCGTCGTCTGGATGATCAGCGTCAGCGTGCCGTCGCCGTCGATATTGGCCGCCACGACCTGCGTGGAATTAAGCCCGTTCGCCGCCAGCGCCGATGCCGCCTGCGGCGATGCGTCGATCGAACTTTGCAGGATGCGCAAATCCTCGGCGCTGGTCTGCGTGACGACGGCCTCCGCCTGTGCCTTGATGTCAGGAGGCAGATCCTCCATCGCCACGATTGTCACTGCGGTGAAATTCTGGGCGGAGAAGGCTTGGTCAGGTGTAGCCTGGTCGGGAGTGGTCCCTTCGGGGGTGGCTTGCTCCGGCAGGGTTTGCGGGGCCGTCGGCGGGACAGGGGCAAGCTCTGGTCCCACGGATTGCGCATAGACCGGCGAGGCAAGGGCCAGTGCCGAAAGTGTGGCAATTGTCGTCGATAGGCGCATGGCCGTTCCTTCCGTTTGCTCAGCGGACGATCAATTCGGTGACGACAAAACCATCGTGTCGAAATATGGTTCCGTGACCGAGGTGATGTCTTGCCGAAAGCCGTGATTGTCGCGGAAAGCAGGGCGCGAAATCCGGCGTTGCCTGTCTCAGGCAGCGGTGTGGCTGCGATCGGGCTGCGGCCAGCGCTGCAACGCCTCACGGCCCTGAGCGGTCAGTTCGTAGATCCCGCGATCGGTGCGTGCGAACCAGCGATACACATTGTGCAGCAGGATCTTAGGCGCGTTCGGCAGGTTGGGCTTCAAGTCACGCGGCCGCTTTGGGCCGTCGGCGAGGGCTGCGGCGCATGCCAGCGCCTGCTGGCGATAAGCGGTCATGATCGGCGCACGCGAGCCGCCGCCGGCGACAGGATCGCCCTGCCGACGCCGATGTTCGTCAATTAGCTTCGAGCGGCGCCGGGGATCGCGACGCGGAGCCAATGCCGTCGGGCTGAGCAGCACCTGAACCTCGCCGTTCGGTCGCACGCCAAGCAGGCCAAAGCCGAGCCGACGGCAGAGATTGCGGTATCTCACATCGCTCTCACGGCCCTTGCCACGGGCCGACATGCATGCCGCTAGCCAGACCTCGTCGCTCGCCGCCATACGGTCGATGCCCTGGAGGATGAGCTCGAGATTGAACTTCAGCTTCAGCTCGCAGATGACGACGATCGGTGGAGAGTCGGCACTCAGCGCCAGCAGATCGCAGCCGCCGATCTCGCCCTTGACTATAAATCCCAGGCCTTCGAGGAAGGCCTTGACCGGGCTGTAGAGTGACGTTTCGAGCATGGGCCTTTGTCGGCTGCGAATCATCCCGCCGATCGGCGGTTCAGCGCGATGATCGCTCCTTGCCGTTGAACAGGAGGTAAACGACGGCCGAGCAAGTGGTCAGAGCCGTGCCATGGCCGCTTGCCAATTTGGTATGCTGGTATAATGTGTACCTAAGGTAGCATGCTCCGCGTAGCTGCGCTGTGCTGGACATCCGGGCGCCCGAGATATCGTCCATGGCATCGTCATTTGAGCGGCGGCTCCCCTGCGTTTTCTAATCCGCCAACCGGCGGCAATGTGCATACAAGTCAATGGGATGACGATCGGCAGGGCCGTCGTTGGAATTCAGGAGTAACGGACACATGACAACGATTGCGCTGTTTGGTGCGGGCGGCAAAATGGGTTACCGTCTGTCGACCAATTTTCGCGGATCTCCCTATACGATACGCCATGTCGAGGTCAGCGACGCCGGCCGCGAGCGGCTTAAGTCGGGCCTCGGCATCGATGCCGTCAGCGCCGATGAGGCGCTTGATGGCGCCGATGTGGTGATCCTGGCGGTGCCGGACACGCACATCGGCAAGGTCGCGGCGAGTATCGAGAGCAAGCTTGCATCAGGCACCATGGTCGTCGTGCTCGACGCCGCGGCACCTTTCGCCGGGCATTTGCCGAAGCGGCCGGACCTGACCTATTTCGTCACCCACCCGTGCCATCCGCCGATCTTCAACGACGAGACCGACATGGCGGCCAAGAAGGATTATTTCGGCGGCGTCAAGGCCAAGCAGCATATGGTCAGCGCCTTGATGCAGGGACCGGAGGAGGATTTCGCCAAGGGTGAGGCGATCGCAAAAATCATCTGGGCGCCGGTCATGCGCTCGCATCGCGTCACGGTCGATCAGATGGCCCTGCTCGAGCCCGGCCTTTCTGAAACGGTATGCGCCTCGCTGCTCGTCGTCATGAAAGAGGCGGTCGACGAGGTGGTGGCGCGCGGGGTCGACAAGCAGGCGGCGCTCGACTTCCTGCTTGGTCATATGAACGTGCTTGGCGCCGTCATCTTCGGCGAGACCAAAGGCGTGTTCTCCGACGCCTGCAACAAGGCGATAGAGTTCGGCAAGCCGGTGCTGATGCGCGACGACTGGAAGCGGGTGTTCGAGCCGGAGGAGATTGCCGCGAGCATTCAGCGCATCACTTGAGGGCAGCGACGCGTTCTCCGGAACATGTCACCTGAAATTGTCATTGACTCATTATACCAGTTGGCTTAGCTGTTCGATGGATCGGACCGTCAAGCTTCGCAGCAGGATCAGGAGCTGGATGAGTGGAGGATAGGGGGAGCGATCCGTCGAGGTGAAGCCGGCCAAGGGCTTGTGAATCTGACGCGACCCGCCGCCTACGGCCGGCTAACGAAATCGAATGCATATAGCCTTGGGATAAGGCACGGATTTTCAACGGGAGGAATACATGAAACTGACACGCAGAATGACGCTTGCGGCTTTTGCCGGCATGCTGGCGCTTGGCACCGCCGCACCCGCCTATGCGGCGGATTTGATCGCCATCATCACGCCCTCGCATGACAATCCGTTCTTCAAGGCGGAAGCTGTCGGCGCGGAGGCCAAGGCCAAGGAACTCGGTTACGAGGCGTTGGTGCTCGTCCATGACGACGACGCCAACAAGCAGTCCGAATTGATCGACACGGCGATTGGCCGCGGCGCCAAGGCGATCATCCTCGATAATGCCGGCGCCGACGCCACCGTCGCCGCGGTGCAGAAAGCCAAGGACGCAGGCGTTCCTTCCTTCCTGATCGATCGCGAGATCAATGCCACCGGCGTTGCCGTCGCGCAGATCGTCTCCAACAATTATCAGGGCGCCCAGCTCGGCGCGCAGGAATTCGTCAAGCTGATGGGCGAGAAGGGTAATTTCGTCGAGCTCGTCGGCAAGGAATCCGACACCAATGCCGGCATCCGCTCCAAGGGTTACCACGACGTCATCGACGACTATCCGGACCTGAAGATGGTGGCGCAGCAGTCGGCCAATTGGAGCCAGACCGAGGCCTATTCAAAGATGGAATCGATCCTCCAGGCCAATCCCGATATCAAGGGCGTGATCTCCGGCAACGACACGATGGCGATGGGCGCTTATGCGGCACTTGCCGCTGCCGGCCGCAAGGACGTCATCGTCGTCGGCTTCGACGGATCGAACGACGTGCGCGACTCGATCACCTCCGGCGGCATCAAGGCGACAGTCCTGCAGCCGGCCTTCGCGCAGGCGCAGATGGCGGTCGAGCAGGCCAACGACTTCATCAAAAACAAGAAGTCTCCGGCCGAGGAAAAGCAATTGATGGATTGCGTCCTGGTCAATGGCGACAATGCCGCCAAGCTGGAGACGTTCGCGCTCACCAACTGAGCAGGTGTAACATCAGCAGCAAGGGATGAGCCTCCGGTTCGTCCCTTGCTTCCATTTCGCCCTTGCTTCCATTTCTTTGGGTGCTCCTGACTGCCATGCCGAACGAGCCGACATGTTCAACACGCTGACCCGGCCGATCTTTGTCGCGTTGTTCCTCGCAGCAATAGGCAGCCTGACCGCCTGCAAGATCCTGCCGACGCCGTCGGCGGAAAACGGCGGCACTGGTTCCGCGTTCAATCCCGACAAGATGGTCGAGGACATCTGGGCGGCGAAAGTCATACCCTATCTGCAGCAGAAGGCCGGGCCGTTTGCCGAGGTTCACACCTTGGCCAAGACCGATCCCGCCGCTGCCGGCGCCAAATACGGCAACCCGAAGAAGCAGGCGAATTCGCCATGGACCTTCGCGGTTCGGCTCGAGGGCAAGGTCGTTTCAGCCAACACACAGTCACGCGCGGCGACGATGGACGTCGATGCCGACGGCGACGGCAAGGCGGACGCGCGGGTGCAGATCGGACCCGCCATGCGCGGAACCGCGCTGCGCGACAGCCTCGACTTCATCCAGTTCAATGATTTCACCAACCAGATCGACTTCGCCCAGTTCGGCAAGGCTTTCAACGCCTATGCCGACAAGACCGTGCTTTCCAAGCTGCCGCGCGAGGCACTCGAGGGCCGCAGCGTCGAGGTACTTGGCGCCTATACGCCGGGCAGTGGCCAGGACCTGCCGCTGGTGACGCCGGCGGAGGCAAAGATCGGGCCGAAGCCATGAGCGGCGATCAAGATGTCATCCTGAAGCTGGAGGACGTCTCGAAAGTCTATTCCGGCACCGTCGCGGTCAAGCGGGCGAATTTCGAGGTGCGCATAGGCGCGGTCAACGTGCTGGTCGGCGAAAACGGAGCCGGCAAATCGACGCTGATGAAGATCATCGCCGGTGTCGAGCAGCCGACGCTCGGGCGCATTCTGCTGGACGGCGAGGAGGTCTCCTTCTCGTCATCCGGGGACGCGGTAAATCGCGGCATCGGCATGGTTTTCCAGGAGCTGAATCTGTTCGGCAATCTGACTGTCGCCGAAAATATTTTCGCCACCCGCGAGATCACCAACCGCTTCCGCAAGATCGACCGCAAGGAGCAGGAGCGCCGCGCGGCGGAGTTCCTTGAACGGCTGGAAGCCGGCATCCGGCCCGACATGCTGGTCGAGGATCTGCGCATCGGCCAGCAGCAGCTGGTCGAGATCGCCAAGGCGGTTTCGCTCGATGCGCGCATCCTGATCATGGATGAACCGACCTCGGCGCTCAGCGCGGCGGAAGTCGAGATCCTGTTCAAGGTGATTGCCGACCTCAAGGCACGCGGCGTGGCAATCGTCTACATCTCGCACCGGCTCGAGGAACTGATCCGCATCGGCGACACCATCACGGTGCTGCGCGACGGCCGCATCACCGGCCAGGCGGAGATGAAAGACGTCGACACCCAGTGGATCGTGCGGCAGATGATCGGCTCGGACGCCAAGGACTTCGCCAAGGCCGACGGCCATGTGCCGGGCGAGGAAATATTCCGCGCCGAGGACATCTGCCTGCCGCGCGTCACCGGCGGGCTTGCGGTCGATCACGTCTCGCTGTCGCTGCGCGCCGGCGAAATTCTCGGCATCTATGGCCTGATGGGCGCCGGACGCAGCGAGCTGTTCGACTGCATCATGGGCCGCCACGGCCATTCGACGGGCACGATATTCATTGCCGGCAAAAAAGTGCACGAGCGCGACACGACGCGGCGCATCCGGCGCGGCCTGGCGCTGATCCCCGAAGACCGCCAGCGCGAAGGGCTGGTGTCGATCCTCTCCGTCGCCAGCAATCTGACGCTGGCCAGCCTGTCGCGGTTCGTGCGCCTGTTCCACATTCGTGGTGCCGCCGAACGACAGGCGGTGACCCAGACGGTGCGCGAACTGGCCATCAAGGTCGCCGATCCGGCGCAGGAAGTCTCGTCGCTGTCAGGCGGCAACCAGCAGAAGGTGGTGATCGGCAAGGCGCTGCTCACCGGCCCGAAGGTGCTGTTGATGGACGAGCCCAGCCGCGGCATCGACGTCGGCGCCAAGGCCGACGTGTTCCGCACGATGCGCAAGCTGTCGCGCGACGGCCTGGGGATTCTGTTTGCCACCTCCGATCTCGACGAAGTGATGGCGTTGTCCGACCGTATCGCAGTGATGAGCAATGGAAAACTGACCGGCATGTTCGATCGCGCCGAGGCGACGGAGGCCGCGCTCGTCGCTGCCTCGGCCTTCGGCCACGGACCGGTCCCGCACGGAGAGCAAGGCGCATGACTGACATCCCAGCCAAGGCGGCGGTCGACTCCATGTCGGGCGGCTCGGTCCTGCTGACGCTGATGAAGGCGAGGACGTTCATCGCGCTGATCGCCGTGCTGTTATTCTTCTCGATAGCCGCCCCCAATTTCCTATCGGCCGCCAATCTTATCCTGATGTCGAAGCACGTGGCGCTGAACGCATTCCTCGCAATGGGCATGACCTTCGTCATCATCACCGGCGGGATCGACCTGTCGGTCGGCTCGATCGTCGGCCTGTGCGGCATGGTGGCCGGCTACCTCGTGCTCAACGGCATCGACCTGCAGGTCGGCTACACCATCTATTTCAACGTCTTGGAGATCGCGCTGATCACGCTTGCCGTCGGCATATTGATCGGCGCCGTCAACGGCTTGCTGATCACCAGGCTTAATGTTGCGCCTTTCATTGCCACGCTCGGCGTGCTCTATGTCGCACGCGGCCTGGCGCTGCTGTCGTCGGACGGCCGTACTTTCCCCAATCTCGTCGGCAAGCCGGAGCTCGGCACCACCGGATTCGGCTTTCTCGGCGCCGGCCGGTTGCTCGGCCTGCCGGTCGCGCTCTGGATTCTGTTCGTTGTTGCGGTAGGGGCGGCCTATCTCGCCAAATACACCCCGCTCGGCCGCCACATCTTCGCCGTCGGCGGCAATGAGCGGGCGGCGCGGATTTCAGGCGTCCGCGTCAACATGGTGAAGATGTTCGTCTACATGTTCTCCGGCTTCTGCGCGGCGATCGTCGGGCTGATCATCTCGTCCGAACTGATGGCCTCGCATCCGGCGACCGGAGAGAGCTTCGAGCTCAACGCCATTGCCGCGGCAGTGCTCGGCGGCACCTCGATGTCGGGCGGACGCGGTACCATCGGCGGTACCATTGTCGGCGCCTTCGTAATCGGCATCCTTTCCGACGGGCTGGTGATGATGGGAGTGAGCTCGTTCTGGCAGATGGTGATCAAGGGCCTCGTCATCATCGTCGCCGTCGTCGTCGATCAGGCACAGCGCCGGCTGCAGAGCCGTGTCACGCTGATGCAGATGGCAAAGGCCGGCTGACATGGCGGAGCTGCGGGGAGCGCTGATCGGCTGCGGCTTCTTCGCCGTCAACCAAATGCATGCCTGGCGCGACATAGAGGGCGCCTCGATCGCCGCCATCTGCGACCGCAATCCGGACCGGTTGAGGGTCGTCGGTGACCAGTTCGGGGTCGCGCGGCGCTATACCGATGCGGCCGCGCTGTTTGCCGGCGAAAGGCTGGATTTCGTCGACATCGCCACCACCGCACCAAGCCACAGAATGCTCGTGGAGATGGCAGCGCAGCACGGCGTTCCGGCAATCTGCCAAAAACCGTTTGCGCCGACGCTTGCCGATGCCAAGGCGATGGTAAAGGCCTGTGCTGACGCCGGCGTGCCGCTGATGGTGCATGAGAATTTTCGCTGGCAGTCGCCGATCCAGGCGGTGCGTACCGTGCTCGACAGCGGCGAAATCGGCACCCCCTTTTTCGGACGGATCTCGTTCCGCTCTGCCTATGACGTGTTTTCCGGCCAGCCTTATCTGTCGACGGGAAAGCGCTTCATCATCGAGGATCTGGGTATCCACATCCTCGACATCGCCCGCTTCCTGCTGGGCGACGTCTCGACCGTCACTGCGCGAACGGCGCGCATCAATCCCGGCATTGCCGGCGAGGACGTTGCGACGATGCTGTTGGACCACACGAGCGGCGCCACTTCCGTGGTCGACTGCAGCTACGCGAGCAAGCTCGCTACCGAGCCGTTTCCGGAGACGCTGATCGAGATCGACGGCAGCGACGGCACGATCCGGCTGGCGCAGGGCTACCGGCTCACCGTCACCGGCAGGAGCGGGACAGCCGTGAGCAACGTCTCGCCACCGCTGCTGGCCTGGGCATCACGGCCGTGGCACAACATCCAGGAAAGCGTCGTCGCCATTCAAAAGCACTGGGTCGATTGCCTGACCAACGGAACCGAGCCCGCGACCTCGGGCGCGGACAACCTCAAGACATTAGCGCTGGTCGAGGCAGCCTACGCCGGCGCCGCAAGCCGGGAGCCGGTGCAACTCGACGCCTTGCTGAAATGACAGCCGACGCCTTCCTCCTCTACGGCACACGTGCCGTTGAAGCCGAACCGGTCAGGCTGCGCGCCGGCGCGCTGACGGCGGACTTCGTCAACGGCAATCTGCGCACCATCCGGCACGGCGACACCGAAGTTCTGCGTGCCATCGCCTACATCGTCAGGGATCGCGACTGGGGCACCTACGAGCCGACGCTCACCGATTTAATCATCGACCAGGGCGATGACGCTTTCTTCGTCAGCTATTCGGCAGGTTGTTTCGGACCAGAGGGAAGCCGGCTCGACTTCCGTGCGACCATCAAGGGCTCGGCCGATGGCCAGCTGATCTTCGACGTGAGCGCTCTTCCCGACAACGATTTCGAGACCAATCGCTGCGGCTTCTGCATCCTGCATCCGATTGCCGGCCTGGCCGGCAGCCCGGTCACGGTCGAGCATACCGATGGCAGCGTGGTCGCGACGCGGCTTCCAGAGCTGATCGATCCCTGGCAGCCTTTCAAGGATCTGCGGTCGATCACCCATGAGGTCCGGCCGGGCGTCACCGCCGAATGCCGTATGCAAGGCGATACTTTCGAGATGGAGGACCAGCGCAACTGGTCGGATGCCTCCTACAAGACCTATGTTCGGCCGCTGGCGCTGCCGTGGCCCTATGTGCTGCCCGCCGGCAAGACCTTCCGTCAGACCATCAGCTTGCGGATAGAGGGTCGCGGGAAAGTGCCGGCGGCTGCGGCAACCGTCGAACCAATTCGCGTCACGCTCGGCAAAGCCGGACCGGGGCTGCCGGATATCGGCGTGATCGTCTATCCGGATGAGGTCGAGACGGCGCTGGGCAAGCTGCCGATGCTGTCCGAGCTTGGTCCGCAGCAATTGATGTTCCATTACGACCCGACCCGTGGCCATGGGCTCGACGCCTTGCGGGCTTACGCCCAGCTCGCCGCCGCCTATCCGGTCCGGACAACGCTCGAATGTGTCATTGCCGGCGACGGCGATCTCGACGTCGAGCTTTCAGGCGTCGCCGACATGGTGCGCCAGGTCGGGCTCAAGCTTTCGGCCATTGCCGTCTCGCCCTCGGTCGACCGGCAGTCGACGCCGCCGGGCAGCGCATGGCCGCAATGCCCACCGCTCGAAGACGTCTATGCCGCGGCGCGGCGCGCCTTTCCCGACACCCGCCTCGGCGGCGGCATGTTCAGTTATTTCACCGAACTCAATCGCAAGCGTGTGCCGGCTGACCCGCTCGATTTCGTCACGCATTGCACCTGCCCGATCGTGCACGCCGCCGACGATCTCAGCGTCAGGCAATCGCTGGAGGCACTGCCTTTCATCACGGCGTCAGTACGAACGATCTTCGGAACAATACCTTATCGGATCGGGCCGTCGACCATTGCCATGCGCCAGAACCCTTATGGCGGCGCGACCAAGGCCAATCCCGACAATCAGCGCATTGCCATGGCCGACCGCGACCCTCGCCATGCCGGGCTGTTCGGGGCCGCATGGACGATCGGCTATGCCGTGCGCGTTGCGCCGGCCGGGCTCGAAATGCTGACGCTCTGCAGCTTCACCGGACCATTCGGCGTACTGGCCTCGTCGGGCGAACCTGTCAAAGAAGGTACACCCCGGCCGATTTTCCACGCGGTGAAAGGACTTTGCGATCTGGCCGGCCATGCGCATGTGGCGGCGACAACGACCGATGAGACGCGGGTATTGGCACTGGCCGGCCGCTCCCGGACAGGCAGGATCATCGTCTGGCTGGCGAACCTTACCCCGGACGATTTTCCGGTCGATGTTTCCGGGCTCGGCTCCGATCGGGGTCCTCTGAAGATCTGGGATGGACGAATGTCGCGCAAGATTCCGCAAGACACGTCGGGCCGAGACCATCTTGTGATGACACCCTACGCAATCGTCCGGATCGGCTGAAGTCATTTGCCGAGGCTCTTGGATAGCCGCTCTTCGGCAGCGGTTGCCCGTAGCGGCAGCACTTCCGTTGCCGACTTATCACCGGATCTGCTTTCGAAACTCGCCTGGTGCCATTCCAGTTGTCTTGGAAAAAAGACGGCTGAACGAGGCGACGTCCTGATATCCCACCCGATAGCAAATTTCTGAAACGCTCAGTTTCGTTTCCTCAAGCATGGATTTTGCCAACTCCAGCCGCCTTTCCTGGATCCATTTTCCCGGCGTTATCTGGAGTTCGTCGAAAAATCTGCGAGACAGGGTTCGCGAAGACATGCCCAATTCGGTTGCCAGAAATTTCAGATCGATTTCCGACATCTTGTCGTTCGAGAGCTCGCGCAGCTTGTTCTCGAATGGGCTGGCCTCGTTCGAAATTTCGTCGAGAGGAAATTCGTAAGGACTCTGGAATTTACGCGGTGGAGGAAGAACCAGAAGTTTTCGAATGATCCGCTCCTCCTTCGAGAACCCCAGATCGATCAGCAAAGCCCTGGCGAGTTCGAGTCCGGAAAACCCGCCTCCGCATGTGTAGAGGCGGTCCTGGCGAATGAGAAGGCGGGAAGCGTCCCATCGCACTTGCGGAAACCGGCGGCTTGCCTCGGCTTTCAGCCACCAGGATATCGTCGCGCGTTTACCGTCCAATAATCCCGAATTGGCGAGCAGATAACACGCGCCGCAATGTGCTGCGATGATTGCGTCCTGCTGTTGCGCAAGCGCGATCAGCGGTTTTGAATGTTCACTCTCCTCGTCGAGCGAGCGCAGAAGCTCCGGAATCTCGACACCCGGCATCGCAATGAGAATCAGGACATCCATTTTCCGGGATGGTTGAGCCTTCGTCGGGAAGAAAATTCCTGTGCTTGATGTCGACGGCGCGCCCCTTGAAACGAACTCACAGGAGAGAACCTGTGACCGGCAGACGTCATTCACAAGCTGAAACATTTCCACGAGCGTCGAGACGACGGCCGAATAGAAATTCGACGGCAGCCAGATCACGACGTGGAGGCTCCTGTCAGCCATTGCGGTTCTCCCGGTGTCGTTCTCGCCGATTGGCAAATCTAGCATAGTCTTTGCAAGAATTGCCAATTCAAGAAGAAGCAGGCGCCTCCAAGACGGGGCCTATGCGGGCCTGCTGACGAAAGCGGGCGGCGGAAATCCACGGCTGGGAAGATGCAAATGCTGAAATCGTTGAATGAAAACAACGCGGCACATACACCGGATTCAGACGGCAACATAAAACTGCGTCGGTCCGGGCTCAGGCTGATCTGTGGTCAGCCAGTAGGCCGAGAAGGTCCGACCGCGACGCCGGTCGGGACCTGCACTTGATTTTCAGTTGCCGGAATTCATCACGTAGAGCGCGCGCGAGCGTTCGAGGTGCTTGATCATCGCCTTCTCGGCGCCATCCGCATCCTTGGCTTCGATGCGTCCGACGATCTCTTCGTGCTCGGTCAGCGTGAACTTTTCCTTGCCGGTCCAGATCAGCATTTCGGTGTGGTATTCCTTTAGCCAGCCTAGCATTGCCTCGCTGACGGCGACATAGATCGGGTTACCGGATATTGCCGCGATCTGTGTGTGGAATTTCATGTCGGCGGATATGAAGGCTTCCGAGTTGCCACGATGGCTGCGCTGCTCGGCGACCGTTTCCCGCAGCCGCTGCACGTCCTCGGCTGTGGCCTTTTCTGCAGCTTCCTTGACCATGCCGCGCTCGAAGAAGATGCGTGCGTTCTTGAGGTGCTCGAGCGTGTCCTTCGATGACGACAGGATGATCTTGGCTGCGCCGTCGACCTGCTTGATGATCGACTTGGCGGTCAGCTGCAGCACCTTGGCACGCTCGCCATGCGAGATCGCGACCAGCCCCATATTGCTCAACGCCTGCATTGCCTCGCGGATCGCCGGCCTGCCGACCTCGAAGCGCTCCATCAATTCGCGCTCCGATGGCATGTCGTCACCCGGCAGCAATTCGCCGCCGGTGATCAGGCGCTTCAGTCTCAAGAATACTTCGTCGGAAAGCTTGCGCCGGACGATCGGCTCCGAACGGTTCATCGTCGCGAATCACTCCTTTGACCGGCCCCTATCTAGCATTTCCGCCGTGAATTCCGGAACGCATGCTGCCGGCTCGCCCTTACCGCCAAGCCGGATAGGGCTTGCAATGCTTATGTACTCATTATACCAGATTTCGAGGGCCAAGGAACCTTTTTCGAAACCTCCCCGGCAGGCCGCGCGAATATGATTGTTCTTACCTATCGCATCGAAACGCCCGGCAATATCGAGGCGCTGGCGGCCAAGATTGCAAGCGACCAGTCGACCGGAACCTTCGTCGCGCTGGCCGGCGAGACCGAAGAGCTCAAGGCCAGGGTCGCAGCGCGAGTCCTGGCGATACGGCATCTGCCGGACGCGGACCGGCCGTCCCTTCCCGAAACCGGTTCCGGAGCAAGCCCCGAAGCACGCAACGGCCCGGTCAAGCGCGCCGACATCGATATCGCCTTTCCGCTGGACGCCATCGGCACCGACCTGTCGGCGCTGATGACCATCGCCATCGGCGGCACCTTTTCGATCAAGGGCCTGTCCGGCATCCGTGTCGTCGACATGAAGCTACCCGAGGAGTACCGGGGCGCGCATCCGGGCCCGCAATTCGGCGTCACGGGCAGCCGCAGGCTGACCGGTGTCGCGGATCGTCCGATCATCGGGACCATCGTCAAGCCGGCGCTGGGACTCCGCCCGTACGAGACGGCCGCAATGGTGCAAGAGCTGATTGCCGCCGGCGTCGACTTCATCAAGGACGACGAGAAGCTGATGAGCCCGGCCTATTCACCGCTGTCGGAGCGGGTGAGGGCAATCATGCCGCTGATCCTCGACCACGAGCAGAAGACCGGCAAGAAGGTCATGTATGCCTTCGGCATTTCACATGCCGATCCCGACGAGATGATGCGAAACCACGATCTGGTGGCAAAGGCCGGCGGCAATTGCGCGGTGGTCAGCATCAATTCGATCGGCTTTGGTGGCATGGCTTACCTCCGAAAGCGCTCCAGCCTGGTGCTCCATGCCCACCGCAATGGCTGGGACATTCTCACCCGCCATCCCGGCCTCGGCATGGATTTCAAGGTCTGGCAGCAGTTCTGGCGGTTGCTCGGCGTCGACCAGTTCCAGATCAACGGCATCGCCTCGAAATACTGGGAACCCGACTGGTCCTTCGTCGAATCCTTCAAGGCGGTGACCACGCCGATCTTTTCGCCGGCCGATTGCGCATTGCCGGTCGCCGGCTCCGGCCAGTGGGGCGGGCAGGCGCCTGAAACCTTCCAGCGAACCGGCCGGACGGTCGATCTTCTCTATCTCTGCGGCGGTGGTATCGTCAGCCACCCGGACGGGCCGGGCGCCGGCGTGCGCGCCGTGCAGCAGGCCTGGCAGGCGGCGGTCCAAGACATTCCGTTGGCAGATTATGCCTTGAGCCATGTCGAGCTGGCGCGGTCGATCGAGAAGTTCGGCGGCGGCGAGGCGGCCTGACGCCATGCAAAACCGGCTTCTGAGTTACTATGGCGACGACCTGACCGGCTCGACCGACGTTATGGAGGCGCTCGAGCTCGGCGGCGTGCCGACCGTCCTGTTCATGCGCCAGCCGGACGAGGCGCTGCTTTCGCAATTTGCGCATTGCCGCGCCCTCGGGCTGGCCGGCACCAGCCGCAGCGAGACGCCGCAGTGGATGGACACGCATCTGCGAGATGCCTTCGCCTGGCTGAAGACCGTCAACGCCGAGATCTGCCACTACAAGGTCTGCTCGACCTTCGATTCCAGCCCGGCAATCGGCAGCATCGGCCGGGCGATCGAAATCGGCCGCTCGGTTTTCCGGCAAGACGGCGTGCCGCTGGTGGTCGGCGCGCCGCAGCTGAAGCGCTACACCGCCTTCGGCCATCTGTTCGCGGCCTATCGCGAAAAATATTTCCGCATCGACCGCCATCCCGTGATGAGCCGCCATCCGACCACGCCGATGGACGAATCCGACCTGCTGATCCATCTGTCGCGCCAGACCAGCCTCGCCTCGGGCCTGGTCGACCTGGCGACGCTGCAGTCCGCGTCGCGGTCGAAAGCATTCGACCGGCTTGTGGAGAATGGCTCAGGTATCGTGCTTGTCGATGTCGATAGCCTGGAAACCCAGGCACTTGCCGGCAAGGAGATTTGGCGCGCTCGCAAGCCGGGCGGTTATTTCGTCGTCGGCTCTTCAGGCATCGAATATGCCTTGCTGGTCGAATGGGCATCGAACCGGATCGTGGATGCCAAATCCGCCTTTTCGCCGCCGGGCGCTGCCGACAGGATCGCCGTGGTCTCGGGGAGCTGCTCGCCGACGACGGAACGACAGATCCGTCATGCTCTGGCCGACGGCTTCGACGGGATCGAGCTCGATCCGGTCGAACTGGTTTCTGAGGCTTCGAACGACGCGATTGCGCGCGCGGTGGCAACCGGCCGCTCCAGGCTACGGGCCGGGCGCAGCGTCATCCTCTACACCGCGCTCGGACCTGCGGCCGACCGCGGTGCAGAAATCGATCTCCGGGAAGGCGCCCGCCATAAGCTCGGCCGCGGCCTTGGCGAGGTTCTCCGCGAACTGACGCTTCAAGAGAAGCTACTGCGCGTGGTCATCGCCGGCGGCGACACGTCGAGCCATGCACTTGGCCAGATGGGCGTCGACGCGCTGACTGTGCGAATGCCGCTGCCGGCATCGCCGGGCTCGCCACTTTGTGTGGCGCATTCAAGCATTAAGGCGATCGATGGGCTGGAAATTGCCCTCAAGGGCGGGCAGGTCGGAACCGACCGCTATTTCTCCACTATTCGCGATGGGGTCGGCGGTTGAGAGCGGGGAATGTCAGGTCAAATCGGTGATGCTCGATCGGGATCGAGGATAGTCACTAGCCGGCAAACCAGAAATCTCAGGCGTTCAGATCAGCGGCAATGCCACTCATCCCGCTATCTGCCCATTGTCCTGCCTGGATGATACTGACGGGCGTAGGCGACACAGGCGTCTACCGTGCTGACACAGAGCGCATCGCGGTTGTTCGGCAGGTTGTTGTCGCCGGCGTAGGCAACCTCGGCAACATGACCGTCAACCATTCGAATTTGCGTGTTGCAATAGCCGCCGGGGGCGACGTTGACGGAACCTCCCAGCGCCGGGACGGGGCCAATGGCCACGGTCGGAACGACAATGTTGAGATTGCCGCGTTGAACGACGCGCTGATAGGTCCAGATCTGGCCGGATTTGCCGACATCGGCAGTGGCGGTCGGAAAGCCGGCGCACATTCGAACGTCCGCCTCGCTAAGGCCGACCATCTCCCTGCGGGCTGCCGCCGCCGTGGCGTCTTCCTTCGCAGTGCTCGACGTGTCGTCGGGCATGACGCAGGAAGACAGGATAGGGGCGCTTGCCGATAGAAGGAGAAAGGCAAGCTTTCGGGTGTGGAAAGATGTCATACCAACTTCGGATTGCACGGGAGCCCCGAATGCCAACCTAGGAAGTGGGCCAATCGAGTCAACCGGCAGAAAATTCACGAAGTCGTTTGGTCCGCCATTCCGCCGCACGCATCTGCTGGAAGAGGTTAAGGCTGCCGCCGTGACCCTCGCGCCCTATCTTCCGCCCTGGGCATCGGATTTCCAAATCCGACCCCTCTTCTTGTCAGATGTACTGGCGCACGGTGCTGTGACTTTGGTTCGGCCGACGGTGTGCTAGTTTCCAGCCAATTGCTCCGGAGACGTCATGCCTATCAAGCTGCAAGAAATCGCCCTCGCTCTTCTGCTGTTGGTTGCCGGAGTTGGGGTGGGTCACGCGGAGACGGCCCAGCGGCCGCCGCCCACAGGCGGGGTTCTCTCGCTCCTGCCACCGCCGCAGACTTCCGATCATTCGATTCTCATAGCCGGACGCACGCTCGATTACGAGGCCAAGGCCGGCACGCTGTCATTGCCGTCCGGCAAAGGCGATATCACCGCCGAGATTTTCTACGTCGCCTATGCACTGCATTCCGGGAAAGAAACGGGACCGGATCCGCGGCGCCCGATCACCTTCGTGTTCAATGGCGGTCCGGGAGCAGCTTCCGCTTATCTTCATCTCGGCGCGCTCGGTCCGCGGGTCCTGGCGACGGCGGCCGATGGAAGTTTCCTGCCGCCGCCGCAGAGGCTGTTCGACAACCCCGACACTTGGCTCGACATGACCGACTTGGTCTTTGTGGACCCTGTCGGAACCGGTTACAGCCGTGAAGCGCCCGGCACGGAAGTACACAGCTTCTGGGGCATCAGCCAGGACGCCGCGTCGATAGGCGCGTTTATCCGACTCTATCTGGCGCAGACGAACCGTACGGCATCGCCTGTCTTCCTGGCTGGCGAAAGCTATGGCGGCTTTCGAGCAGCATTGCTCGCCAGGAAGCTTCAGGAAGACATCGGCATCAGCCCGAGTGGCGTCGTGCTGATTTCGCCGGCGCTCGAATTCACGCTGGTGCGCCCGGACGAGTTCCAGCCGCTCCACTGGGCGCTGGAACTGCCGTCGCTGGCGGCAGTGCGCCTACACAGCGAAGGCGTTTCCGGCCCAGCCCTGCAGGAGCGGCTGGCGGAAGTCGAACGCTATGCGCTCGGCGATTATCTGTCCGCGCTGGCAGGTGGGCTGGAGCAGGGTGGACGCCTGGCGAGCCAGCGTGTCGCCGCAATCACCGGTCTGCCGCTCGATCTCGTCCAGCGGCACTTTGCACGCATTCCCATAGGGCTGTTCGCCAAGGAGTTTGCACGGGCAAAGGGCAATGTTCTCAGCGCCTATGACGGCAACATCGCGACAGCGGACGTGGCGCCAGAGAGCCTGGGAGTCGAGGGTCCCGATCCGGTGCTCGACCGAAGCGTGCCGGCGCTCACCTCCGCTTTCGTCGGCTATGTTCGTGATGAATTGAACTTCCGCACGGATATCAGCTATCGGCTTCTCAACCGTGAAGTCAGCGGCAATTGGGACTATGGGACGAGCGCGACGCGTCAGGGCTATGCGGGTGTCATGGACGACCTTCAACAGGCGCGCGTGCTAAACCCCAGCCTCGGCGTGCTGATCGTCAATGGCTACAGCGACCTGGTGACGCCGTATATGGGCTCGCGCTACCTGCTTGGTCAAATTCCTTCGCTTGCCGGCGCAAAGCCCATTCGCACCGAGGTGCTGGAGGGCGGGCACATGATGTATCTGAGGCCGGATGGACGGGCGGCACTGAAGCAGGCCGCGTCCGAGCTTTACCGAACGACGCAATGAGACGGTTTGCCCAAAAAAGCGCCGGATACGCTGTTCGCCCTCTCATCAGGCCCTAGTTCCATCGCGATTGATCGGTTACACACCTAGGATGGCGTCTTTCAGCGACGTTCGACAACGGATTAGCCGGCTCTCCAGAATCGCGCCACTGGTGCGGCGTGCTGCCGAGCGGGCCATTCGGAACACCAAGCCACACAGGCTGACAAGCCTTGTTGACCGTTGGAATGCGCTGTCGCTGGCAACGCAGTTCCTGCTCGCGGGCGGCCTATTTTCCCTGTCAGCCATGGTGGTGGTGGGGATTTCCGTCACGAACCATATAGAAACCGTGGTCACGCAGAATTCGGCATCCGCAACGGCTCTTTACGTGGACAGCGTTATCGCGCCGCTGCTTCCGGATATGCGCAAGAGCGAAGTGCTCGACGAGAGCGTCGCCCATGCGCTCGATGAAACGCTGGGACAAGGGGCACTCGGCACAAGGCTCGAATCCTTCAAGCTCTGGCGTCGCGACGGAACCATCCTGTATTCGACCGACAAGACATTGATCGGCAAGCGCTTCGAACCCAGCGACAATCTCCGGGCGGCATTCGCAGGCCAAATGGTCTCGGAGTTCGACAAGCTCGACGATCCGGACAGCGAGGCCGAAAGAGCCAGCGGCTTGCATCTCCTCGAGATCTACAATCCGGTGCTGCAGCCATGGTCGGGGGAAGTGGTGGCCGTTTCGGAATTCTACGAGGTCGCCACTGATTTTGAAAGAAACCTGCATCAGGCGCTCATTCGAACCTGGCTGGACGTTGCCGTCGTCACAGCGGCCTTCTTTCTCGGGCTGTCGGCAATCGTGTTCCGTGGCAGCCGCATGATCAGTTCGCAGAGCCGCTCGTTGAAGCAGCGCATTGCCGAGCTTTCCGATCTGCTTGCGCAAAACAGACTGTTGAGGCTGCGGGTGCAGCGTGCCTCGCAGCGTGCCACCGCACTTAACGAACGCTATCTCAGGCGCATCGGTGCGGACTTGCACGATGGCCCCGCGCAATTGGTTGCTCTCGCGGCGCTGGGGATCGACAGCCCCGTCATTGCCGATCCCGCTACGCCGCAATCGAAGCGTGCACAGGAATTGCTGGCCATCAAAGCACATCTGGACGATGCCATGCGCGAGATCAGGAGCATCAGCAAGGGCCTTGTCCTGCCGCATATCGAGCATGCCGAACTGGGTGAAATTCTCCAGCTAGCCGTACGGGCGCACGAAGAACGAACCGGCGTCAAAGTGAGATTATCGATGACCGGCGGCCATGCGCCGTTGTCGCCGGCGGCCAAGATCTGCATCTTCCGCTTCGTCCAGGAGGCGCTGAACAATGGATTCCGTCATGCCGGAGGTGAAGGTCAGTCGGTCGAGAAACATTTCGACGGCGAGCGCGTTTGTATCGAAGTGGCCGACGCCGGCGCTGGCTTTGACCCGCAAATCGTGCGTCCCGAGAGGCTGGGACTCATTGGGCTGCGCGAGCGGGTGGAAAGCCTCGGGGGCCAGTTTACCGTGACTTCCTCACAGAGTGGCACAGTCGTAAGAATGGCCCTCAACATCGTTGAAATGGGGCAGACATGACAGTAGCCATCAAGCTCGCCATCGTCGACGACCACCCGCTGTTCAGGGAAGGCGTTGTGCGCACGCTCGATCAGATCGGCGGGTTCGAGATCGTCGGTGAAGGAAGCAGCAGAGACGATGCCCTGCGGATAATCGAAGACCAGCGGCCCGACATTCTGCTGATGGACATCTCGGTTCCTGGAGGTGGCCTTGGCGTGATCGGACCGGCCCTTGAGCGGCATCCGGCACTGAAAATTGTGATGCTGACCGTTTCGGAAGAAAACCAGCACGTGATGACCGCGTTGCAGAGCGGGGCAAGGGGCTATGTTCTGAAGGGGGTCGGGTCGAGGACGTTGGCTGCGATCCTGCGCACGGTAGCGTCGGGCGAACGATATGTCTGTCCACAATTGTCGGCGCGCCTGTTGGCCGATCTCTCGGCTCAATCAAAAGAGCCGGCGAAAGCTGACGGACTTGCCGACCTCACCAGCCGCGAAAGGGAGATCCTGACGCTGGTTGCCGCGGGACTGAGCAACAAGCGGATCGGGCTTCGGCTGAACCTGCATGAAAAGACGATAAAGCACCACATGACGCGAATCCTGGCCAAGCTCAACGTCAGCAACAGGACCGAAGCCGCCATGACCTTGCGCGATGCGACTGAGCGCCGGCATCCGCCTGTTCGCGATCATGCTTGAGCCGAAATTGCCGCACAGCGCGGCCATGTGAACTGGCCCTCAGTTGATCATTCCAAGCAACCTGTCCCGATCGGAACGCGTCGCCAGGCGCCGAATGATGGTGCGGCCCTCGGCATCCCGCATTTCATATTGGTCGCTGTCGATGCGCTCGCTGAGGCCGTTCGAATGCACCACGCCAATGCTCGGGCCGCTCACCTCGACCCGGTCTCCTGTGGATGCGTTGACAAAGAGTTTTGGCTTGCTATCGGGGTTTACCGCAGGGGCGGGATCAGGGAGATTGTCGTCCTGCGACTTTGCTTTGCCCTTGCCGGCACCAGCGTTCGAGTTCGAATTGCCGGAGTTTCCACCCGAATTGCCCGAATTGCCGTTCCCATTCCCGTTCCCGTTCCCGCCATTGCCGTTGCCGTTCCCGCCATCTTTGGCCCAGGCAGCCTGCGGGCCGAGCGACTGCGATGATCCATCGAACACGACGCGATAGGGGCTTACGACGAGAATGAAGGTCAAGACGACTACAGAAATGCCGACACGACGTCCTCGTGAAGATCCGGTCCTTCGTTTCCGGGTCGTCATCAATGAACTTGCCAGTCGCATGTCGGAACTCCCCTTAATCATACGGCTCTGTCGTACTGCCTCCTGTTCGAATTCGTGTGATGCTTAAAACAATGGTTTGCGTCCGGAACGTCAAGGCCCACCAGTCCCACGATGGTAACTGGTGGGTCTCGCTAGCGCAGGAAGGGACTATTTACTGCGCAAGCCTTTTGCCTTCCCGTGGTTGCGTCTCTCCGCGATAGCGCCGAGTTCCCACTGTCAGCCAACAATAAATCCAATGGCCGCGATCCCGAAACACAGGCCAAATAACGGAAAAAGCAGCCAACGTGCCTGGTGAATGCTCGGGTCCATGGCGGCCTCCTGTAACAGTCGGCATCGCAACGGGGCTCCTCGGAACTCAGTTCCTGAAACTCTCGCATTTCGGGCTTTTGCGATAGCAGCCTCGGACCAAAGTTTGGCTGTGCGGGTCCTTGGTCGATAGGCCTACAGACTGAAGTCCCTATGCCAGGAGCCACCCTGCATTCGGCGACCTTTGTGTCCAACTGGCAGCTGCGATCCACCGCCCCCTTCGAATGCTTTGCGTTTCTGGCTCTATGGCAGCAACGCCGTTGGTCTACTGCCGCATCGTTGAAACGCCACCAATACAGACCCATATGCGAATTGCGCCGGATGTCTCCTCCCATTGCGTCCGGCGCGTTCCCCTCTGGAGGTTATAGACCTTCACACTTGGCCGGGCTTAACAGTCCGGCCTTTTCTTTTGGCATTTTGCGCAATCCGCCTGACGGCCCTAATTTGCGAGACACCGGTAAAATCGATTTGCAAATGCATTCATGTGCTCATAACCTGTCACCATGAGCACGATTTCCAAAGTTGCTACGCGAGCGGGCGTGTCGCGCACGACCGTGTCGCATGTCATCAACCATGCGGACCGGGTATCGAAATCGCTGCGTGAACGCGTACAAGCGGCGATCGACGAACTCGGCTACACGCCGAACCCGCAGGCGCAAAGCCTGCGCACCGGCCGCACCAACATCATCGCGATGCTGATCCCGGACATCCGCAACCCGTTCTATCCGGAGCTGGTGAAAACGGCGCAGTCGACGCTCGAAATGGTCGGCCTCGACATGCTGATCTTCAACACCGACGTGCCGGGCGGACATTCACAGGATCACGGCCGCGAGTATTTGCGCCAGATAGGGCGCAAGCGGGTCGACGGCGTCATCGTTGCCGACTTCGCGCTGCACGGCATGCACAGCGAACTGCTCAGCCTCGATCTGCCCGCCGTCTTCATCGGCCATCTGCCGAACCATGCTGTCGACAGCGTCCAGCTGGACGATTTCGGCGGCGGCTATCTGATGGGCGAGTATCTGGCGAAGAGGGGCCATCGCCGCGTCGCCCATGTCACCGGGCCAGCCTTTTTCAAGGAGGCGATGGCGCGTGCCGCCGGCTTCGAAAAAGGGCTCGCCGACAATGGCGTGCCAATCTCCGCCGATCTGCGGTTCGAGGGAAGCTATCTTGCCCCGTCAGGGCGGGAAGCGGTCACCTGGCTCAGGGAGAAGCACGGCGGAAACCTGCCGTCGGCGATGTTCTTCGCCAATTATCTGATGGCCTCCGGTGCGCTGACCGAATTCTACGACCATGGGATCAATATCCCTCAGGATATCGCCATCGCAGTCTTCGATGACCTGCCTCAACTGGAATATGTCAGGCCGAAGCTGACCCGTGTCGGCAACAGTCCGACAATGCTTGCCAAGCGCGCCACGCAAATGCTGCTCGAGCGGCTGGGTGGCAAAGTCGAGGGCGCGCCGCGCACCGAAGTGATCCCATGCGTGTTGAGCCCATTCGACAGCGCGTGACGCCAGATGCCGGCAAAGGGAACGGAGGTCCCTTCGCCAACGTTCGACCGAACAACATCCAAGGGAGGAATTGATGACTGACAAAACGACCCGCGACCGGCCATTGGCCAGCCTGAACCGCCGTCGGCTGATCCAGGGCGGCGCCACTTTCGCTGCCGCCGGCCTCACAGGCTTCCCGTTCATCAACAGGATGGCCGTGCGCGCTCAGGAAGCGCCGCTGAAATTCTGGCAGTTCTATGCGCCTGGGGGAGACGTGAAACCGCAGGTCCAGTGGTTCGAGAAGCTGGTGGCCGACTGGAACGACGGCCACGACCAGAAGGTCGAGCTCGAATATGTCGTCAACAGCGAATACATCTCCGGTTCCAAGCTGGCAACGGCCTTCGCGTCGGGCGAGGGCCCTGACATCTTCCTCATCAGCCCCGGCGATTTCCTGCGTTATTACAATGGCGGCGTACTTGCCGACCTGACGCCGCATATCGAGGATGCCGCCAAAGCCGATTTCCCGGAAAGCGTCATCGCCAACCGCATGGTGGACGGCAAGATCTACGGTGTGCCGATGGAAGTCGAGCCGATGGCCTTCTACTATTCGGTCAAAGCGTTCGAGGATGCAAAGCTCAACGAGAACGACGTGCCGAAGACCTGGGACGAGCTGTTGGCGGTCGCCAAAAAGCTGACGACGCCCAGTCGCTACGGCGTGCTGTTCGAAACGACTCCCGGCTATTACCAGAACTTCACCTGGTATCCGTTCCTGTGGCAGGGCGGCGGCGAATTCCAGGGCAAGGACGGCAAGAGCGCCTTCGATTCGCCGGCCACCGTCCAGGCGCTGAAACTCTGGCAGGATGCCATCAATACCGGCGTGGCGCCGCGTCAGGTGGTCGGCGGCGGCTTCGACATAGTCGCCAATCTCGGGGCAGGGCTGTGCGCCATGCAGAACTGCGGCATCTGGGGCATTTCGGCGATGGACAACAACGCCAAGGACGTGCCCTACGGCATCTTCAAATTGCCGACACCGGCCAATGGCAAATACGTCACCGTCGGCGGTGGCTGGGCCTTTGTCGCCAATGCCGGAGGCAAGAACCCGGATGCTTCCGCCCAGTTCTGCGCCTGGGCGCTGGCCTCAATGGATCCGGCATCGATCGACCGGGTCGTCAACTGGTGCACTGTCGCCAAGAGCGACATGCCGCCGCGCAACAGCGCGCTGAAGGCCGGCGCCGATGTCTTCAGCACCGGCAAGTTCGGCACCTTCGCCAAGGAGATCCATCCGGGGACGCGCGCCGAGCCGCGGGTTCCGCCGGAGGCCTACAAGATCATCTCCGACGCCATCCAGTCGGCACAGCTTGGCGGGGTTGATACCCAGCAGGCGGCGACGACGGCCAGTCAGCAACTCGATGCGTTCCTCGCTTCCTATTCCGGCGCGCCGATCCTTTAGGCCCTTTCCAGCATGGATCAGATGAAACCGCCAGCCGCGGGCGCGAATTCCGCCCGCGGCCTCACCGCCAAGCAAAGGGAGCGCTGCGCCGCATGGCTGTTCGTCCTGCCCGATGCGGTTGGCCTGCTGGTGTTCGTCGGCGTGCCGATGCTGCTGTCGCTCGCCGTCGGGTTCTTCGAGGTCAACGGCTTCGGCGGCTACAGGTTCGTCGGGTTCGGCAATTACAGGCGCATGTGGGGCGACCCGCTGTTCTGGTCGTCCGTGAAGGTGACGGTAGCTTATGCCGTCATGCTGGTGCCGGCGCTCTACGTCGCCGGACTGGGACTGGCGCTTCTGGTGCAGAAGACCAACCGCTTCAACGCGGTCATGCGCTCGATGTTCTTTGCGCCGCAGATGGTCAGCCTGGTCGTGGTGGCGCTCGTGTGGCAGCTCATGCTGGTCGAAAAGGTCGGCATCGTCAGCCGGCTGGCGCCGCTCGTCGGCCTCGGCGGAATTTCGCTGCTCGGCGATCCAAATCTGGCGCTGTTCACGCTGGTGCTGGTCAGCGTCTGGTTCCTGATGGGTTTCTACATGCTGATCTTCCTCGGCGGGCTCCAGGACATCCCGGCAGAGTACTACGAAGCCGCAAAGATCGACGGTGCCGGGCCGGTGACAAGCTTCTGGTACATTACTTTGCCCTTGCTCAAGCCGACCAGCTTCTTCGTCCTCCTGGTCTCGCTCGTCGCGGCTGTCGCCGGCGGCCAGGTCTTCGACCTGATCTATGTGATGACCAAAGGCGGGCCGGTCAATTCGACCTCGGTGCTGATCATCTACATCTACAAGCAGGCGTTCCAGTTCGGCGCCTTCGGCTATGCGTCGGCAATGGCATCGCTGCTGGTGCTGGCGCTGATGCTGGTCACGGTCTTCTTCTTCGTGCTGACGCGCGGCGGACGTTTCGAGCATGACTGACGGCCGAACTCCTTCCGGCCGTTCGCAGATACGAGCGGCGAGACTTGCCTGGATGCTGGCAACCGCCGCACTTGGCCTGATGACGGTATTCCCGCTTGTCTGGATGCTGGTCATCTCGCTCAAGCCGGCGAGCGACGTCTTCACGCCGAGCCTCATTCCGGAACGCCCGACGCTCGGCAATTTCCTCTATGTGCTGACCGAGGTGCCGTTCCTGCGCTATCTCTTCAATTCGTTCTTCGTGTCGGCGACGGTGACGGTTGCTGCGCTGTTCTTCCATTCGATGGCGGGCTATTCGCTCGCACGGCTGCGTTTTCCGGGCCGCGACATTCTGTTCCTCGCCATGTTCTCGACCTTCCTGGTGTCGCTGCCAGTCATCATCGTGCCGCTGTTCATTTTGACGCGGACGCTGCACATGCTGGACAGCTATGCCGGGCTGATCATTCCGGCGATCTTCAACGCGTTCGGCATCTTTCTGCTCAGGCAACATTACCTGTCGCTGCCCAGGGAACTGGAAGAAGCCGCGATCATGGACGGCGCCGGCTACTGGCGCATCTATTGGAGCATCATCCTGCCGCTCAGCCGGCCGATCCTGTCGGCACTGGCGATCCTGTTCTTCCTCGCCAACTGGAACGCTTTCCTGTGGCCGTTGACGATCACATCGGACCTCAACCTCTGGGTGGTGCAGGTAGCCATTGCGAACTTCAAGAGCCAGTACGCCGCCGCCTGGAATTATGTCATGGCCGCCTCGACCATCGTCGCCGTGCCGATGCTGGTCCTCTTCGTGATCTTCCAGCGCCAGATCATGGAATCCATCAAGACAAGCGGCCTGAAATAACCGCTGAAGCAAGAGGAGAAACACATGGATAATGCCGGCCTGTCGCCGCTTCGCGGGCTCGCCAAATTGCGCGACGCCAAAACCCGCCGGTTCTCAAGCTACGACCGCACCGGCGGCAATGACGACCGGCTGCACATTGAACCCGGCCAGACGGTGGTGATTGCCGAGCATGACGGTGCCGGCATCGTCACGCATATCTGGGCGACGCTCGCCTGCGAGAGCGAGGCGTTCCTGCGCAAGATCGTATTGCGCGCCTATTGGGATGGTGAGGCACATCCGAGCATCGAAACGCCGATCGGCGATTTCTTCGGCATGGGCCATGCCCGCACCCGCAATTTTGCCAGCCTGCCGGTGCAGGCAAGTCCAGAGGATGGCAAGGCCTTCAACTGCTACTTTCCGATGCCGTTTGCCAGCCACATGCGCTTCACCGTCACCAATGAGGCTGAGGACGACCTGCTTTTCTATTACTATGTCGATCTCGAACTGCATGAGGAACTCGAGGAAGGCCTGGGCCGCTTCCACGCCCAATACAGGCAGCAGCGACCTGACGGCATAGACGAGACGGGGCTGGCCAACGAGCAGGTCCTGTTTGGCGGGGAAAACACCGACGGGAACGGCAACTACACCATCCTGGAGGCGGAAGGTCACGGCCACTATGTCGGCGTGCTCTATTCCGTCTATTCGCGGCGGCGTTCCGCACTATGGGACTGGTATGGCGAGGGCGACGACATGATCTTCGTCGACGGCGAGCCGGGCATTTCCGTGCCGGATACAGTGCGCAAGCCCGATCCGCGCATCGGACCGAAGGCCGAACTGATCGACGATCGCGGCGAGACCGGCCCCGGCGTCAACGATGCCTGGCCGCCGACGCTGCACGGCACCGGCACGGAAGATTATTTCAATACGGCATGGTGCCCGACACAGGACTACAGCGCGCCCTATCACGGCATCATCGCCGCCGGCGGGCCGAACTGGACCGAGCCGGTTACGCTCTATCGCTGGCACATAGAGGACCCGGTCATCTTCCACAAACGCATCCGGGTGACCATCGAGCACGGTCACGCCAATCGCCGCTCGGACGACATTTCGTCGGTCGCCTTCTGGTATCAGGCCGAACCGCACAAACCGTTCGAAGCGCTTGTCGATGTCGAGGACCGCATCCCCACCTATCGCGCGCCTTATCACAATTGGAATGCCGCCTTCGACGAGAAAAGGCGTTAGGCCGGGATGCGTTCGAATTGAACCGTGCATCCCGCGCTATCTGTGTCGGGGCACGACCCTGCCGCAGCGTGCCGCCTCAGCTGCGAGGTGGAAGTTGCTGGACAGACCAGGTGTTGTCGTCGGGATCCTCAAAGAAGACAAATCTGCCCCAGGGAAAATCCTTGATATCGCTGACCTCGATACCTTGAGCGGCCAGGTACCGGTGAGCCTCATCGATATCGGGCACGACGAGTTGCAGGCCCTTATGGATCCCGGGGGGCTGTCGACGAGGCCCTTGCCCATGGCAATCGAACAGGCCGAACCGGGCGGCGTCAATTGCACGAAACGTATCTCGTCGCTTACGGTGTGGTCGTGATCGAGATGAAAGCCGACCTTCCCAACATAAAAGGCAATTGCTCTATCGACGTCCGATACGGGGACCGGGACCAGCTCCAGCTTCCAATCCATGACAGCCCTTTCGCAGCTTGATCGCCAAGTGGTGCCGAACACCGTGGGCGCCATCCCGCCATCTTCCCAATGCCATTGTCGGCGCGGGCCGCTCAGTCAGTCAAGAGATACCCGGGCTCGGGCAACGTGAGGACTGGTCTCATTGCTGAGACGGCGTTCGGAACCGATGAGCACAAGCTCAGTTAGGCGGAGGACAACCACCTTTCGGATCAGCAAGGCCGACTTTAATGATCGGAACGCAGGCGCCGAATACAACTGTGGGAAGGTTGAACGGGCGTCGTTGACGCGCGAAGGGATTGCTTGGAAGCGACGCTCGCCGAAGCTGGCGAGATCGTCGGACGGCGAAGCCGAAGCGCAATTATGCCGTGAATGCCTACGATTCGGCCTGCCTTCTCCTTGCCGCGATCAAAGACGCCAGCACTGTATCCAAGGGGACATCCGAGCCGGCGCGACGTTCTGGCGGCGGTGCACAATATCCGTTTCAAGGGAATCGCTTATCGCGAGCCCGTTCGGTGGGATGAAAAGGGTGACAATCTGGCCGCTGTGACTGCACTCAACGGGGTGGAAAACGGCCGCTTCCGACAGATCGCCGAAATCCAGCAGATGCAGAGTGTCGAGCAGACCTGACGCCGACAGGCTCTCCGACCGAACCGGTTTCCGCCGCTTTGCCAGGACGATTTTCACAGGACCACGAAACAATAATCTCCGGTCGCCGTTTCGCCCGCAGAACCTTTCGAGGAGGCGACGATGAGCGCAACCGGCTTGGACGTTTTCGACAAAACGCTGCAAATAACAAACATCTGGCTTGACGAGATCATGGCGGATCTTGGTCCGGATCGACACGTCGCCTGGCATACATTGGGCGCCGTTCTGCGAACCCTTCGCGACAGGCTGCAGATCGGACTGGCGGCCAAATTGGGAGCGGAACTGCCGCTGCTCGTGCGCGGCGCCTACTATGATCGCTATCGGCCCGCCGACATGCCCGACAAGACACGCTCGCTCGAGAAATTCCTGCAACACATCGCCGATGAATTGAAATCGACCCGTCCTGTCGATCTCGAGGATGCGGCACGCTCTGTGCTGCGTGTGCTTGCACGGCATATCGACCTTGGCCAGTCGGCAAAGGTGCGGGATGCGCTGCCAAAGGAAATCCAGGTCCTCTGGCCTGAAAGCGTGGGCGTCAAATAGCGGCGATCCTGCTCATGCGGACGCGCGACGGACCAACTGCCACGAAACGCTGAAAAGGGTAGGTATTGCGCCCGGTGTTGCCGAGATCAATGAGATCAGATGATCGGCAAGATGGTCGTAGTGGGCAGTTTCGGGGCCGATTGTCGTCAATGCCGGATGACTGAATTCGCCCTCGTCGATATTGCCGCAGCCGATGACTGCAATGTCGCCGGGCACGGAGAGGCCGGCCTCCTCGAATGCGTGCAGGGCGGTCACGGCGGCAAGATCGGATTCGACGAAAAGGGCGGTCGGCCGATCCTTGCGGGCGGCCAGCGCCGTAGCATTGGCAAACGCAGCCTTGCGCGCCTCTGCACCGCCGATCACCAGGTCGTCTCGCAGCGGAAGGCCGCGTGCTTGCAGGAAGCTGCGATAGGCGGCGAGACGGCTCCCGTCCACAGCTTGCTCATGCACCATATAGGCGATGCAGCGATGGCCGGCTCGGTAGAGGTAGTCGAGTGCCTCGAAGACGGCCCTGCCGGTATGCTGGCGCACAACCGAGAAGCCTGCCGGCTCGATGGTCGGATGGAAGATCACCGCTGGCCGGCCCGCGGCCGCCAGGCGCGCGGCCAAGACCATCACCTCGGGCTCGGAGAGATGCTGCCAGTCGGCGATAATGCCGTCTGCCAGCCCGCTCTCGATTTCCCTCACGATCCGGTCGGTTCGCTCGAAGGTGTCTCCCGCGGTGATAATTGTCGAAAATCCCCTCAGCGCCGCTGCAGATTGGATATCCTGCGCGATCCGGTCGCTGAACGGCACGCCGAGACGAGGCAGTACAAGGCAGATTCGCTCGGCCTGCTGGCGGCGCAGCTGCCGCGCGGTGCGGTTTTGCACGTAGTTGAGCTCAGCGACGGCCTCGAGGATGCGCTGCCGCGCCTCCTTGCCGACGAACTTCAGGCGCGTGCTGTCGCCGCTGAGCAGGTACGACACGGCAGCGGTCGATACATTGGCGCGCCGGGCGACATCGGCCATGGTCGGCGCCTTTCTGCGATCGGAACTTCTCTCGTGCATTGTTGGATCCGCTGCGCGACATGACATGATCAGCTGTCGCTCAGCCGGATTTCATTCCAGCTTCCATGCCCGGCGGCAAGGATCTCGGGCCTTGCCTCGCCGGCCTCCTCCATCAGGGCAACGATGCGGCCTCGCAGCCATGCACGCGTCTCTGCGTGATCGGGCGAAGCTATGAGATTGGTTAGTTCGTTTGGATCGGCATCGAGGTCGTAGAGCCTCGCCTCGACATAGAAATCGCTGCCGGAATCCCGCCAGCCGTCTTTTCCCGGCGCCTCGACCTCATATTTCCACCGTCTGGTGCGCAACGCGCGGCCGACATGGTGCTCGCTGATTTGAATGAATATCTCGTCGCACGGCGGCCGTTCGCCCTGCAGCGCGTCGAGCAGCGAGACGCCCTGCATCGAATTGGGCACTTTCAGGCCGGCCGCGGCGAGCAGGGTCGGCGCGAGATCGACGAGGCTGACTAGGCCTTCATATGTGCCGATGCGCTGGAAGCCGGGGCCGTGGAATAGCGTCGGCACGCGGATCGACGCCTCATGACAGGAACGCTTGTATTCGTTGTTGCGGGTCTTGAAGTGACATCCGTGGTCGGAGGTGAAGAGGATGATCGTGTCGTCAAGCCGGCCAAGGCTGTAGAGCGCCTCGATCAGCCGTCCAAACGCCTCGTCGAGGCGCGCGACCATGCCCAGATAGCCGGGGAAATGTTCTGCTGTCGTGCCGCCAAGTGCGGCGAGATCGCCGGGAATGGCGAGCTTCTTGCGGATCCTGTCCTCGTATCCGAGCGGGGCAGGGTAGTTGTCCGTCTGGTTCTGGTGATGCGGCTCGAGGAAGGACAGGAATAGAAAGAACGGCTCGTCTTCCCTCGATGCGACATAGCGGATTGCAGCGTCGGTTAGGGCATCGACGCGGTATCCCGGCAGCTTCACCGCCTTGCCGTCATTGTCGTGGACGACGGTGTCGAAGGGGCCGGACGTGAACTCCAGGATGTTGGAGGCCAGCCAGTAGCGATAGCCGCCGCGTTGTTCCTGGGTGACCGGCTCGGCGGACCCCAGGTGCCACTTGCCGATGTAGGCGGTGTCATAACCTGCCGCGGTGAAATGATGCGCGAGCGTGCGCTCGCTCTTAGGCAGCGGGATGTCGTTGCGGTAGCAGCCGGTGATGGTCGGGTACCGCCCCGTCTGAAAGACGGAGCGGGCGGGGCCGCAAACGGGCTGGCAGGTAAACGAATTCGCCAAGAACGTGCCGGTCCCGGCGAGGCGGTCGAAATTTGGCGTAAGCTCGAGCGGATTGCCATGGACACCAACGGTATCCCAACGCTGCTGGTCGGTGAAGAAGACGATCACGTTCGGTCGGCGGGACGTCATAGGGTGCAATAACTCCGAATGGTCATTTCATGCCTGCCAGCATCACGCTGCGGACGAAGTAGCGCTGCGTGAAGAGGAACAGCAGCAGGCTCGGGATGAAGAGAATGATCCCGCCCGTCGCCGTCAGGTTCCACTGGGTGAAGAATTCCTGGTTGAAAAGCGTCAGTCCCGTCGTGATCGGCCGCATTTCGGTGGTGTTGACGGCGACCAGCGGCCAGAGGAATTCGTTCCACTGGAACACGAAGGTGAGGAGGGCCAGCGTCGCCAGTGCCGGACGGACCTGCGGCAGCACGATGCGCCAGTAAAGGCCGAGTTCCGAGCAGCCGTCCATCCGTGCAGCGTCAAGCAACTCGTCGGGAATCGGACGGATGAACTGCCGCATCAGGAAGATCCCGTAGGCGCTCATGGCGAATGGAAGGATAAGGCCCTGATAGGTGTTGAGCCATCCCATCCGCGCGGTGAGCACATAGAGCGGGATCATGCGGATGAAGAATGGGATCATCAGCGTCGATAGCACCGCGACAAACATGACGCGCTTACCGGCGAATTCCATCTTCGCGAAGACGTAGCCGATCAACGGATCGAAGATCAGATGGAGGAAGGTAATCCCGCCGGCGATGATGAAGCTGTTGAGCGTGAAACGCGCGAACGGCGCCTTCTGCCAGATGTCGATGTAATTCGTGAATTGCCACGTCTCGGGGATCAGAATCGGAATGCCGCTGAAGACGTCGGCATCGCTCTGCAGCGACAGCGAAAGCATGTAGAGGAACGGAAAGATCGACAGCGCCACGCAGAAGAGCAGCAGTAGGTAGGACGGGAGCGTTTTTGCGAATGTCATGCCAACCTCAATAGGTGGTTTCGCGGTTGAGCAGGCGGAACTGAACGAAGGTGATGGCCAGGATCAGCAGGAACATCAGGAAAGACAGCGCCGAGGCGTAGCCGATGTTGAGCTCGAAGAAGGCTGCCTCGAACACGTGTAGGCTGAAGAACCGCGTCGCGTCGGCCGGTCCGCCCTTGGTTATCAGGTAGGCCGGCGCCAGCTCCTGCAGCTGGCTGATCGTGCTGACGACCGCGATGAACAGCGTGGTCGGCGTCAACAACGGCCAGGTCAGATAGCGGAATTGCTGCGTCGGCGTGGCGCCGTCGATGGATGCGGCATCATAGAAGTCGGACGGGATCGACTGCAACGCGGAGAGGTAGATCAGCATGGCATAGCCGACATCCTTCCACACCGTGATGGCGATGAGGGTCGGCAGCGCGGTCGAGGTGTCGCCGAGCCAATTCTGGGTCGGCAGCCCAACCTCGGCAAGGAAGCTGTTCAAGATGCCAGTGTAGGGATCGAGAATTGCCTGCCACATCAACGCGACGATCACGAAGGAGGTGATGTAGGGAAAGAAGATGATTGCGCGGATCAGAGTGCGCCCCGGGATCGGCCGGTTGAGCACGACCGCCAGTCCGAGGCCAATAGCGATGCTGGCCGCGGTGACGCCTATCGCGAAGGCCAGCGTCACGAAGAGCGACTGCCGAACGCGCGCGTCGCCGAGGGCAGCAACGTAGTTGTCCAGTCCGGCGAATCGGCTCTCGCCGATCAGCGGCTGGCCGCTGTACAGGCTCGCCCAAAACTCCAGTCCTATCGGATAGAAGAAATAGACCGAGAAATAGAGGATTGCTGGCGACAGCAGCAGGTAAGCGAGAAGCGTTTGTCTGGTGCGCCGGCTGAGGCGGGCAGCTCGCCGGGTCGGCATCGCGCCGACGCGAATGTCCGTATCGGCCGTATCGGTGCTGCCGCTGACGATCATCGGCCTAGTTGTTGGCCAGGATGACGTTGGCCTCGGCCGCGAATTTCGGCATGATCTCGGCTGCTGGCTTCTGATTGTAGATGATATCCTCGAGCGCACTTTGCAGAAGCTTCTCGATTCGCGCGTGCTTGCCGGTGAGGCGCAGCTAGGCGGTGACGTCTTGCGCGTAAGGCAGGCATTTGCTGAAGCTGCCGATGACCGGATCGGCCTGAACCTCGGCGTTTTCGGCCCAGGATTTGCGCGGCATCGTCATGCCCGCTTCCTTGGTAGCCGCTAGTTCCGTGTCGAGCGCGACGAGCCGCTTCAACAACTCCCAGGCCTCCTTCGGGTGCTTGGCGTCCTTAGGGATCATCACGCTGACGCCGCCCGCGAACGTCGCCTGCACCTTGTGCTTGAGTGATGGCGCAACCGCCCAGTTGAGCTTCGGGTTGCCCGAGCGGATCGGCTTCACGTCCCACGGACCGGTTATGATCATTGCGACCCGGTTGGCCGTGAACAGCTTTTGCGGACCCTCATAGTCAGCACCCGCCGCCGGCTTGGTCGCTGCTTTTTCCTTGTGGATCAGGTCGGCGAGGAACTGGATCGCTTCGATCGCCTCAGGACTGTCGAGATTGACCTTGTTTGTCTTGGGATCGTAATAGCTTACGCCGTTCTGCAGCAGCCACGACGAATAATATCCGATGCTGGGGTTGGGAGCGAAGCCGAAGCGGGCGCCGGTCGTCGTCGCCTTGGCAACCTTCAGGAACTCCTCCCAGGTCGCAGGCGGCGCGTCGAAGCCCGCCTGCTTAAGCATATCGACGTTGTAGACGAGGGTGGCGCAGGTGAGGTGGATCTGGACGCCATAGTACTGGTCGCCAAGTTTGTTGCGCTCGACGGAATAGGCTTGCCAGTCGTCGGGATAGCCGATCGCTTTGCCGTCTTGTTCGATGAAGTCGTTCAGCGGCCGCAGCAGATTCCGCTGGCCGAATTCCTGCACCCAGCCGCCGGATTCGGCGACGAGATCGGGCGGGCTCTTCGCAGCAAAATCCGCCACCAGCTTGGTGCGCATATCCGGCCACTGGAATTTCTCCCACTGCACCGACCATCCGGTATGATCGGCCTCGAACTTTGCTATTGCATCGGCATAAGCTTGATAGGCGTGGCCGGCGTTCCAATAGAGCGTCAAGGTCTCGGCATGGGCCGCAGTCGCGGTCGTCAGGGCCACGCCCAAAACCATGCCGTGCAGGAATCCGACTGACTTGTAGCGGCTCATCTTGGTCTCCTCCTTGGTTTGCCAACCGCCTTCCTCACCAGGGGTGGCGTCATATTATTCGATTAATATACCCGCTATACCGCAGTTTTTGTCAAGCTCCGACTGTAATGCAGTGCATAGTTCTGGCCGAACTCGGGCGGAGCTATCTACAGCGCGCGATGCCGAAGTTGCTTCCGGTACCCGGTATGGACGATCGCGGCCTAACCTGGAAAGATCGTGAAACCGCCATCGACGCGGATTACCTGCCCGTTGATGAAGCGCGCGCGCGGACCGGCGAGGAAGGCAACCGCTTCGGCGATCTCTTCAGGCTCCGCATACCGGTTCAGCGATTTCTTGCTCGAATCCATGCGCTGTGGATCGACCACGCGGCTCGCCTGGAACCGTGCCGTCTTGGTGGCGCCGGGGCTCACCGCATTGACGCGTACGCCATCGTCGATCAGTTCCTTGGCGAGGCAGCGCGTATAATGGACGACAGCCGCCTTGAGCGTCGAGTAGACCACCTCGGGCGAGCATCCGATATGCGCTGCCGCCGAGGCGATGTTGATCACCGAGCCTGAGCCACGCTTGACCATCGGCGGAACGAACGCCTGGCAGACCAGCATCGTGCCGATGAGGTTGTTCTCGGTTAGAACCTTGATGTCTTCGTAGTCGATGTCCAGTGCGTTGTTGGGATTGGGCTTTACGCCCTTGGCGCCGATGTCGCCGCCGGCGCAGTTTACCAAGACGTGCACGTCGCCGAGCTCCGCCTCGATCTTCCTCTTCATTTCCGCGACAGCTTGCTTGTCGCCGATGTTGCCGGTGACCGCGGTGATGCGCGTCCCATGCTTCTCCAAGCCCCTGGCAGAGTCGCCGAGGTCCGCGAATTCGCCATATTGAGATGGCCGGGCCCAATCGAGGTCGTGGACCGCGACGTTTGCGCCAAGTTCGGCCAAGCGGTCGGCCATCACGCGGCCGAGGCCGCGTCCCGAGCCGGTGACGAAGGCGGTCAGGCCGCTGAGTTCTCGGGCAGTCATGCTGATTTCTCCATTGCAATGAAATCGAATTTCATCATGTTGGCGGCGCTGCGCCGGATCATGTCGAGCTCGTACGAAACGAGCGCACCGTCATCATCGCGCTCCCATGGCGTGCGGTAGTCGGCGTCGTCCGCAAGGCGGTTCAGGCGCGCAGCACTCAGGCAGGCCGCGAATTCGCGGGCGGTCTTCGGCGCATATCCGTTCCACCAGTCGTCGGTGAGACAGCGAACGTGACGGGCCTCCAGCGCGCCGGGCTCAAGCACCGCCGTCAGCGTGTCGTGGTGCTCGCCAAGGATGGCTGCCAGTTCGGCGAAAGGCACGGCGCCGTCGCCGATCGCGCAGCGGACCAGGCGGTAGCCCTCATCCGTGAACTGGACGCGATAGTCCTTGAGGTGAACGTGGCGGACATGGGGCGCGATCCGGCGCGTGAAGGCAAGCGGCGCCTCGCCGACAGGAAAGGTGTTGCCGGTGTCGTAGGTGATGCCGACACCCGGCCCGCCAAGTTCGCAGAACGCAACCAGTTCGTCGCTGCCGAAGTCCTGATGGTTCTCGATGCCGAGCACGCGTCCCTCGGCCGCCGCACGCGGCCCCCATTCCGTCAAGGCAGCGCGAATCGTTGCGTTGAACTCGCTCCATTTCGGACCCCACGCATTGCGGTCGCCGCACAGGACAGGCGTCAGTGCGATACGGATCGTCGTCGCCTCGAGCAGGCGCGCAGCCCGAAAGGCGTTGTCCAGCGGACCTGCCACTAGAAGTCCGCCGCTCACCACCGGGACGATGTCCAGCGCGGCAAGACGCCTGCGCAGGGCGACGATTTCGGCGTCAGTCAAGTCGGTCAACCAGGGTTCGTAGATCTCGAGCGTGCGTGCGCCCAGTTCCTGCGCCAGCGTGATGAAGCCTTCCAGCCCCACGCCGTCCGGATTGTGCCGCGGCGTGCCGCGGCCCTGCAGGCCGAGATAGTAGGTCAGTCCGTAAGGGTTGAGGCCGAGACGAAACATCAGCTTGGCGGTTCCAATGGAGAGCGGAGAGGCGTCACTAGCGCAGACCGGCATCGACGGTTATGGACTGTTTGGTGATCATGCGGCTGTCGTCGGCCGCCAGGAAGAGCACGGTGCGTGCAATCTCCTCGCCCAGCAGGACGCGGCGGATCAATTGCCGCTGCACCGTCTGGTCGACTGCCTCCTGCGTCTTGAACCACAGCTCGCGCTGCCGCTCGGTCATGACGGCGCCGGGTTCGATCGCATTGACGCGGATGTTATCCGGTCCGAACGACCGCGCCAACGCACGCGTCAGCGCCACCACGGCCCCCTTGGCGGTGGCATAGGCCACCATCTGGTCCGCTCCGAACCGCCAGGCAATGGAGGAGAAGTTTATGATCGAGCCGAAGCCGAGTTCCTTCATATGCGGATGCACTGCCTGCGCGGCGAAGAAGTGATGCCTCAGATTGACGTCGAAGCTGCGGTCCCAATAGTCGGCCGTTACCGCGTCGATGGGATGGCGCTGATCATTGGCTGCGTTATTCACCAGGACGGCAACCGGACCAAGCCGCGCGCGCACGCCTGCTACCGACGCCTTTAGCGCATCGACGTCGGTCACATCGCAATGGAGATATAACGGAGCCTGCCCGGCGGCACCAGCGAGCTCGCGCACCAACGCCTCCGCTGGTTCGTCCTGCACATCGAGAAAGGCTATCCGGGCGCCGTTCGCCACGAAGGCGCGGACCATATCGGCGCCAATGCCGGAGGCGCCGCCGGAGATCAGCACGACCCGATCGGTCAAGCTCGGATAAGTCGCGAATTGTACGGACATCAAACTACAGAAGCGCCTTGGTTGTTGGATCGAACAGACAGGCGCGCGACATGTCGATGCCGAGCGTTATCGTCTCGCCCATGACGGGAGCGTCATCCGGCTCGAAACGGCCGGTGATCTCCAGGTCACCCAGCCTGAGCACGGCAAGCGTCTCGGCCCCGGTAGGCTCGACCAATTCGACCGGCGCCTGCATGGACGCTACAGCAGGTTTGCGCGACTTCAGATCGGTCGTGAAACGGTAGATGTGTTCCGGCCGGATACCGAGCACGACGTCTTTTGGCGCGCCGGCGGGCATCGGCGCGGCAAGGGCGAGGCTGACGTCGCTGCCGTCAGCGGCGCGTACCGAGATGCTGGTCGAGCCCGTAAGCCGGGCGGGAATGAAATTCATCGCCGGCGATCCCATGAAACCGGCAACGAACATGTTGGTCGGCCGGTCGTAGATCCGTTTCGGCGTGTCGAACTGCTGTACCGAGCCCTGGTTCATCACCGCAATGCGGGATGCAAGCGTCATCGCCTCGACCTGATCGTGGGTGACATACACCGTGGTCTTGCCGACGCGATGGTGAAGCTTCTTGATTTCGGTACGCATGTCGACGCGCAGCTTGGCGTCGAGGTTGGACAAGGGCTCGTCGAACAGAAACAGCTTCGGGTCGCGCACGAGGGCACGCCCCATCGCAACGCGCTGCCGCTGGCCTCCCGAGAGCTGGCCGGGCTTGCGTTTAAGCAGCTGTTCGATCTGCAGGAGTGCGGTAACCCGCTGGACAGCTTCCGCCTGCGCCGCTTTTGGCACGCCGCGGCTCTCCATGCCGAAGGTGATGTTCTGGCGCACCGTCATGGTGGGATAGAGGGCGTATGACTGGAACACCATCGCAATATCGCGGTCCTTGGGTTGCACCGAGTTCACCAGCCGGTCGCCGATCCATATCTCGCCCGACGTGACGGTTTCCAGTCCGGCGATCATGGCGAGCAAGGTTGATTTGCCGCAACCCGACGGGCCGACAAGGGCGACGAATTCTCCGGTCTTAGCCTCGAGATCGATGCCGGCAAGAATCTCGAGCGAGCCGTAGCTCTTGTGAAGGTTGCGGATCATCAACGCGGACATGGGCGACGCCTCATTTTATGGCGCCCTGGGTGAGGCCGCGCACGAAGTATTTTCCACCAAACAGATAGATCAGCAGCGGAGGCAACGCGCCGATCAGCACGGCTGCGCTCATCACATCGTAAGCACGTGCGGTCGTGCCGCCGGCCGTGAGCGCGACCAGTGCCGCTGTGATCGGCTGCTGCTGGCCCGATGTGAAGACGACGCCGAACAGATACTCGTTCCAGATGCCGGTGAACTGCCAGATGACGGTGACGATCAGGATGGGCGGCGACAGGGGCAGGATGATCTTGCGGAAGATCCGCCAGAAGCCGGCGCCGTCGATGCGTGCCGCCTTGATCAGGTCGTCCGGTATGCTGACGTAGAAATTGCGGCAGAACAGGGTGGTGAACGAGATGCCCTGGACGACGTGGATCAGCACCAGCCCATATGTGGAATTGGTCAGGCCGAGCTTGCCGAGCAGGAACGCCCACGGCATCAGCGAAATCTGGCCGGGCATGAATACGCCGAGCAGCATCAGATTGAAGATCAGTTCAGAGCCCCTGAAGCGCCATTTGGAGAGGATGTAGCCGTTCATGGCGCCGAGAATGGTCGAGATGATGGTGGCGGGGATCGTCATGGCCAGGGAGTTGAAGAAATTGCGCTTCATTCCCTCGCAGGTACCGCTGACGCAGTAGGATCCCCAGGCCTGCGCCCACGCATCGAACCGGAAGCTGCGCGGTACGGAGATGAGGCCGTTGCGGGCAATCTCCGACTGCTCGCGCAATGAGTTGAAGATCACTACCAGCAACGGCACGAGATAAACGACCGCGAAAAGCGTCAGCACGGCATAGACAAGGAAGCGGCTCCAGAAATGCCGGCGCGTGGCAGCGGCTTCTTCCGGATCAAAACGGGCATTAGGGGCAATTTCAGCCATTGCGGCCCTCCGCTCGCCGGCGCCAGACGATCCACAAGGAATACGGCACCAGCACCACCGCGACCGCAGCGAGCATCATCATCGCCGCGGCGGCACCTTCGCCGATTTGGCCGCGCTGGAACATCAGGTCGTAGACATAGATGGCGGGGAAGGTGGTGGACACACCTGGGCCGCCTCGCGTCAACGCCGCCACCAGGTCGAAGGTCTTGATGGCGAATTGTATCTGAATGACCGCCACCGCCAGGAATATCGGGGCGATGGTTGGCAGGATGACCCTGCGATAGGTCCGGAAAACCGACGCGCCGTCGATTTGCGCGGCCTTGACGAGATCCGGATCGACCGACCGCAGACCGGCCAGGAAAAGTGCCATTGCGAAGCCGGACGACTGCCAGATACCGGTTATGATCACAGCATAGATCGCCGTATTGCGGTTTGCCGTCAGGGCGAAGCTGAAGTCGGTCCAGCCAAGCCCGCGAACGAAGGCCTGGATACCGTCGACAGGATTATAGAGCCAACTCCACACCGTACCGGTGACGATGAAGGACACCGCCAACGGGTAGAGGAAGATGGTGCGCCAAGCCGCCTCGCCGCGGACGCGCTGGTCGATCGCGATCGCGAGCAGCAGGCCAACGGCCATCGAGCCAACGATATAGAAGCCGCTGAACAGGAAGAGATTCGTATAGGCGATGTTCCAGCGCCGGTTTGCCCAGAGCGAAGCGTAATTGTCCAGGCCGACGAACCCATAGGTCGGCAACAGCGACGAATTGGACAGCGAGATGTAGAGCGTCCAGAGCGTGAAGACGAAAACATAGATGAAACTCGCCGCTATCGACGGCGCCAGCACCAGAATGGGCACCATCGTGCCCAGGCGCTCGCGCCACGGACGGGCCGCGGCAGCTGCAGCTGGTACCATCAGATCATGGGTGGACATCGGGCTGCTCCGGCGAAGTCTGGCCGGGCGCTTCGCCCCCGGCCATCATCGGCAGCGTCACTTCTGCGCTTCGGCCGCATCCGCCATCGCATTGGCCGCGTCCTGCGCACTCATATCCGGCGTCGCTACAAACTCGGTGATGGTATCCATCATTGCGCCGCGGACTTTTTGCGGCACCGTCATGTTGTGCGCCATCGAACGGACGAGCGTTCCGGCGGCGATCGAGGCTTGCAGATCCTTTTGCGAGAGTTGCTGGCAGGGATTGAAGCCGTTCGAAAGATCGACGTCGAGGCGGGCCGGAATGGACCCTTTGGTCTGATTGAAAATGGTCTGGAATTCGGGCGACAGGATGATGCTGGCAAGCAGCTTCTGTCCCTCGATATAGTCCGGGTCCTTCTGCTTGAAGAACACGACCGAGTCTGAATTCAGGATGAAACCGGGCTTGCCCCAATCGGTCGGCGCCTGAGCGCAGACATAGTCGGTGCCCTCCTTGAAGCCGCCGGCCGTCAGCAGGCCGATCGTCCAGTCGCCCATGATGTGGAAGGCGGCCTCGCCGCGGCCAACGAGATGCGACATGGTATCCCAGTCACGCCCGTTCATGCCGGGGTCCATGTACTTCGAGGTCATGGTGCGAAACTGCTCGAAGGCCTTGACCATGCCGTCGCTGCGCATGGCGTCGACGTCGCCCTCGACGAAAGCTTTCTTGTAGAGATCGAGGTCCTGACCGTACACGACCACTTCGAAGACGGTCGAGTCGGTCCAGTCGGCGGTCGAGTGCGAAATGCAGATCTTGCCGCTGGCCACGATCTTGTCGCAGGCGGCGTTGAATTCCGCCCATGTCTTCGGCATCTCGGTGACGCCCGCGTCCTTCATGACCTTCGGCGATGCCCACAGCCAGTTGATGCGGTGGATGTTCATCGGCGCGGCCACCCAATTCCCGGTCGGCTTCATCACCGGCAGCAATTCGGGAGCGACGACTTTCTCCCAATTTTCCGCCTTCGCCAGGTCGTCGAGATTGGCTGTCATGCCCGTCTCGTTCCATTCGGCGATCTCGGGGCCCTTTAGCTGCACAGCGGGAGGTGCATTGCCAGCGATCACATCAGCACGCAGTTTGGCCAATGTATTGGCCGTATGGCCTGCGATGGAGGTCTGCTGCCAGGTGCCACCCTTGGCGGTAAACATCTCGCCGAGCTTGGCGATAGCCTGGGCGTCCGATCCGGTGGCCCATTGATGCAAGAGGTTGGTCTTCGGCTCCGCGAGGGCTGTTCCGGTAATCAAGGTGAAGGCGGTAGCGGCCGCAAAGGCCGTCCTCAGGTATTTCATCGTTTCACTCCCATATGTGATGCACGGTTCGTATCGACCGCTTGTGGCCCGCGATTTGAGGTCGTGGCCGGCGAGATGCAGTAATCTCCGTTCTTTCCAAGATGACATATTTGGGCTATCAGTCAACGTGCTTTGTGCTCATCATGAACAAACCTTCGCTTAGAAATTGGCTGATCGACAGGCCGTCGGCGTCGCCGGAGAGCCTGATCGTCCGATGCCTGCGCGAGCGCGGCGTGCTTTCTGCGTCGCAAATTACCCGCATTACCGGTTTGGCGCGGTCGACGGTTTCAACCGCGCTCAACGGCTTGAGAAAGTCAGGGATGGTGATCGAATCCTCGGCCCATCATGACGCGGCCAGGGGTATCGGCAGGCCTGCCACGACATTGACGCTCAATCCCGCTGCGGGCACCTGCGTCGGCATCCATCTGGGCCTCGACGAGATGCGGTGTGTCGTCGCTGACGTCTCGCATTCTTTCGTTGCCGAACAAACTATCCCCATGGGTCTGGACTACCAGCCGCAACAGGCGGCCCAGCTCGCCAAGTCAGTAATTGCCCGATGCTACGAAGAGAACGGTCTGCCGATGGCGGGGCTCCTGGGGGTTGGGGTCTCCGTCTCGGGCCCAGTCAGCCGCGAAGGAGTGGTGCTGCGCGCGAGTATCGTTCCGACCTGGGCCGGGGTCAACATCCGCGATGTGTTCGGGCCGGTCCTTGAACAGCCGATCTTCGCCGACAATGAGAGCAACTGCTCGGCCATTGCCGAGCTGATGTGGGGTGCGGCCGTCGGCCAGGACGATTTCGTGCTGTTCAAGGTCGATCTGGGCGTCGGCGGGGCCATTGTCCAGCACGGTCGGCTGGTGAGCGGCATCGCCGGCGGCGCCGGCGAATTCGGGCACATCAGCATCGATCCCGGCGGCGACCTTTGCCGGTGCGGCAATCGAGGATGCCTGGAGCTCTATGCCAGCTTTGCCGGACCGCTCGAGCAGATTTCGCGCATCGTGCGGCGGCCGGTCACGATGGACGACGTGATCATGATGGCCGAGGAGGGCGACGTGAGGGCGCTGCGGATGATCGAGGACACCGCCGAGTTCGCCGGCCGTGGCCTTGGCCTGATCGGTTCGGTTCTCAATCCGCCGCTCATCATCATCAGCGGCCGCATGGCCCTGGCGGGCGACATTCTCCTGGCGCCACTGATCGCATCATATGAACGCCACACGCTCATCAAGTCCCGCGATGTGGCGCCTGCGCTGCGCACGCGGATAATCGTTGGCAAGCACACGGAGAACGACGCATTGCTCGGCGCGGTCGGCCTCGTGCTGCGCCACAACAGCCGGCTTCAGTGACCCGGCTTGCTTCGGGTGGCGCTCTGATTTTGCGAGCTGCTCGCCGAAGCAGCGGAACTGATGTTTGCCTACGCGACACGCACCGTGCGCTGCCTCGGCTTGATCGCGGTGGCGAGCAGCAGGCAGGCGATGATGAAGGCGGCGCCGGCGAGATCGTAGTCGTGCAAGCTTTCGCCAAGGACCAGATAAGCGAGAACGGCGACGAAGGCGGTCTGGAGATAGAGCAGCATGCTGGCGCGCCCCGCACCAAGTGTCTCGACGCTACGGTTGTAGAGATAGTACATCAGAGCGCCGCCGGGGCCGGCAACATAGGCGAGAGCCAGAAGGCCGTTCGCATGCAGCGCCGAACGATCCCCGGAAAACAGTTCCCAGAGATAGAAGGGCAGTGCGGCCAGCGCGCCGGCTCCCAGCAGCAGGACCACCATCGGCAGAAGCTCGATAGCGAATTTGGCGCGACGCAGCAGCACGGTGTAGAGGCCCCAACAAAACGCGCTGCCGACGATCCACAACTCGCCGGGATTGAACTGCAGCTGCATCAGCGCGGCAAGGTCGCCGCGCGCCACGATCACCACCATCCCGGCCAGAGCGACCAGCGCTCCAAGCGCTTTCCAGATACCGAGGGGCTCGCCGAGCACGAAGCGGGCAAGCACCATAGTCATGATCGGCGACAGCGCCATGATGATGCCGGCGGTTGTCGCGTTGGTGTAGTTGAGGCCCGTGTAGATCATGCCCTGACACAAGGTTAGCCCGATAGTGCCGATGACCAGCACCTCGATCACCCGGGATTGGATCAGCACGAGCATCGCCCCGTGATGACGATGGACGATAGGCAGCAGGATCGCGCACGCGAGCGTCAGCCGCCAGAAGCAGAGCGCCCAAGGCGGCATCTCGGGGGCAACCCACTTGGCGGCGATATAGACGCCGGCCGACAGGAGCCAGCAGAGCGTCGCGAGGGAATAGGCGAGCGGAAGTGATGCGCCGGGTGTCGCCTTCGCTACACTTGGATGTGCTATCGGCAGCGATTGGATATCCGTCTCCTCCCACCGCAGACTTTAGCAGATTTGCGGCGTCTTGCTAAGCAGCAACAACAGCTGTTTCACCAGCTGGTGCAATCGGTGGGTCGTTGTGGTCCCGCCGTTCACGGTCTCCTTCCATTCGAACGCATGTTGGCCCATGAGCAACTCGATACCGAAAAGCGCAAGCCGTACCGATTTCGCGCGATACAAATGTGAGATGCATATTGCGCGACAGATATTCGCGCGGTTGCCACAATCTTCTCGCGCCATATTTCTACCGAGCGCAGATCTGTCGCGAATTCCTGGCCCTCGGATTACGAGCGCCGCTGTTTCGAAGCAATTGGAAGAATAAGCCACTGACTTCCGTTTGCACAAAGAGCGCGACACAAATCGATGCGGAGGACGTCCGATGCATGCCGGCTTCCCAGGAAGCGTACTCGTAGCGGTGTTGGGCACCGTCATGGCAAGCTGCGCTGGCATTCCGGCGCAAAAAACCGGGGCAATATCCGGCTATGGCCCCAACCCCACATTACCGAAACCAAGACCGACGCTGATCCCGACTGTTAACATCGCCGAGGCGAAAGGCTGGCAGAAAGAAGGTATGCCGACCCCGGCGAAGGGGCTGACAGTGAACGCCTTCGCCACCGGCCTCGACCATCCGCGCTGGCTACATGTGCTTCCGAACGGCGACGTGCTGGTTGCTGAAACCAATGCCCCTGCCAAGCATGACGAAGGCTTCAGTCTTAGAAAGGTCTTCATGGACCTGGCTATGAAGCGGGCTGGCGCCGCGACCAAAAGCGCCAACCGCATCACGCTCCTGCGCGACACCGATGGCGACGGCATTGCGGATGTGCGCACGACGTTCGCGGAAGGCCTCAATTCGCCCTTCGGCATGACGCTGTCCAAAGGCAAGCTCTATGTCGCGAATACCGATGCGCTCGTCGCTTTCCCCTACTCCAATGGCCAGACCCGAGTCAGCACGTCGCCGGAAAAGATCATCGACTTGCCGGCCGGGGACCTCAACCATCATTGGACCAAGGACGTGATCGCAACTCCGGATGGACGCAAGCTCTATGTCACCGTTGGTTCCAACAGCAACGTTGGAGAAAACGGCATAGCCGCGGAGAAGAACCGCGCCGCTGTCCTTGAAGTGGATCGGTCTACCCGCCGCACTCGGGTCTTCGCCTCGGGCCTGCGCAACCCGAACGGGCTCTCCTGGAATCCTGAGACTGGCCAGCTTTGGGTCGCCGTGAACGAGCGTGACGAGATCGGCGACGACCTTGTGCCGGATTACATGACCTCGGTTCGTGACGGCGCTTTCTACGGCTGGCCCTACAGCTACTACGGACAGAACGTCGACAAACGCGTCAAGCCGCAGCGCCCCGATCTCGTGGCGGCAGCGATCAAGCCCGATTACGCCCTGGGCTCTCATACCGCCTCGCTGGGACTGACCTTCTCCAAAGGCGCGCAACTCGGTCCGGCCTACGGCAACGGCGCCTTCGTCGGCCAGCACGGCTCGTGGAACAGGAGTGTGCGCAGCGGTTACAAGGTCATCTTCGTGCCGTTCCGTGGGGGCAAACCGAGCGGTCTCCCGAAGGATGTGCTCACCGGCTTCATCGGGCGGAATGGCGAGGCGATGGGCCGTCCGGTCGGCGTCGCTATCGATCAGACTGGCGCACTGCTCGTCGCCGACGACGTCGGTAATGTCATCTGGCGGGTCCGCCGGGCGAACGGCCGTTGAGCGCAGGTGGCCTTTCTGATTCCGATCTCACCAGCCTTCGGCTACAGCGCCACGCCCGATATGGCTGCATTCGGCGGAGACGGATATCCTAAACAATTAGCTAGCAGCACGCCCGAAGATAGTCGTGTCAAACATGCTTGCGCCCGCCTGCCTCGCGGAACCAGCTGTCAGGATAGGGATACCACCAGCCCTGAATCTCCGGTCTGTGGTCGATGATGACCATCTTCGAGCGGCGGAATGCATCCAGACCCTGGCGGCCGAGCTCGCGGCCGAGGCCCGAAGCCTTCCAGCCCCCGAACGGCAACGCGTCATTGTCTATCAGCGGATTGTTGACCCAGACCATGCCGGCCTCGAGCCGCTCCGCGGCCTCATGCGCTTCGGCAAGATCGGTGGTGAAGACCGAGGCGCCGAGACCGAAGGGGCTGTCGTTGGCAAGCTCTATCGCCTCGTTGAAATCCTTGACCCGGCAGATTGCGGCGACCGGCCCGAAACACTCTTCGCGCACGATTGCCATATCGGCGGTGATGCCGGTCAGGATGGTCGGCTCGTAGAACCAGCCTACATTATGTGCCGGCGGAATGCGTCCGCCGGTGATCGCTTTGGCACCGCTGCGGATCGCATCGTCGACCAGCCGGATGACCTTCGCACGCGCGGCCTCGCTGACCAGCGGTCCGATCTCGGTTTTGTCGAGGCCGTTGCCGATACGCAGCGCGCGCGTTTTCTCGGCAAACAGATCGACGAAGCGGTCGTGAACGGCATCAACCACGAAGAACCGTTCGGCCGAAGTGCAGACCTGGCCAGTGAGATGGAAGGCAGCCGTGACGCTGCCGGCAGCCGCCACGTCCAGTGGGGCGTGTTGGCTGATGATCAGGGGATCGCTGCCGCCGGCCTCGATGACGCAAGGCTTCATGCGCTCTGCACATGCGACGGCGACAGCCTTGCCGGCGGCGACCGAACCGGTGAAAGCAACCGCATGCGTGCGGTCCGAGGCGATCAGCGCCTGCGCCGTTGCTGCTCCGCCTGGCATGCAGGAAACCAAGCCCTCCGGCAGGGAGCGAAACACGGTTATATAATCCAGCGTCGACAATGTTGTCGCTTCGGCGGGCTTGATCACGCAGGCATTGCCGGCGGCAAGCGAGGCGGCGACGGTCCAGCACATCAACAGGATCGGAAAATTGTAAGGCATGATGTGCACCGACGTGCCGTAAGGCTCGTAGCGGGCATACTGGAACGAACCGGCCTGCGTCGTGCCGGCGATCTTGCCGGCGTCGTCACGCGCCATTTCGGCGTAATAGCGGAAGATCGGCGCGCAATTGGCGATCTCGCCGATCGCCTCCGGATAGGGTTTGCCCATCTCGTGCACCATCAGCTCGGCGCAGCGCGTGAAGTCGGCCGCTTCGATGGCGTTCGCGACGGCGTGCAGATGCCGGGCACGGCTCTTGGCGTCGAGCTTTTTCCAGGCCGTTTGCGCCTTGGTCGCTGCGGTGAGCACGGCGTCGATCTCGCCGTCGCTGGCTGCGGTAATCGCGCCGACGGTTTCGAGCGTCGCCGGATCGATCACCGGTTTTGCCGCACCGGTCATTGGCCGATAATCCGGATTGACGAAGAAGGTCGGCCGGTCAGGTGAAAAGTCCATTCTGTCCTCCCGTGTGCACGGAACCTTTTTGAGAATTCACCCTGCCGAGACAGGCGGCGTGGTTTTCGAGAACCGAAGCGGAGCGGACATTAAAGTCCGTGAGCATCGGAAGCGGAGAAAACGGCGTCAGGTGTCCGGTAGGGTAGAATTATCGAGAAGGTTCAGCGGATCATGTAAACTTTCTTGATGGTCTCGTGGACGGTGCAGACGCCCTTCCAGTCCTGCGGAAAGAACGCTGCGGTGTCCGGTTCGATCTCGATCACCTCGCCGGATTCGTGGACATAGGTGCAGCGTCCCTCGAGGAAATGGCAGAACTCGTCGCGGGTGACGTGGCAGCGCCATTTGCCCGGCGTGCAGACCCACAGTCCGCATTCGGAGCGGCCCTCCGGCCCCTTGTGCAGCAGCTTGCCGGAAGTGCGGGATTCGCCCTCGATCAGGGTGGGGATGACGCCCCAGTCGACCAGGTCGGTGAGGGCGAGCGGCGATTTCATGATCGGTGTCGGCATGTCGGGAGCTCCAGTGGCCGGCTTTAGGCCAGCATGTAAACGTTGCGGATGGTCTCGTGGACGGTGCATTCGCCGGTCCAACCGGCCGGGAACATGACAACCGTGGCGGCGGATACCTCGATCACCTCGCCGTCGTCCGATCTGTAGGTCGGCCGGCAACGAAATGGCACAATTCGTCGCGCGGAATCGCCAGCCGCCAGCGACCGGGTGTGCAGACCCAGATGCCGGATTCCGGCTGGTTGTTCGGCCCCTTGTGCACCAGCCTGCCGGTGGAGTGCGAAGCGCCTTCCAGCGCGTCGGGCTGGGTGCCCCAGTCGACGAGGTCGGTGCGGGTCGAGGCTTGCTGGAGGTGTGGGGCTGAGATCACAGCAATTTCTCCAGCAAAGCAGCCGCTTTCTCCGGGCCGTTCTGCGACTGCATCTGGGCCGACGTCTTGGCCAGCTTGGCCTTGATTGCCGGGTCGGTCAGGCAGGTTTCGATCCTGGCGATGAGCTCGGCGTCGCTCCAGTCGTAGCGCGGCATGCCGAAGCCGTGGCCGGTCTCCTCGACCCGCGTCGCATTGTCGTGGCCGTCCCAGACGTAGGGCATGATGATCGCCGGCTTGCCGAAATACAGGCACTCCGTGAACGAGTTGTTGCCGCCATGATGGATCACCGCATCGACCTGCGGGATGACCGAGGGCTGCGGGAACCAGCTCTCGACGATGACGTTTTCGGGCACTTGCGCGTACTGCTCCTTGTAGCCGCCGACATTGACCAGCGCCCGGTAGCGCGTCTTGCCCAACGTTGCGACGATGCGCTTCAGCAGATCGACATCGCCGGCGCCAAGGCTGCCGAAGGAAACATAGAGCAGCGGCCCGTCATTATTCTTCGCAAAAACCGGCACGGTGTAGGGCTTCTCCTGCCGCACGCAGCCTTCCAGATATTGGAATTTTGCCGGGTCGAGCGGATAGCGGCGCATGAACTTCGCCGCCTCGGGATAAAGCAGCAGATTGAGGTACGGCGAGGCCTCGAAAAACTGGCCGATCGGACACGGCGCTTCGTTGTTCGCTTTCAAAAACGCATTGAAGTTGTCATGGATCGGCTTGATGACGGCGTTGAAATGGTCGCGGTAACGCCGATGGCAGGCGTGGTCGTTCTCGCCGCAGCCGGACAGATGTGGCGGGATGTCCTCGTCCTCGATCTCGTTTTCCGAGCAGGAGATGACGCGCACCCAGGGCTTGCCATACTGCTTGATTGCCGGGAACAGGATGACGTTGTCGACGCAGATGACATCAGGCTTGATCGTCGCAAGCACGCCAGGCAGATCCTTCTCAGCCCATTTGGCGCTGTCGACGATCGCCGTCCAGCAATCCTTCACGTAATTGTCGACCTGGTCGTAGGGCGATTTGCGGAAGTTCGGGATGTGGCCGTTGATGAAGTCTTCCCAGAACTTGGCCATCTGTTCCGGCGGCATCGGCTCGGACAGGTTCACCGGATGAGCCTCGAAGCCGTAGCCCTTGTAGACGTCGACGAAACCGGGGTCCGACAGGAACACCGCTCTGTGGCCGCGCGCCTCGATCGCCTGGGCTATGCCGACGGAATTGAGCGCGGGGCCATAGGCGGCCTCCGGAAAGAACGCGATCGTCTTCTGCGTCATGAGAGGTTCTCCTTCGATCAATCTGCGAAAATTCTGACGTCAGCCGCATCCCAGCCGAGCTCGACTGTATCGCCCGACGAGACCGGGCGGCGGTCGGCGGCGTCGGCGGTGACGCGCACCAGGAACGGCTTTGGCGACAGGGCGGTGCGGACGTGCAGCTGCAGATCGAGTCCCTGATAGGCCAGCGCCTCGACCGCGCCGAAGATACGGTTGGCCGTTTCTGCCGACGGGAACAGCCGGATGCGTTCGGGCCGCACTGAAGCTACCGCCGCAGCGCCGGGCGAAATTGTTGCGGGAACATCGCCGGCGATCCGCACGCCGTTGCTTGCCAGCACGCCGTCGCCGGCGGCTTTGCCCGGTACGAAATTCATGACGCCGATGAAGTCGGCGACGAAACGGTCCCCCGGATGCTCGTAGACCGCATGGGGTGTATCGCATTGCAGCAGCTTGCCGTCCCTGAGCACTGCCATACGGTCGGCCATGACGAGCGATTCCTCCTGATCGTGGGTGACGATGACGAAGGTGATGCCGACCTCGTGCTGCAGCCGCTTCAGCTCCAGTTGCATGGCCCCGCGCAATTTCTTGTCGAGTGCACCAAGAGGTTCGTCGAGCAGAAGCAGCCGTGGTCGCTTGACCAGCGCTCGGGCAAGCGCGACGCGCTGCTTCTGCCCGCCGGACAATTGCTCCGGCTTGCGGTCGGCGAAGGCAACGAGTTCGGTCGTCGCCAAAATGGCGTCGACACGGGAGCGGATTTCCTTTGCAGGCAAGCGTTCCATTTCGAGGCCGTAGGAAACATTCGCCCTGACGCTCATATGCGGAAACAGCGCATAGGACTGGAACATCAGATTGACCGGCCGCTTATTGGGCGGGGTCCTAGCGATGTCGCGGCCGTCGAGCAGGATGCGCCCGTCATTGGGCGTCTCAAAGCCGGCCAACATGCGCAGCAGCGTTGTCTTGCCGCAGCCCGAAGGTCCAAGCAAGGCGAAGAACTCGTTCTCACGGATATCCAGCGAAATGCCGTCGACCGCCGTCACCCGGCCGAACTTCTTCGACACGTTGTCGATCGCCAGCAGCGTGCGGGGCTCGTTCATTGGCCGATCACTCCACGGTTGAGCCGCTGCGACAGGGTCAGCGCGGTGATTGAGACCGCCATGACGATAGTCGCCAATGCATTGATCTCCGGCGTGATGCCGAAGCGAATCATCGAATAGATCTGCATCGGCAGCGTGGTCGAGGCGCGGCCGGCGCCGGCGGTGAAGAAGGCGATGATGAATTCGTCGACCGAAAGGGTGAAGGCGAGCAGCGCGCCGGCGACGACGGCAGGCAGGATCACCGGCAACGTCACCCGCCGAAATGTCGTGAGCGCGGAAGCACCGAGATCGGCAGAGGCCTCGACGATCGACCAGTCGAAGCTTTTCAGCCGCGCGCGCACCACGGAGCAGACGAAGGCGAGATTGAAGACGACATGGGCGAGGATGATGGTGTGCAGGCCCAAGGTGAGATCAAGCATCGAGAAGAAGCTGAGCAGCGCGATCGCCAGCACGATGTCGGGAATGATCATAGGCGCAAAGATCAGCGCCTCGAGACCTTTGCCGTATTGCCGGCGTATTTCGACGCCGATCGCCAGCAGCGTGCCGAGCAACGTGGCGATGGCGGTCGAGACAAGCGCCACGATCAGTGTGTTGAGCGCGGCAGAAAGGATTGCGGCGTTTCCGATTAGCGAGACATACCATTTCAGCGAAAAGCCCGACCAGACGGTCGGCAGCCCGCCTTGGTTGAACGACAGCGCCACCAGCGCGGCGATCGGGATGTAGAGGAAGGCCAGGACCAGTGAAAGCACGAGCCAGAGCGCGCGCCTCGTGGCGAGGGAGCGCTCAGCCATCGGCGCCTCCTCTCGCTTCGGCGGTACGGCCCGAGGCGCGATCAGCAGCCAGGGCCTGCGCCGTCAGCACCAGCAGCATGATGGCGATCAGCACCATTGCCAGTGCCGCACCGAAGGGCCAGTCATTGGCGGTCAGGAACTGCTCGTAGACGACATTGCCGATCATCTGGAAGCGCCCACCGCCGAGCAGAGCAGGGGTCACGAAATTGCCGATCGACAGCACGAAGACGAAAACAGCACCGGCGGCGATACCCGGCACGGTCAGTGGCAGGATGACCCGGCGAAATGTGGTCGCGGCCGACGCGCCGAGATCGCGCGAGGCCTCTGCGAGCTCCGGATTGAGCCGCGACAGCGGCGCGTAGCAGGCCAGGATGACGAAGGGCAGATAGTTGTAGACCAGACCGGCGATGACGGCGCCTTCGGTATAAAGCATCGACGGCGGCTCGCCGGTGTAGCCGAACCAGCGCAGCAGTTTTGTGATCAGCCCTTCGCGGTTGAGCAGCACGATCCAGGCATAGGTACGGATCAGGTAGTTGGACCAGAAGGGCAAGACGGCAAAGAACAGAAACGCCGGCTGCAGTTGCCGGGGTGCTGCCGCGATCGCATAGGCGGCGGCATAACCGATCACCACCGCGACCAGGGTTGCCGTGCCGGCAATGCGCGCCGAATTGAGGAAGATGCCGGCATAGAGCGGGTCGAACACCAGCCCGAAATTCTCCAGCGTGAAAGTGTAATCGATGCCGCCATAGATGCCGCGCCGGAAGAAGGCGAGCGCCAGCACCAGCGCGCATGGCACGACCATCAAGGCGGTGAGCCAGGCCAGCGCCGGCGTCATCAGCAAGAATGAGCGAAGTCTTGTTTGGGACAAGATTGCGGTACCGCATTCAACGGTCGGCGGCGAAAACCCCGCCGTCGACCGGGATCTCTGATTTTGATGTCGGTTATTGCGCGGCCTTGATTTCGCTGACGATCTTCGAGTAGTCGCGTTGGGCATCGCCGACATCGCGCAACTGCTCGAACTTGACCAACTCTGCCATCGGCATGCTCATATTGGGAAATTTGGCGAGAAAATCCGCCGGCAGGCTTTCCATAGCCGGCTTGTTCGGTACCTTGTAGTCGATGTTCTGGGCCGCCCAGGCGTGGTTCTTGGCGTCCAGCATGAAGTTGATGAACTGGAAGGCGGCGTCCTTGTTGGCCGATGCCTTCATCACGACCATCGTATCGACCCAGAGATCCGAGCCTTCTTTCGGTATGGTGTATTTAATTTGTGGATTCTCGGCGATCCCGTAATTGCACCAGCCATCCCAGGCCTGAACCATCAGCGCCTCGCCCGAGACCAGCTTTGAATAAAAGGTCGTGTCGTCATAGGCCAGCAAGGTCTTCTTGGCCGAGATCAGCAGGTCCTTGACTTCGCCGAGCTTTGCCGGATCGGTCTCGTTCACCGAATAGCCCTTGGCGAGTTGGCCGGCGGCAAGCAGCCAGCGGTCGGTGGCCAGCATCGTCGTCTTGCCCTTGAGCGCATCGGACGGGGCGAGAAGGTCGTTCCAGCTCACCGGCTCCGCCTTCACCAGATCCGAACGGTAGCAAAGGCCGGTGGTGCCCCAAGTGTAGGGCACGGAAAAATTGTTGCCGGCGTCGTGCGGCAGCTTCGCCGCCTCGGAGTAGAGATTGGCGAGGTTAGGGATCTTGGCATGGTCGATCGCCTCGATCAGGCCGAGCTTGTTCAGCACTTCGGCGAAGGGCGAGGAGACGAAGACCACGTCATAGCCCTTGCCGCCGGACGCGACGAGCTTGCCCATGATCTCCTCGTTAGTGGCGTGAACCACGACTTCACCGGAGACACCGGTCGCCGCCTTGAAAGCTTTCATGGCATCCGGCGCCATGTAGCCGTCCCAGTTGGAGATAACGAGGTCGGAGGCAGCCGCCGGCGCTGACAGCGCCAGGCCAAGGCCAAGTGCGATCAAGGATTTCCTTAACGGACGGTGCCGCAGGGTGGTGGTGGTCATGACAGACTCCCATTCTGGTTGATCATCGAACTTAGTCGTCGGACCAGCGCTTGCAGCCGTAGCCGCTTTGATCCTGTTCCCCGGTCTTTTTATTGCCGATTGACCTCACAGTACTATTGCAGAAAAAAGTACGTCAATCCATGATTTGTCAAACTAGGTGAATCCCGGCCGATCGCATCCGCAAGGGCAATCGGCCAAACCTGCGCCGCCCGTCGTTCATGAGAATTGCCATGCAAGTTGCAGCCCGACGTCCCCGCACCAACCATCTCGACCTTGCACAGCGCATTCTCGATGTGGCCCGGAAACGCGGCTTTGAACCCGGCGCTCATCTCCCGGAGCAGCAGATCGCTTCGCTCTGCAATGTATCCCGAACTCCGGTGCGGGCCGCGCTGCGTCTGCTCACTGAAAAAGGCGTAGTTCAATGGGAGGCTGAGTCCGGCTATCGCTTGGCCGTAGACCTCACAAGCCAGACGACCGTCGCCGCCGACCTGCCGAGCGCCGAGGAGGATGAACTTGCCGACATGATCCTGCGAGACCGCTCGGCGCGCCGGCTGGACCAGACGGTCACCGTCGGCGCGCTGATGCGACGGTATAATGCCGAGCGCAGGACGGTACTAAAATCGCTGAAGAAACTGGCCGAGGAAAATCTTCTGGACCGCGCGCCGGGGCAGTCCTGGCTTTTCAGGAGAGTGCCGGACGATCCTGGCGCACAAGGGGAGAGCTATGAATTCCGGCTGTTGCTGGAACCCGCCGCCCTTCTGGCGCCTGGGTTCCGGCTGGATGGGACGCGCGCGGCAGCCTTGCGACAGGGCATGGAAATGCTGCTGGCTCTGCCCGACGCGGCATTCGATTCCAGAGAGTTCCAACGGCTGGACATCGATTTTCACGGGATGATCGCCGGTGGCTCCGCCAACCGCTTCGTCGCCGAGGCGTTGGCCGATCATCTCAGGCTGCGCCGGCTGCCGGGAACGTATGCCGGCGTCAATGTCTTCCGGCTGAAGCAATCATTGCGCGAGCATCTGACGATACTCGACCATCTGGAGAGCCAGCAGTACGAGGTTGCAGCCGATCTGCTTCGGGTCCATCTGCGGCTTTCACGCAGCCAGCGACCGCAGGCGGCTAGTCGCGGGGCGCCCGCGCTGTTCGGCATGATCAGCCGGCCGGAATAACGAGGATCATGCGCAAAGGCAGCCCGACCATCGCACTGTTTCCGGAAGCGAGCTTCGGTGCTGCGCTGAATTGCGTTGGCATAGCGCAGGCCCTGCGCGCTCGTGGCGCCCGTCCGGTGTTCATCTGCCATGCCGGCTTTTCTGGCGTGTTCGCCGACTATGGGTTTCAGGAATACCAGTTGCCGACTGACGATCCGTTGACCGACAGCGAACGCCAGAGCTACTGGCAGGCCTTCGTGCGCCGTCATCTGCCGCATTTCAGGCTGAGCCCCATCGATCAGCTCGAAACCTACGTTGCCCCGACCTGGCAAGCAATCGTAGACACTGCGGTCAACGCCGAGGCGCCGCTGCGCCAATTGCTGGCGCGGCTGAAGCCGGACGCCGTGGTGCTCGACAACGTCGTCATGTTCCCGGCATTGGCGACCGCCGGCTGCCCGTGGGTGCGCGTCGTCTCCTGCGCCGAAACCGAGCTTCCCGATGCCAATGTGCCACCCTATCTGTCCGGTCTCGCCGCCGACGACCCGAGCCGCGCGGTGTTCGAGGCGCGCTACCTGGCAGCGGTCGCTCCGGCCCATGACCGCTTCAATCGGCTTCGGACCGACGCCGGTCTTGCGCCCTTGCCAACGGGTCTTTTTCTGGAACCTTCGCCCGCCCTCAATCTGCTGCTGACCCCAACGATTGTGCGAAGGCAGCGCGCCGAGCCGCTCGACCCTGCCAGCTTCGTCTATCTCGAAGGCTGCGTCCGCTCGGAAGGGCCGTTCGACGTACCGGTCTTTCCGCGCAATGGCGGACCGCTGGTTTATGTCAGTTTCGGTAGTCTTGGCGCCATGGATGTCGGCCTGATCCAGCGCATGCTCGCCGTTTTCGACAGGCTGCCGGCCCGCTTCATTGTCAATGCCGGAGGTCTGCGCGACAGCTATCGCGCCGTTCCGGACAATGTCTATCTCGACGCCTGGTTTCCACAGCCTTCCGTCGTGGCGAAATGCGACCTCTTCATTCATCACGGCGGCAACAACAGCTTTTGCGAAGCACTGCGTTTCGGTGTGCCGTCGCTGGTCATGCCCTATTGCTGGGACGGGCATGACAATGCGCAACGTGCCGAGGAAACCGGCGTCGGGCGCCACATCAGCCGCGATGGCTGGACGGAAGACGAATTGGAGCGAAGCATTCTTGGCCTGATGGCCGATGCTGCAATGCGCGCACGCCTCCGGGAGAATGCAGTGCATATGGCGCTGACACCCGGAACGGACGTGGCTGCCGAAGCCATTCTCGCTCTCGCAAGGACCCGACCTGATGCTTGACACCACAACAACGGATGCCTCGACCATGAACGGCACCAACGACTCGAGAGACTGGTTGGCCGCTCACGGTGTCAGCGAGGTCGAGTGCCTGGTGCCCGACATGAACGGCGTGCTGCGCGGCAAGGCCCTGCCAGCGGCCAAGTTCCTCAAGGCGATCGAGGACCGAGCACTCTATCTGCCGAGCAGCGCGTTCCTGGTCAGCATCGACGGCCGCTATTCCGGTTCCGTCGACGAGGGGTTCGCCTACCAGGACCCCGACATGCGGATGGTGCCGGATGTCGCAACACTCTGTCTGGCGCACGGTGGCGGGCCAGGCAAGGCCTATGTCTTCGCCGATGCGTTCCACATGGACGACCGGCCGTGGATGGCTTCGCCGCGGCACGTGTTGCGGGCCGTGCTCGATCTATATCGCCAGCGCGGCTGGCGGGCGGTGGTGGCGCCGGAGCTTGAATTTTATCTCACCGCGCCCAATCCCGATCCCGACAGGCCGGTGACGGCGCCGGTCGGGCGCAATGGCCGCTCCGAAAGCGTGCAGCATCCCTATGACATGGCGGCACTGGAGCAATTCGAGCCGGTGATCCGGCGCCTCTATGACTATGCTGCGGCAGCCGGACTGCCGCTCGACACGCTCATCCATGAATCGGGCACGGCCCAACTCGAGATCAATTTCCTGCATGGCGACGCGCTGCCGCTGGCAGACAAGGTGTTGCTGTTCAAGCGAATGACGCGCCAGGCCGCGCAGGAAGGTGGCATGCAGGCGACCTTCATGGCCAAACCGATAGCCGCACAAGCCGGCAGCTCAATGCATCTCCACATGTCTGTCGTCGACGAGGCGGGCAACGCGCTGTTTGCCGGGCGTGACGGCGCCGACACCGAGATGTTCGGGCATTTCATCGGCGGCCTGCAGAAATACATTCCCGAGGTGATGCCGCTGTTTGCGCCGAACGTGAATTCGTTCCGACGCATCCGGCCGAACCACAGTGCACCCGCCAACATCGAGTGGTCGCACGACAACCGCTCCTGCGGCCTGCGTGTGCCGGCCGGCGGGCCCACTGCGCGGCGCGTGGAAAATCGGCTGCCCGGCGCCGATGCCAATCCCTATCTGGCGATAGCCGGCTCGCTGCTTTGCGGTTATCTCGGCGTCGAGGAGAAGATCGCTCGTTCGACGGAAGCGTCGGGCAATGCCTATCGCAGCAGGAGCACGCTGCCCAAAACCATGGAAGAGGCGCTCGATCGCTTCGCTGCGTGCGATCCGGTTCGGGCGGTGCTCGGCGAGGATTTCTTCCAGATCTATTTGCGCGTCAAGAGTGTTGAGCTCGACCTGTTCCAGAGCATCGTCACCTCTTGGGAACGCGACCATCTGCTGCTCAAGGTGTGATGATGGGCTTCAATTCTGGGGGCTTCAACTCCGGCCTGGATATCGGCAAATCCTACTATGTCGCGACGGCCAATCCGGCTCCGGACCATCCGGCGCTGCAGGGCGACGTCGACGCCGATCTGGTGGTGGTCGGCGGCGGTTGTACCGGCCTCTCCGCAGCCTTTCATGCAGCCGAACGCGGCCTGAAGGTGGTGCTGCTCGAAGGCGGCAAGATCGGCTGGGGGGCGTCGGGGCGCAATGGCGGCCAGATGATCCCCGGCCTGCGCAAGGGCGCCAAGGGGCTGGTCAAGCTATATGGGCCGGAACGGGGGAGGGCGCTGTTCGATCTCGCCTTCGAGGCGCGGGCCCTCGTGCTCGGTCTGATCGAGCGCCATGCCATCGATTGCGACCTCAGGCTCACCGGCCATCTGGCCGGTGCGGTCAACGGTTCCGACCTGCGCGACCTCGAAGAAGAGGCCGAGTGCCTTTCGACGGTGATGAACTTTCATGATGTCGAGATGCTGTCGGCAGCGCAGGCGCGCGGAATGGTGAACACACCTTATCACGGCGCGATGTACGAGAAGCTCGGTGGCCATATGCATTCGCTGAACTACACGCTCGGTCTTGCTCGCGCCGCGGCTGCGGCGGACGTCACCATCCACGAGAATTCGGTGGCGCTGCGGCTGGAGCGGGAACCTTCCCCCCGGGTTTCGACGGCCAAAGGCTCGGTCCGGGCCAGGCATGTCGTACTGGCCGGCGATGCGCTGCTCCACGGGCTTGAGCCGCGCGTCAACAGCCGCATCATGCCGGTCGGCAACTACATCATCGCCACCGAGCCGCTGGGCGACACGAGCGACGTCATCCCAAGCAATGTGGCCGTCTCCGACACGCGCTTCGTCGTCAATTACTACCGGCTATCGGCGGATGGACGCCTGCTGTTCGGCGGCGGCGAGCGCTATACGCCGTCGCCGCCCGCCGACATTGCCGGCTTCGTGCGGCCGCACATGGAAAACACCTTTCCGCAATTGCGCGGCCGCCGCATCGATCACGCCTGGGGCGGGCTGGTCTCGGTGACGACATCGCGCCTGCCGCATGTCGGTCGCTATGGCGACGTCTATTTTGCGCATGGCTATTCGGGCAAGGGGGTGATCCTGTCGACGCTGTCGGGCAAGCTGCTCGCTGAGGCGCTCACCGGTGATGCTTCGCGGCTCGATCTGTTTTCGACCCTAAGCCCGCTGCCGTTCCCCGGCGGCACGGCGCTGCGCGGCCCGCTCTATGTGCTCGGCATGCTTTGGTACGCAATGCGTGACCGCATCAAACATTGAGCGCAGGCATGCGCAATGAGGCCGAGCGCCGCCACCAAGCGATTAACGGCTGATTTCGCGGCGGCGTCCGACTTGATCGATGCTTGAATATGGTCCGCAGGCAATGGTCGCGAGTCGGTTCGTGCCCTGCTCCCGAAGCCTGAGCGCCGATAGACCTGCCTGCTATTTCCTCAGCTAATAGATCCATATGATTGCAGGATTAACTGTTTCATAGCCCAGGCGCGGCTCCGATTTGTCTTTCGAAATCGCGCTGGAGACAGTTCCGGTTGAACTGCAATCCAATTTTGTTTCCCTGTTTTTCTTGATCGTGCTGCCCGACAGGTCGGCGCCGGCCGACGTTACTTCTGTACTGACCACTCTCTTTTTCTCGTGCGCAACGGCGGCGGTGGATACGGCCATCACAATTGCCGCGCAAACAATCGTCAATCTCATTGTTTCCCCCTTAGAGCACCGCAAAAATGTGGTCGACTGCCTTGAGACGCCGGCGAAGGCGGTATTCGCGCCTGGCCGGCCCATGCAGCTTCCGACTGCACAAGATTGTAACTACATTAGCTGCAGCGCAAGTAACCATTTCGGACTAGGGAACGGGTTCCCCTTCGATCGAAAGCGCTGGGCTGCCGGCGAAAAAGCAGGCGTTTTAGCCGTTCTCGCCGCCGAGCGCCTTCCAATTTTGGGACAGAGGTTGGCTGATGCCCTTAAACTCACGGCTACGCATTGGTTGGATCTATGCAGCGACAAGGCCAACCTTGGCAAAGCCTCTACATAGTCACCTTCGGGCAGCACCAGTCTTGGAATTCACGCCCTCAAGCAAGGCGAGCAGGCCTTTCAGAATTTCGATTGGCGGCGGCGGACAACCTGGAATGTGCAGATCGACAGGCAAGGCCTCGGACACTCCGCGCACCACCGCATAGCTGCCGGCGAAACAGCCGCCATTGCCTGCGCAATCTCCCAGTGCGACCACCCATTTTGGGTTGGGTGTTGCGTCGTAGGTCCGCTTCAATGCCTCGCGCATGTTTTTTGTGACCGGCCCGGTGACGAGCAGTACATCGGCATGGCGCGGTGATGCGACGAACCGGATCCCAAAACGCTCGATGTCATAGAAGGCGTTGTTCAGCGCGTGCATCTCAAGTTCGCAGCCGTTGCAGGAACCAGCATCGACCGCCCGGATCGACAGGCTTCGCCCCAATCGTTTGTGAGCAGCCCCATCGAGCGCGCGTGCGAGTTCGTCGACTGCCGTGCTGCTTGCCAACGGCGGACGCTCGGTGAGAGGGGGGCGTATCAGGCTTTCAAAAAGAAGCTTGCGCATGACAGCGTGCCTTCAGAGATCATGGCCCGAATAAGAGCAGTTGAACGATTTGTTGCACAGCGGAAAGTCGGCAACGATGTTTCCTTCGATCGCCGCTTCAAGGAGCGGCCATTGAAACCATGACGGATCACGGAGGTGACAGCGCTCGACCAAGCCGCCCTTGCCAATGCGCAGCCAGGCCAGAATATCGCCGCGGAAACCTTCGACGAGCGCCATGCCTTCATGCGATCGGTTTGTCTGCGCGAAATCGACGCGGATCGGCCCGTCTGGCAGCTGTCGCAGGACTTGTTCGATCAGGGACAGGCTCTGTTCGACCTCGTGGATACGAATCCATACACGGGCGTTCACATCGCCTTCCTGGAGGAGAGGTACATCGAAGGCGAGTTCGCCATAGGGTGGATAAGCGAGATTGCGTCGGGCATCGAAGTCCCGACCGGAGGCCCGGCCAACGTAGCCTCCGGCGCGATATTGACGAGCGAGTTCCACCTTCAGCCGGCCAGTTGCGACAGTCCGATCCTGCAGCGACGCCGTGTTGTCGTAGAGCTCGACCAGCGCGGGAAACCGCTGCCTGATCTCTGCGATCAGGGACCTGAGCGCTGTCGTGCCCTCATCGCTCAGGAAGCTTGCCACGCCTCCGGGCACGATGCAGTCGCGCATCAAACGATGACCGAAGGCAGCATCGCTTGCCCGCAATACGCGCTCACGCAGCACCCCACAGTGGGCATGCATGAGCGCGAAGGCGGCATCATTGCAGATAGCGCCGATGTCACCCAGATGATTGGCCAGGCGCTCCAACTCGGCCATGAGCGCTCGCAGCCAGACCGCGCGTGGGGGAACCTGGACACCCAGCGCCGCCTCGACGGCGCGGGCAAAAGCGAGGGAGTATGCCACGGTACTGTCGCCAGAGGTTCTGCCCGCCAATTTGGCCGCATGGTCGATGTCGGACCCCGCCATCAGGCCTTCTATACCTTTGTGCGCGTATCCGAGGCGCTGCTCCAGCCGGACGACCGTTTCACCGCTCGCCGTGAACCGGAAATGGCCCGGCTCGATGATGCCGGCATGCACGGGCCCGACCGGGATCTGATGCAGGCTCTCCCCCTCGGCAGGCAGGAAACTGTACGGGAAGGCTGTCGCAGCAGACGTCCGGACGCGGGTACTCAACGGATAGCTGACACCCCAATGGCCATGATCAAGCCACCGTCTCGTATCAGGCGCGCCTTGTGGCAGGAGCCCGAACAGGTCAGCAGCCGCACGTTCGAGCCGCAATGCGGGCGGATGCAGCCGGCCGACCGATGGGTAGCGGCCACTGGGGCATTCCAGGCTGACGACGCCGATGTCCCCGGCGCTTTCATCGAGAAGTGCCATGTGGACGGCGCCTGGCTCACCCCATAGGCCGAGCAAGCTCCAGTGGCCCTCGGCCAGTTGCTCGACGGCAAAGCCCCATTTTTTCGGCGTCACCACGGCGCGCGACCACGGGAAATGATTTTCGACACGTTGGCCAGCAAGGATGAGGTCGATCAGCGCGGGCATGCTCTTTCTCTCTTCTGCTCACCCCAGGATACTTGCGACGTGCTGGAACCATGTGACCAGCGGTGGCGGCAGATAGATGCCGGCGGCAAACACCAACGCCAAGTGGGAATACATCGGAATGTAGGACGCCTCGGCGGGTGCAGTGCTGCCGCGCGGTTCGCCGAAAGCGACGCCGGTCAGTCGAAGCAGCAGGGCGCCGAAAGCGAGCAGAATCCCGAAAACCAAGGGCATCGCCAAAAGAGGGTGTCTTGCAAATGTCGAACTCACGACCAGGAATTCGCTCATGAAGATACCGAGCGGAGGGAGGCCGGCAATGGCAACGACGCCGATGACGAGCGCCCAGCCAAGGGCAGGATGTGTTTCCGTCAGTCCCCGGATTTCGGCGATGTTCTGTGTCCCCTTGACCTGGGCAATGTGGCCGACCGTGAAAAAGATCGCCGACTTGGTCAGGCTGTGCATGACCATGTGCAGCAGCCCGGCAAAATTGGCGAGCGGGCCTCCTATGCCGAAGGCGAACACGATGATGCCCATGTGCTCGATCGAGGAGTACGCGAACAGGCGTTTGATGTCGCGGCGGCGGTAGAGCATGAAGGCCGCGAAGACAAGCGACGTCAGTCCCATCGTGATCATCAATGGCCCAGGTGCGATCGCTTCCGGACTTGCCGCGAGCAATAGCTTGAAGCGCAGCACGGCATAGAGTGCGACGTTTAACAGCAAGCCCGACAGCACTGCGGAAATCGGCGTTGGACCCTCAGCATGCGCGTCTGGCAGCCAGGCATGCAAGGGCGCAAGGCCGACCTTCGTCCCGTAGCCGAGCAGCAGAAAGATGAAGGCGACATTGAGCAGAGCCGGATCGAAGCGCGCGGCGTTAGCGATGAGCACCGTCCAGACCATCGCATTCGTCCCCTCGCCAACAACCGGCTGTGCAGCCATGTAGACGAGGATGGTGCCGAACAGTGCGAGCGCGATGCCGACGCTGCCCAGAATGAAATATTTCCAGGCGGCCTCCAGCGCTTCGTGCGTGCGGTAGATGCCGACCATGAGCACGGTGGTCAGCGTGGCAAGCTCCACCGCCACCCACATCAAGCCAATATTGTTCGACACGAACGCCAGGTTCATGCCGAACATCATGACCTGGTACATTGCGTGATAAAACCGCAAGTTCGGGACTGTTAGCCGCCCGCTCTCCAGTTCGTGGGCAATGTAGGAAGCGCTGAAGACGCTGGTGGTGAAGCCGACGAATGTGTTGAGCACGATGAAGACGATATTGAGATCGTCGACGAGCAGATACTGCCCAGGCTGCGGGCGGTCGGTGACAAGAAGGGACAGTGCGGCGAGCAAGGTCAGCAAGCTCGCAGCGACATTGACGCCCGCCGATATCCGGTATTTCGGCAGCGCCGCCAGAAGTGCGGCCGCGAAGACCGGTATCAGCAAAATGGCGGCCACCGCATCGAGGGAAAACGCGGTCAACGGTGTTCTCCCCTGTAGTCGTCGAGCGCGCCGACATCCACCGAGTCGAACCTCTCGCGAATGCGGAACAGGAAGACTCCGATGACGATGAAGGCGATAAGGATCGAGAAGGCGACACTGATCTCGACGACCAGAGGCATGCCCTTGGCCCCCGTGGCGGCGAGGACCAGACCGTTCTCGAGCGACATGAAACCGACAACTTGGCTGACGGCGTTGCGGCGGGTGACCATCACCAGCAGCCCCAGCAAAATGATGGACAGCGCGAAAGCCAGGTCCTCGCGGGCGAGGGGATCAGCCTCGGGAGTGACGCGCAGCATCAGGACCATGGACAAGGTCACCAGGCCTATCCCCGCAAGCATCGTCGTACCGATGCCGACGGCGGTCTCGACGTCACGATGGATGCCGAGCCGCTGAATGATGCGATGAAGCCCGACAGGAATGACGATCGCCTTGAAGACGAGGGCGATCGCCGCCGTGACGTAGAGATGATGCGCGTCCTGAATGTATGCCTGCCAAGCTACGGACAGGGCCAGCACGATTGCATGAAGCGCAAAAACGTTGATCAGAGCAAAGAGGCGATCCTGATACAGCATCATGAAACTGACCAGCACCAGGCCGCCGGCGAGCAGGTGAGCGATGTCGAAGGTGAGGCCGTTCATCAGAGGCTCCGTGAGACGAACAGCAGGAGCGTGCCGAGCAGGGCCAGCATCAGCGCTGCCCCGAGGAAATCCGGGACGCGGAAGACGCGCATCTTGGCGATGGCAGTCTCAAACACGGCGAGGAGAACGCCACAGACGGCAAGCTTGCCGACATAGGCGACGACACCCGGAGCAAGGGATTCCAGTCCTGCCCCGGCGCTCGCCAGTCCCCAAGGTAGGAAGACGCAGGAAATCAGCGACACATAGAGCAGAAGCTTGAGGAAGGCGGCAAACTCGATCATCGCCAGATGGCGACCGGAATATTCCAGCACCATCGCCTCATGAACCATGGTGAGTTCCAGATGGGTCGATGGGTTGTCCACGGGTATGCGGGCGTTTTCGGCGATCGCCACCATCACGAGGGCGATGAGCGACATCCCGAGCGACACCCGCAAGCCAACCTCCGGTGACCCCATGAAGGCGGCGACCGTTGAGAGTTGCGTAGCACCCGCGACGAGCGCCAGGCTGAACACGATGAGCAGCATGGCGGGTTCGGCCAGCGAAGCGATCATCACCTCGCGGCTCGAGCCGATGCCGCCGAAGCTCGTGCCGACGTCCATGCCTGCCAGCGCCAGGAAGAACCGGGCGCTTCCCAGCAGTGCGACAATGGCTATGAGATCGGCGGTCCAACTGAATGTGAGGCCGGCGGCGAATGTCGGGATGAGCGCCGCGCCGACCCAGGTGGTGGCAAAGATCAGATAGGGCGTCACGCGAAACAGCCAGGATGCGTTGTCCGCCAGAACGACTTCCTTGCGCATCAGCCGCAAGAGATCGCGGTAAGGTTGGATCAGGGAAGGACCCTGGCGGCGCAAGAGCCGTGCCTTCACCTTGCGCACGAATCCGGTCAGGAGCGGCGCCAGCAAAAGCACCAGCGCCATCTGCGCGCCTTGAACGGCCAACTCGAGAATCACGGCCATAGTGCGAGCACCAGGAGCAGGACAATGAGAAAGAGAAAGACGAGGGTCAGGTAGCGCCTGATCGTCAGGAACTGCAGATGGTTGAGGTGGTCGGTCGCAAAGTCGAGGGCCCGGCCGATAGGCAGGTACAGCGTCTCCCAGATCACATCATGCATTTCGACATTCAGACGAGCCGGACCGGTCTCGCCAGGTGCCGGCATTTCGACGGTTTCCCTTGCACGGAATACGAACGTGCCGAAGACGCGGCGGATAGGCTGCGCGAAGCTGACGGCCGTGTACTGCGAGCTCGGGACCACATCCGGGAAGCCACAACCCCAGGCGGGACCCCGACGGAGTGCATGTGATGCAAAGCGATGGATCGCATATGCCGCAGCGGATGCGGAAAAGGCGATGAACAGGAACACCAACAGGCCGTTGTAGGAACTGCGGCTCGCTGCAATCGGCACGATAGACAGCCAGGGCTGGGCCATCTGCACAGGCATCCGACTGCCGATCAGTGGCAGTGTCACCGATGAGAGGCCGTCTATCACAAGACCGGGCAGAATGCCGGCCAGGAGACAAAGGGCAGCGAGAATGAACATTGCCGCCAGCGAGTAGCGGTCGACCTCATGCGCCAGTTCCACCGCGGCCGAGCGTGGCCGGCCGAGGAATGTAATCCCGAACGCCTTTACAAAGCAGGCCGCGGCCAGTGCCGCTGACAGCGCCAGCAGACCGCCAACGGCGGGCACCATGACCTTCAGTCCCCATTGTGGCAGATCGGGGCTCTGCAATATGGCCTGAAAGGCCAGCCATTCGGAGACGAAGCCGTTGAAGGGTGGAAGTGCCGAGATCGCGACGCAACCGACGAGAAAGGCAAAACTTGTAAAGGGCATGCGGTGGATGAGACCGCCCAGCTTCTCCATATCCCGCTCTCCGTTTGCCGTCAGCACGGCGCCCGCGCCGAAAAACAGCAGGCTCTTGAAAAAGGAATGGTTGAGGACGTGGAACAGCGCGGCGGTGAGCGCCAGCGCTGCAGCCGATGGCATGGCGTTCGCCTTGAAAGCGAGCGCGAGACCAAGGCTTACGAAGATGACGCCGATGTTTTCAATGGTGCTATAGGCAAGCAGTCGCTTCAGGTCCTTTTCCATCAGCGCGTAGAGGATGCCGAGAACCGCCGTCAGGCCGCCAAGGAAAAGCACGGCAACGCCCGACCACCATGCCGGCTCATCGAGCAGATCGAAAATAACGCGTATAAAGCCATAGACTGCGACCTTGGTCATCACGCCGCTCATGAGAGCCGAGACTTGGCTTGGCGCGGCCGGATGAGCGAGTGGCAGCCAAACGTGCAGCGGGACAAGTCCAGCCTTGGAGCCGGCGCCCAGCAGCATGAGAACCAGGACGAAAGCAGCGGCGAACGGGGTGGGGTCGGCGGCTCGCATCGCGTCGAATGTGTAGGTTCCATCGGATCCGGCGAGCAGGCCGAACGCAAGCAGCAGCGCGAGTGTGCCGAAGCTCGCCATCACGAGATAGATGTAGCCCGCCCGCGCATTGTCCTGCTCGCGATGGTGCGCCATGACGAGCGCCCAGGAGGCGAGCGACATGAATTCCCAGGAAAGCAGGAAAGTGAAGGCGTCGTCGGCCACCACGACAAGGTTCATTCCGGCTAGGAAAGCCGGGAAGAACGGCAGCACCCGATGCGGCGCAGACTCATGCCTGCCGTAGCCGAGGCCATAAAGGCTGGCCATGGAGCCGCCGAAGTTGACGACGATGAGGAAGAAAGTCGAGAGCGCATCCAAACGGAAATGAGCGCCAATCCATGGCAATCCAAGAGGCAACACCACAGTCGACGGGGTGACGGGATTGTCGGCGATGCGGCTCGCGACAACCATGAGCACGGCCGCCGATATACCTAGCGTCAAGCCGTAGATCAGGCGTGTTCCCGAGTCCGATCTGCGGCTTTCCGCAATCGCAAGCACCGCAGTCCCCAGGAGCGCAGCAACGCCCCACAGGAGGACCGCGGCCCCCGAAATCACGCCACGCTCCTCACGGGGAGTTTGGCATTCGTATCGACCCCGCCAAGAATTTTGGCGGGGTCGAAATCCGCTTTCAGTCGCACGCCGCGCCCGCCGATTTGGCTGGAGGCGCCTTCAGCGATCAATTCCACGCCGGCGAGGTCAAGTGCCCCGATCAGCTTCATGAGAGAATCGACGTTACCCCGAATAATCGACTCGCTGGCTTCCATGCGTTGAATTGTCGGCACGGAAAGACCGGACAATTCGGCAAGCCTGCGCTGGTCGATGCCAAGGAGCGCCCTCGCGGCACGCAACTGTGGAGCAGTTATCACGGTCGCATCCCCCTTTTTGATCAGCTTTGAGATATTATCTCTACGTCTTGCAGCATATATTAAAATGCGACGCATTCAATTAGTGATGCGTGACGCATCTGTCTTGAGGCTGTAGAAAACCGGGCGATACGCCCTGCGCCTCGAAACCAAAGCCATGCGGCCATTCCCGTCACGGCCAGTCTTGTCGCCAGCCATCTCGGATTGCGCGTGATGGCGCCGGCGATGGGCCTTATCTCGGCCGGCCACTCGATTGGAGCCGCCGCGGGCTACAGACCTTTCAGGATCCGACCGGCACCGGGACCGTCAATGATGCTCGTACCGGGGCGGCCCGCCGAGATGGGCAGCCGAACCATCGTTGGAATGAACCAGCACGATCCCGAGGAACTCGCCGATCTCCTCAACGGGCTGAATGCGCAAAGGCAATCTGGTTCTGCGGACGGAATTTCTGAAGAAAGCGTAGGAGAGCCACCGCTTCGATGGGATGTTGTCTCGAGGCTTGTACGGGAGGGCAATCTAGAGCACCGAAACGTCATGGCCCTCGCAGCTATCGGATCGCCCTGTCTTGAGCGAAGCGCCCTGCTGCAAAACCGGGTGTAAAAATTGCAAAATCGCGCGACCCGCTACAATGAGACGGCTGGCACCGGCACATCTCTATGTATCTGATTTATCTTTGGAATTTGGTAGCGGGAGAGCGCTACCGCCTTTCCCCACATCCGCGCTACCTACTTCATTGCTGGGGGTGAAGCGCCAGCTGGGTCCCCATTTGGGCGCATACTGCGAAACAAGTACGCAAAGGCTATGATCGAAAACGCACTCGCGTTGTTGACGGGCTCGGGGGGAAGCGACGATGGAATAGTAATCGCGTTGTGTGATTGTATTTTCCAAGTATCGATAAGAGGTAATTATCGATAGTGAGCAAGACGCCAGAGAAAATCCTCTGCAAGTCAAGTTAAGTGTAGGATAGCTTGACTAACGCGAATCAGCCATCATGAAAACAATGGCTTACACGCTCGACAAACTGCCCCTGGAAACCCTAATCGGACCGATTGCCCGCGCCACCGAGGTTTTGGCCCGCCTTGACGAGCGGCTGGCTCGTTCCCCCGTCCGCGACGGTTTTGTCGAGCGCCAGCATTTTGCCGACGCAGCCGCCGCGCTGTGGCTCGAGGGCGAGCTCGTCCACCTCGAAGACCTCGTCCTGCACGACGCCCACATGGACATTCGCACCCCAACCCACGAGCTCACCCGGGCGCATGCGGTGCTGCGTACCCGTCGGCGCATTTTTGTGCAGAAGCCGGACTGGGCGCTCAGTCGCGACGGTTTTTTGGCCCTGACCGGTCGGGGCGCCGGTACGCCTGCGGCGGGACAAAAAAGCCGGGAAGGGGAGGGCGCCAGCCCCATTGAAATTGACGGTCAGGATGATGCTGACGACGATCTTCCGGCTAAAGAGTTTGCCGAGATCGATGCTGTCCTGGCGCGCTCGTCGAAGATTCTCAGCAGCGCCGACGTGCCTGCTCGAAAAGACGAAACGTCACAGCATGACCGGCCGGATCTGATCTACGATCTCGACTGGAATGAAGAAGAACGGCTGGCCGAATGGCGGGATGTGATGGCCAGGACCCGCGATCTGCCGGTCGTCCTGCGCGCCGCGGTCCTACTCGAAGCCTGGTCGGACATCGAGGTGCTGCAGCATGCCACGTGGCTCGGGCCGCTGTTCGTCGCCGCGCTGCTGCGGCAGGAGGGTCTTGCCGCCAACCATCTCGTCAGCCTGCAGCTCGGCGCCAAGAACATTCCACGAGAGCGGCGGCGGGCGCGCAATCGCTCGGATCGGTTGGTGGCTTTTGTCGATGCCATCCACGAGGCAGCGCTTGCCGGGTTGAAAGAGCATGACCGGCTGGTGATGGCGAAAAGCCAGATGGAACGGCGGCTGCGGGAGCGGCGCGTCAGTTCAAAACTTTCCGACCTGATCGAGCTAGTGCTGTCGCGGCCACTTGTCTCGACTGGCATGGTTCAGAAGGGGCTAAAAGTGACAAAACAGGGGGCGCTGAATCTGGTCGGTGAGCTTGGGCTGCGCGAGATGACGGGCAGGGGAAGGTTTCGGGCGTGGGGGATTGTGTGAGTCTCAGTCGGTCACGATAACATCATCTTTACGAAATTATCGAACTTGACGATCTGTAACCATATTGGTGACAGCAGGAGGTTGTCATCATGGCCGCTCCAAAACGCAGCAATCATAGCGCGACCGCATCCCATGCGGGAGTCGCCGCCCTGAGTTTTACCACGAAGTTGCCGGTACAGGCCGATTTCAAAAAGGTGTTGCTCGAACGCTATCAGGAGGCGATCGCACGCAGCCGCAAGATCGGCCATCGCGTCGCGTTCCGGGTAGAAGTCGATCCGGCCGCCGGCGCTCAGACGATCACGCCGGTCGAGGAACAGCCGAGCGCTTCAGATGACATGTTTCCCGTCGAGGATACGGGCAAGCCCGACGCTGAGCTTGAAGCGGCGCTCGCCAAGGCGCGCGAACGCGGTCGCAAGCGTGTTGCCGAAATTGTGGCCGGCGAAGACATGCTAAGTGCGGAAGCCTTTGCCAAGCTGCTCGGCACGTCGCGGGTGACGGTCAACGCCAAGCGGCAGAATGGTCAGGTGCTCGGGATTGATGGTGCCAAGCGCGGCTTCCGCTTTCCTGTCTGGCAGCTCGACAAGCATGGCCGGCCCTTCGGGGCCTTGCCGGCGCTCCATGCGATGTTGGGCAATAGTGCTTGGGCCGTCTATCGGTTTCTGGTGGCGCGCCATGGCGCGCTCGATGGGCGGACGGCACTCCGAGCCCTTCAACAAGGCGATGACGGCTCGGTGTTGGCCGCGGCGGAAGGCATAGCCAGGGGCGATTTCGACTGAACGCCCGACGTTCCACCTCCACCCGATTTCGGGCGCGCTCGAGATCGAGACCATACCGCCGGGGCGGACATTCGGTCGGATCTACTGGAGCACCTATCTTGATCCCCTCGGATACGGGAAGTCGGCGAGCCGTTTCAGCGATCCACGGCGTCGTGTTGCTGCCAACCGTTTTGGCGTTCTCTACCTCGGCGACTCCCTGAAGGTTTGCTTCCTCGAGACCTTGCTCCGAGATCGGCGCGAAGGACCATTCGACGACCTCCCGATCGATGAGGTGGAACTGACACAACGGCGTTATGCGGAGATCGCGACAACTGCGGAGCTTCACCTCGTCGACCTCAGAGATGACAATGCCGTCAGAATGGGTGTACCCGCCGACGTCGTTCGGGCACAGCGCCAGAACTTGGCGCGCTGGTGGTCGCTGGCGTTTCACGAGCACCCGTCTAAGCCTGACGGGATCATTTACCCCTCGCGCCTCAATGGCGCGACCAATCTCGCCATCTACGATCGTTCGATCGGAAAGCTACAGGCGAAGCGCGTTGTGACGCTCCTCGGCGCGCCGGAATTGGGCCAGGCTCTCGATGATTTCAAAGTCGGTTTGGTGTAGTGCCTTGGCCCGGTCGTGTGACACGACAAGAGGGAACGACCGTTACCACGGTAGCCACCAACTGCTCTGGCACGGCCAACTCACGCCGGCAATCCCGCCTTGGTCAGTCCTTCGCGGAGAAGCTCTCGGTCATCGGCGTGTTCAAGGAAAACGCTCTTGCGCATGTATTCGACCGTCGAGAAATCGGGCTGCAGCCGCAGGACCTCCGCCACGGCTGCCTGTGCCTCTGCTGTCCGACCAAGCTGGGCGTAGCACGCCGCGAGCCGCGCGACCGACCATGGGGTTGGCACCGGCGTCAGTTTGAACGCATGGACGGCCTCTTCAAAGCGCCGAAGGGAAAAAAGGGCGATGCCGGACAAAGGACGGGACCAGCGAGAACGCAGTGGATTGAGGCGATCGGCTGCCTCCAAACAAGTCAATGCCTCTTCGTGTCGCCCACGACAGGTCATCAACCGACCCTTCATGAGCAGTCCGTCTGCATCGTTGGGGTTTAGTTCGAATGCCCTTCCGAGGTGTTGCTCGGCTTGGTCGTACTCACGGAGGTAGAAGCAGATGGTCGATAGTATGCGGTGGCAGCGGCTCTCCAGGGGGTCAAGTTCGATGGCGTGCTTTGCCTCGACGAATGCCCCGTCCAGGACCTCGACCGGTGCGGAGCCGTGACCGTTCTGTGCCACCTTCACGATTGCACAATACGAATGCGCAATGGCATACCGGGCATCGAGAGCAATCGCCTTTTCGAACATCTCAAGGGCTTGCTGCATTGCAGCTTTCGTATCGCCACCGAAGTGGGCAATACCGCGCAACAAGTAGTCGTAGGCTGCCAGGCTGGCCGTCGGCCTTTGCAGCACTTGTTGGAGCCTTGCATCCTCAATTCGCCCGACCAGCGTCGACACAATGCTCTGCGCAACTTCTTCCTGCACCGCGAAGATGTCGTCGAGACTGCGATCGTAGCGCTCAGCCCAAAGATGCGCGCCGGTCGCCGCCTCGATCAACTGCGCGCTGATCCGCAACCGTAAGCCGGCCCGCCGCACACTGCCTTCGAGAAGGTAAGACACGCCGAGCCGACGTCCGATTTCCGCCATCTCGATCGCTTTGCCACGGAAGGCGAAGGAGGAATTGCGGGCGATGACGAAGAGCGAGCGGAAACGCGCAAGTCCGGTGATGATGTCTTCGGTGATCCCATCGCTGAAGTATGTCTCCTCGGGCTGACCGCTCAGGTTGTCGAGGGGAAGCACTGCGATCGACGGTCTGTCGGGCAAGGGCAGTGGCGCATTTGAGGCTGCGACGGTCGTTGGGGCTTTGGACCATCGCCAAACGCGGACCGGCTGCGCGATGTTCTTCAGCTTGCGCTCGCCGGTGTCTTCAAAGGCGAAGTCAGTCTTGCCGGCCAGCTGCTTCTGCACCGCATCGGCAATGCAAATGCCCCCAGGCTCCGCCAGTGCCTCAAGCCGTGCCGCGATGTTGACGCCATCCCCGAGCAGGTCGCCGTCCTCCACGACAACGTCACCGACGTTGATGCCGATGCGGAACACGATGCGGCTCTCGGGCGGGACCTCTCGCTGATGCGCCGCCGTCCCTTCCTGCATTGAGACGGCACAGGCTACGGCCTCAACAACGGAGCCAAACTCCACGATTGCGCCATCGCCCATTAGTTTGGCAACACGGCCCCTCTGGTCTGCGATCAGCGGGTCTACCACTTGGGAGCGAAGGGTCCTGATCGACGCGAGTGTACGGGCCTCATCTGCTTCGAGCAGGCGTGAATAGGCCACGATGTCGACGGCCATGATCGCACCGAGCCGCCGCTCCACCCGAACAACTGGCATAAGATGCCTTCCAGTACATCGCTAAGCGAACGCCCAATCTTCGCAGCTTCAAGTACGACCCGCAATCCGAACGGTTATGGGTTCAAGGTAGGCGCTTCGCTGTGTTTCGGCGTCCAATATTGGCTCTGACGCACTTTTGGTGATGATTGAACCTAGCCAGCGCCGATGACGCGCGCCTGAAGCAGGTCGAGTTTTCCTCGGCCATACATTTGGCGTTTCACGAGCTTGAGCTTGGTGATCTGGCCCTCGGTCTGACCGTTGGAC